>NZ_JBQYFW010000028.1:0-79852 GCF_056313565.1 Pseudomonas sp. 3B-A001-10F
GCAGTGTGACAGTCAACATTTTCGTTACTGATGAACCGCTATCGCGAGCAGGCTCACTCCTACAGGGGATCGCGGTGAATCAGAGAAATTACAGGCACAAAAAAACGGCCCGCCTCCTATAGGAAACGGGCCGTTTTCCGGTGAGCCTCAGCTCAGAACAATCACTTGTTCAAGTGGAAATCTTTTTCCGCCGCGTCGAAGCGCTGCACCATGCCTCTGGTCGGCTCGCCCATCTTGCTGACGATGTAGATGGCCAGGCTGGCGAAGATGAAGCCCGGGATGATTTCGTACAGACCCAGCAGTTCGAAATGCTTCCAGACCACCACGGTGATCGCGCCGACCAGAATACCGGCCAGTGCGCCGTCGCGAGTCATGCCTTTCCAGATAACCGAGATCAGCACAACCGGACCGAACGCAGCACCGAAACCGGCCCAAGCGTAGGACACCAGACCCAGTACGCGGTTTTCCGGGTTGGCCGCCAAGGCGATCGCGATCAGTGCCACCAACAGCACCATGGCGCGGCCGACCCAGACCAGCTCAACCTGGGAGGCGGATTTGCGCAGGAAGGCTTTATAGAAATCTTCAGTCAGGGCGCTCGAGCACACCAGTAACTGGCAGCTCAGGGTGCTCATGACGGCAGCCAGAATCGCCGACAGCAGGACACCGGCCACCCACGGATTGAAGAGGATCTTCGCCAGTTCGATGAACACGCGCTCAGGGTTCTCGGTCACGGGACCGGCCACTTCCGGGTGTGCCGAGAAATACGCGATACCGAAGAAGCCCACCGCCACGGTGCCACCCAGGCACAGGATCATCCAGGTCATGGAGATGCGACGCGCCTTAGCGATCGATTTCACCGAATCCGCCGCCATGAAACGCGCGAGGATGTGCGGCTGACCGAAGTAGCCCAGACCCCAGCCCATCAGCGAGATGATGCCGATGAAAGTGGTGCCTTTGAGCATGTCGAAGTTGCTTGGATCTTGCGCTTCGATGGCCAGGAACGTGGTGTCGACACCACCGGTGGCCAGCAGCACGATGATTGGCGTAAGGATCAGCGCGAAAATCATCAGGGTGGCTTGTACGGTGTCGGTCCAGCTCACTGCCAGGAAACCGCCGATAAAGGTGTAGGCAATTGTCGCCGCAGCACCGGCCCACAGCGCGGTCTCGTAGGACATGCCGAAGGTGCTTTCGAACAGACGGGCACCGGCCACAATGCCGGAAGCGCAGTAGATGGTGAAGAACACCAGAATCACGATCGCCGAGATGATCCGCAGCAGGCCGCTTTTGTCTTCAAAACGGCTGGCGAAGTAGTCCGGCAGGGTCAGGGCGTCGCCGTTGTGCTCGGTCTGCACGCGCAGACGGCCGGCAACGAACAGCCAGTTGAGGTAGGCACCGATGACCAGACCGATGGCGATCCAGCTTTCAGACAGACCGGACATATAGATGGCGCCCGGCAGGCCCATCAACAACCAGCCGCTCATATCGGAAGCACCGGCCGACAGTGCGGTGACGACGCTACCGAGGCTTCGACCGCCGAGGATATAGTCAGAAAGGTTGTTGGTGGAGCGATAGGCCATCAAGCCAATCAGCACCATTGCTGCGATGTAGATCACGAACGTGATCAGGGTTGGATTGCTTACGCTCATTGAGTTACGCCCTGGCTTTGTTTTTATGTAGCGGCGGTAGTGAACCGCTCGCAAACGACGACGTTTGGCAGACGATCCGGGATCCCGCGCATTTAGGACTGATGTTTCCCCAGGAAAGCCATCAGCCGGTACACCGGGTTATTCCCGGTTGCACCTAGGGCGCGAATGCTATGCAACAAATCAAATAAGGTGCAACCAGTTTCGTGAGAATAAGTTGCACCCAGTCGGATTTATCGACAATCACCCCGTTTTTGCTCCCTTTTGTGGCAGTCATGGCCCTTTGCTAGAAGCAAAAGCACCAAGCAGGAGCAGCACTTTCGTACCAGAAAATAATTCCTGACGAGTTGCCTATTATTCCGACAAAAAAAGGGTTGCACCCGGTTGCACCTCTTTCGGCGCACGGCTAATCTTGCCGCCAGCTGATGCCACGCAACTGTGGCAACCATGAGGATAAAAATATGGCTACCACCACCCTTGGGGTCAAACTCGATGACCCGACCCGCGAACGCCTGAAGGCCGCCGCAACCTCGATTGATCGCACGCCGCACTGGCTGATCAAGCAGGCAATTTTCAATTACCTGGAAAAACTCGAGGGTGGTGCAACCCTGACCGAGCTGAACGGTTTGACCGCCAAGGACGCCGATGAGGCGGGCGAAGTGCACACCGATCACGCCCACCAGTGCTTCCTTGAATTCGCCGAAAGCATCCTGCCGCAATCCGTACTGCGTGCTTCGATCACTGCCGCTTACCGTCGCCCTGAGCCGGAAGTGGTGCCGATGCTGATCGAGCAGGCTCGCCTGCCAGCGCCGATGGCAGAAGCCACCAACAAACTCGCCGCTTCCATCGCGGAAAAACTGCGTAACCAGAAAAGTGCCGGCGGTCGTGCAGGCATTGTTCAGGGTCTGCTGCAGGAATTTTCCCTGTCGTCCCAGGAAGGCGTAGCGCTGATGTGTCTGGCCGAAGCGCTGCTGCGTATCCCGGACAAAGGCACTCGCGACGCACTGATCCGCGACAAGATCAGCACCGGCAACTGGCATCCGCATTTGGGCAACAGCCCGTCGCTGTTCGTCAACGCCGCCACTTGGGGCCTGCTGTTGACCGGCAAACTGGTGTCCACCCACAACGAAGCTGGCCTGACGTCGTCCTTGAGCCGCATCATCGGCAAGAGCGGCGAGCCGATGATCCGCAAGGGCGTCGACATGGCCATGCGCCTGATGGGCGAGCAGTTCGTCACCGGCGAAACCATCGCCGAAGCCTTGGCCAACGCGAGCAAGTTCGAAGCCAAGGGCTTCCGTTATTCCTACGACATGCTCGGTGAAGCGGCCCTCACCGAACACGACGCGCAGAAGTACCTGGCGTCGTACGAACAAGCCATTCACTCGATCGGCAAAGCGTCCCACGGCCGTGGGATTTATGAAGGCCCGGGCATCTCCATCAAGTTGTCGGCACTGCACCCGCGTTACAGCCGTGCACAGTACGAGCGTGTGATGGACGAGCTGTACCCGCGCCTGCTGTCGCTGACCTTGCTGGCCAAGCAATACGACATCGGCCTGAACATCGACGCCGAAGAAGCCGACCGTCTCGAACTGTCGCTGGATCTGCTTGAGCGCCTGTGCTTCGAGCCGCAACTGACCGGCTGGAACGGCATCGGTTTCGTCATCCAGGCTTACCAGAAGCGTTGCCCGTACGTGATCGACTACGTGATCGATCTGGCCCGTCGCAGCCGTCATCGCCTGATGATCCGCCTGGTAAAAGGCGCGTACTGGGACAGCGAAATCAAGCGCGCCCAGGTCGAAGGCCTGGAAGGCTATCCGGTCTACACCCGCAAGGTGTACACCGACGTTTCCTACATCGCTTGCGCACGCAAACTGCTGTCGGTGCCGGAAGTCATCTACCCGCAGTTCGCCACGCACAACGCCCACACCCTGTCGGCCATTTATCACATTGCCGGTCAGAACTATTACCCGGGCCAGTACGAATTCCAATGCCTGCATGGCATGGGCGAACCGCTCTACGAACAAGTTGTAGGCAAGGTTTCCGAAGGCAAGCTGAACCGTCCGTGCCGCGTGTACGCTCCGGTCGGTACTCACGAAACCCTTCTGGCGTACCTCGTACGTCGCTTGCTGGAAAACGGCGCGAACACCTCGTTCGTCAACCGCATCGCCGACCAGTCGATTTCGATTCAGGAACTGGTGGCCGATCCGGTGGCGCAGATCGAGCAGATGGCGACCGTGGAAGGTGGTTTCGGCCTGCCGCACCCGCGCATTCCGCTGCCGCGTGATCTGTATGGTGCCGAGCGTGCCAACTCCAGCGGCATCGACATGGCCAACGAACATCGTCTGGCCTCATTGTCCTGCGCCTTGCTCGCCACTGCGCACAATGACTGGAAAGCCGCGCCGATGCTCGGTTGCGCTTCCAGCAACGAAACGCCGGCAGCGGTTCTGAACCCGGCTGATCACCGTGATGTGGTCGGTCATGTTCAAGAAGCCACGGTTGAAGACGTCGACAACGCCATCCAATGCGCACTGAACGCCGCACCGATCTGGCAGGCTACCCCGCCGGCCGAACGTGCGGCGATTCTGGAACGTGCCGCTGACTTGATGGAAGGCGAGATTCAGCCACTGATGGGCCTGTTGGCTCGTGAAGCCGGCAAGACCTACGCCAACGCCATCGCCGAAGTCCGCGAAGCGGTCGACTTCCTGCGTTATTACGCGGTGCAGGCTCGCAACGATTTCAGTAATGACGCCCACCGCCCACTGGGTCCGGTGGTGTGCATCAGCCCGTGGAACTTCCCGCTGGCAATCTTCAGCGGCCAGGTCGCTGCTGCACTGGCTGCCGGTAACCCGGTACTGGCCAAACCGGCCGAACAAACCCCACTGGTGGCGGCTCAGGCTGTTCGCCTGATGCTTGAGGCCGGCATCCCGGAAGGCGTGCTGCAACTGCTGCCGGGTCGCGGTGAAACCGTCGGCGCCGGTCTGGTCGGCGATGAGCGCGTCAAAGGCGTGATGTTCACCGGTTCCACCGAAGTCGCGCGCCTGCTGCAACGCAACATTGCCGGTCGCCTCGACAACCAGGGCCGTCCGATTCCGCTGATCGCCGAAACCGGTGGCCAGAACGCGATGATCGTCGACTCCTCGGCTCTGACCGAACAAGTCGTGATCGACGTAGTTTCGTCGGCCTTCGACAGCGCCGGTCAGCGTTGCTCGGCGCTGCGCGTACTGTGCCTGCAGGAAGATTCCGCCGATCGCGTCATCGAGATGCTCAAAGGTGCCATGGCGGAAAGCCGTCTCGGCAACCCAGAGCGCCTGTCCGTGGACATCGGCCCGGTGATCGACGCCGAAGCCAAGGCGGGCATCGACAAGCACATCCAGGGCATGCGCGACAAAGGTCGCAACGTCTACCAAGTGGCGATTGCCGACACCGAAGAAGTCAAACGCGGCACCTTCGTCATGCCGACCCTGATCGAACTGGAAAGCTTCGACGAACTGCAACGCGAGATCTTCGGCCCGGTGCTGCACGTGGTTCGCTACAAGCGCAAAGAGATCGATCAACTGATCGGCCAGATCAACGCTTCCGGTTATGGCCTGACGCTGGGCGTGCACACGCGCATCGACGAGACCATCGCCAAGGTGATCGACAACGTCAACGCCGGTAACGTCTACGTCAACCGCAACATCGTTGGCGCTGTGGTCGGCGTGCAGCCATTCGGCGGCGAAGGCTTGTCGGGTACCGGTCCGAAAGCCGGTGGCCCGCTGTACTTGTACCGCTTGCTGTCGACGCGCCCTACTGATGCCATCGAACAATCCTTCGCTCGCGGTGATGCTGCCGTGGCACCGGACGTTCGTCTGCGCGACGCCATGAGCAAACCGCTGACCGCGCTGAAAGCCTGGGCCGACAGCAACAAGTTTGCCGACCTGAGCACTCTATGCGTGCAGTACGCTGCGCAATCGCAGAGCGGCATCACCCGCGTGCTGGCCGGCCCGACCGGTGAGAAAAACAGCTACGCGATCCTGCCGCGTGAGCACGTGTTGTGCCTGGCCGAGGTTGAAGGTGATTTGCTGACGCAACTGGCGGCGGTGCTGGCGGTAGGCGGTTCGGCGGTATGGCCGGAGTCCGACATCAGCAAGGCCTTGTTCGCACGCCTGCCGAAGGAGATTCAGGCGCGGATCAAGCTGGTTGCCGACTGGAATAAAGACGACGTGGTGTTTGATGCGGTTCTGCATCACGGCCATTCCGACCAGTTGCGCGGCGTTTGCCAGCAGATTGCCAAGCGTGCCGGTGCGATCGTTGGGGTTCAGGGCTTGTCCCAGGGCGAGACCAACATTGCGCTCGAGCGCCTGGTGATTGAGCGGGCGTTGAGTGTTAACACCGCTGCGGCGGGGGGTAATGCCAGCTTGATGACTATCGGCTAAACCGGTCTAAATCCAGGCGACCGCAATAGTCGCCTGGAATGCAATTCCTTGTAGGAGTGAGCCTGCTCGCGATAGCGATCTATCAGACACATTTATTTGACTGACAGACCGCTATCGCGAGCAGGCTCACTCCTACATTTGATTAGTGTCGCCCTCACCTCTGCATCACTCTCATCAATCATCCTATCCAGCCTCTATTCCCCCACCTTAGACTCGGCCCAACCCCAACTTCAGGTAGGCCGCCATGTCCGAGACGCTGCTCAGTTCCCGCAATCTGGCTTTCGAGCTGTATGAAGTCCTTGATGCCGAGGGCCTGACCCGGCGTGAGCGCTTTGCCGAGCACAATCGCGAAACCTTCGACGCCGCCATTGGCACCGCGCGCAATATTGCCGAGAAGTACTTCGCACCGCACAACCGCAAGGGCGACGAGAACGAGCCGCGCTACGAGGACGGTAAGGCGATTCTGATTCCTGAAGTGAAACCGGCTGTGGATGCTTTCCTCGAAGCCGGATTCCTCAATGCCGCGCGCAGCTTCGACGCTGGCGGCATGCAACTGCCGACGCTGCTGTCCCAAGCCTGCTTCGCCCATTTTCAGTCGGCCAACGCTGCGTCGACTTCGTACCCGTTCCTGACCATGGGCGCGGCGAACCTGATCGAGAGCTTTGGCACTGAGGAGCAGAAACAACGCTTCCTGCAGCCCATGATCGATGGTCGCTTCTTCGGCACCATGGCGCTGACCGAACCGCATGCAGGTTCATCGCTGTCGGATATTCGTACGCGCGCCGAGCCGGCGTCCGACGGCACTTATCGCCTGAAGGGCAACAAAATCTTCATCTCCGGCGGCGATCACCCGCTCTCGGAAAACATCGTGCACATGGTCCTGGCCAAACTGCCGGACGCACCTGCGGGCGTTAAAGGCATTTCGCTGTTTATCGTACCGAAGTTTCTGGTTAACGATGACGGCAGCCTCGGCCCACGCAATGACGTGCTGCTGGCCGGGCTGTTCCACAAGATGGGCTGGCGCGGCACCACCTCCACGGCGCTGAACTTCGGCGATAACGGTGAGTGCGTCGGTTATCTGGTCGGTGAGCCGCATCGCGGTTTGAGCTACATGTTCCAGATGATGAACGAGGCGCGGATCGGCGTCGGCATGGGCGCAGTGATGCTCGGTTATGCCGGTTATCTGTATTCGCTGGAGTACGCCCGCGAACGCCCGCAAGGCCGGGTGCCGGACAGCAAGGATCCGACCACAGCGCCGGTGGCGATCATTCAGCACGCCGATGTACGACGCATGCTGTTGACGCAAAAGTCCTACGTTGAAGGTGCATTTGACCTCGGCTTGTATGCCGCACGCTTATTCGACGACACCACCACGCTTGAATCTGAAACCGAGCGCAAACAGGCGCATGAGTTGCTGGATCTGCTGACGCCGATCGTCAAATCCTGGCCGTCGGAGTTCTGCTTGAAGGCAAATGAACTGGCGATCCAGATCCTTGGTGGCCACGGTTATACCCGCGAGTATCCGGTAGAGCAGTATTACCGCGACAACCGCTTGAATCCGATTCACGAAGGCACCCACGGCATTCAGTCGCTGGACTTGCTCGGGCGTAAATTGGCGCAGAACGGTGGCGCTGGACTGAAGCAATTGATTCGACTGATCGCCACCACCGCTGAACGCGCTACAGCATACGAATCACTGACCGCACTGCGTGAGCCTTTAGAGAAACTTGTAGCTCGCCTGCAAACGGTGACCATCGGCCTGCTGACCGATCTGGCACAGGGCAAGGTCAATAGCAGTCTGGCGAATTCGGCGCTGTACCTGAAGGTGTTCGGCCACACGGTGATTGGCTGGCGCTGGCTGGAGCAGGCGATTCGAGCCGAGGAAGGGCTGGCCAAAGGGAATGCAGCGGATGCCGACTTCTATAAGGGCAAGTTGCAGGCGGCGCGGTATTTCCTGACGTGGGAAGTACCGGGCTGCCACCATGAGCTGGCGTTGCTGGAAGCGCGGGATGATACGTGCCTGGCGATGCAGGATGCGTGGTTCTGAAGCGCAACCCTCACCCCAGCCCTCCCGAAACGTCGGACCGCCCAGAGGGAGAGGGGGCCGACCGAGGTGTCTGGCGCTATACATCGGCCTGAAAAACCGTGTCGATTATGGATTCGGTAAAGCACTTTCAGGTCGGCGTACTTCTCAAGCATCCCACATTCAGTCCCCTCTCCCTCCGGGAGAGGGCTAGGGTGAGGGGCTTTTCTGGTTTAACACTCAGCTGAGTTTGAACCCACCCATCTGCCGCGCCAGATCGTCCGCCAACCTCTGCAACATCTGACAATCCTCACGACACGCCCGAACCTCCCCAGCCGTCGCCCGCGCCAAATCAGAAATCCCCTGCACGTTACGATTGATCTCTTCCGTCACCGCCGACTGCTCTTCCGTCGCCGTCGCCACTTGATGGTTCATGTCACTGATGCGCTCGACCTGACCAGTAATCGCGGTCAACGATGCCCCGGTGCGCTGACTCGATTCAACGCCAGTCCCGGTCGCGGCCTGACCGGTGCGCATCGACGACACGGCGTTTTCCGCGCCCTGCTTGAGGCTGCCGATCATCTGCTGAATTTCATCGGTAGATGCCTGAGTGCGGCGCGCCAAAGTGCGTACTTCATCAGCGACTACTGCAAAGCCGCGCCCCATATCACCGGCGCGCGCCGCCTCGATGGCGGCATTAAGTGCCAGCAGGTTGGTCTGCTCGGAAACTCCGCGAATCACCGCCAGCACCGAATCAATCGACGCCACTTGATGCGCCAGCTCGCCGACCGCACCCGCCGCTACGCCAATCTCATCGGACATGCTTTCAATATGCTTGATCGAGCCGCCGACCACTTCCCGCGCCTGCATCGCTTCATCTCGCGCGGTTTGCGAGGCCAACGCAGCATTACCAGCGTTCTGCGCAATCTCCTGCACGGTCAGGCCCATCTCGTGAACCGCAGTTGCGACCATGTCGGTCATTTCCTGCTGACGGCCGGAACGTTCAGCGGTGTTCTCGACGACTTTCGCCACTTGCCCCACAGCAGTGCGCAAACGCTCGCTGGTGGTCAGTACCTCAGCGATCATCCCGCGCTGACTGTCGAGGAAACGATTGAAGCCCCGGGCAAGGTCACCCAACTCATCAGCACGACTGGAATCTAACCGTTGGGTCAAATCTCCACCGCCGCTACCAATCGCTACCAGCGCCGCTGTTACCTGGCGGATCGGCCGCACCAGACCTTGCGCCAGCCACACCACCAAGGCCAGGCACACCAGCGCCACCGCAAGGCCGATGCCGCCGCTCATCCACATGGCTTTGCGCGCCTCGGCATAGATCTGCGATTGCGGCACTTCGGCCACCAAGGTCCAGCCCAGATCACGCAGAGGCAGGCTGAAGGCGAGAAAGTCTTCGTTGTCTCTTTTGAAGCTGCTGCTGACAGCGTTTTTTTGACCCATGACGGACTGCGCCGCATTGGCGCCAATCTGCTCGCTCAAGGTGCGTTTGCCGCTGAACTGCGCCTCCGGATGCACCTGGATCAAACCGTCGGAACGCACCAGATAGACCTTGCCGCGCTCACCAAAGCTGAAGTTGTGAATCAGCTCCGACAGCTCTTTCATACTCAAACCGAGCCCGGCCACACCGACCACCTTACCGGCCTGCTCGACCTTCAAATCGATAAACAGCGCCAATTCTCCGGTCGCACCGTCGTTGTCGATATTGAGGGTGCGCGGCTGGTTGCTGTCGAGGAAGGAATAGAACCAGGCATCGGCCGGTTTGGCACGACTGAGGGTGCGGTCCAGGCCTTTTTCGGTGATGTAGTGATTGGATTCGGTGCCGATGATCAAAGCAGTGAAGGCTTTATGTTCGGCGCGGATGCCTTCCAGATACTGCGCGAAGCCCGCTGTTTTGCTGCTGTCTTCGCCCGAGGCGAGCCAGTCGCGCACCATCGTGTTGCTGGCAATATCCTTGGCCGCCGTCAGCGGTTGCACAAGGATGCGTTCGATATCGTTGCGCGTCGCTTCAATGCTCGACGGCAGGGCTTGTTCGACCAGATAGCTCTGGGCGAGGCGGTTGACCACCAGGGTATAAATGCCAACCACGATCAGGATGCTGACCAGCAGGGCGGTGCCCATGCTGAGAATCAGCTGCCATTGAATACTGCGTCGCCACAACTGCATGGAGCACCCCCAAAGAATAAGTGGCCGAAACAATGCAACAGCCGTGCCGATTGTATACAACCAAGTCGACAATCTATTCTTTGGTTGTGCGCACCTCCATCAACCCTGATTGATGGTCTTGGCGATGGTGTCGACCGTGGCGCTGACTTGCTCTTGGTAACGGTCGAGTTCTTCTTTGTGCTGCTTCTTCATTTCAATCTGCTGCGAGCACAGATTCATCGCCGCCAGCACCAGCAAACGGTCACCGATCAATGTCGGGTATTTGCGCTTGGTGTCATCCAGCGCTGCCTTGAGCATCATGGCCGCGTCCAGCAGGGTCTGTTCTTCCCCGGCCGGTGCCTTGATCGAATAGTCCTCCCCGAGAATGGAGACGACTTTTACCCCTGCTGTATGGTGGTTCATGCGCTGACAGGACCTGCGTTGACGCGATCAACCAGGGCTTGAATGCGTGCAGCGGTGGCGCCGTGCTTTTCTTCCTGCTCCATCAGGTTCAGTTGCAGGCTTTCGTTTTCATCCTTGGCCTGAGCCAGTTCCGTGGACAGGGTCTGGTTGGTTTGCGCGAGGGTCTGGTTCTGTTGCACCAGGTCGCTGACGAGCTGTTCCAATTGGCTGAGGGATGCTTCCAACATTTTGATCTTCCAAGCGTTTTTCAAAGGGCGCGTACGATAAAGAAAAGTCATCACGGATGCCAGGGTTAAACCGGCGCAAAGCCTTGATTTTCCTGGTGGCCGACCGTTCTCGCGAGTTTTAAAGACTGTGATCTGCCGATCTGGTTCCTGCACTTCGTCGCCCAGGCCCTTCTGCGACAAATACGCACAGTGCCTCAAGACTTTAGTCGCATGACCGATAAGTCATCCATACAGCAGTCTCAGCCCGCATGGATGCGGCCCTCTCTTGGTATCCGCCCCATGTCCCTTCGCAATATGAATATCGCCCCACGGGCGTTTACCGGCTTTGCCCTGATCGGCGGCCTGATGCTGATTCTGGGCGTGTTCGCCCTGAACCAGATGAGCAAAATCCGCTCAGCGGGCGAGGACATCGCGACGGCCAGCGTGCCGTCGATCAAGGCCCTCGATGAATTCACTCAACTGACGCTGCGCCTGCGAGTGCTGTCGTATCGGTTGCTGATCAACCGCGAACCGGACGTGCAGCAAAAAACCATCGAGCTGTTCGACATGCGCAACCGCCAGATCACCGAGGCGCAGCGTGCCTACGAGCCGCTGATTTCAAGCCCCGACGAACGTACGGCGTACGATCAGTACGTACAACTGCTGGCGCAATACCGTCAGCTCGAAGAACGCATGAAAACCCTGTCGCGCAACAACCAGATCGACGAATTGCGGCAGATGCTCAACAGCGATCTGCTGAGCAACTCTGAAGCGGTAAACACCGCCCTGGCGCGCTTGCTGGAGATCAACACCCAGCAAATCGCCGAGACCGATCAAGGCGCCAAAGATCAGTATTCGATGTCGTTCGATCTGGTGGTCACCCTGCTGGTGATCGCCAGCGGCTTGACCCTGCTGTTCGCCTGGCTGCTGACCGTCAGCATCACCAAGCCGATTTCCAAAGCACTGGACGCTGCGGAAACCATCGCCGAAGGCAACCTGACCCAGCCGATCCACGTTGACGGTGAAGACGAGGCAGGACGTCTGCTGGCAGCGATGGCGAAGATGCAATCGAAACTGCGTGACACCCTGCAACGCATTTCCGGCTCGGCCACTCAGTTGGCTTCAGCGGCTGAAGAGTTGAACAGCGTCACCGACGAAAGCGCGCGCGGCCTGACCCAGCAGAACAACGAGATCGAACAAGCGGCCACTGCGGTCAACGAAATGACCAGCGCCGTAGAAGAAGTCGCCCGCAATGCGGTGAGCACCTCCGAAGCCTCGAAGAACGCCACCACTTCGGCTGGCGACGGTCGTGACCTGGTCCAGGAAACGGTCAGCGCGATTGAACGCATGAGTGCCGATGTACAGAGCACTGCCAGCCTGATCGGCGATCTGGCCAATGAATCCCGTGACATCGGCAAGGTGCTCGACGTGATTCGTGGCTTGGCCGACCAAACCAATCTGCTGGCACTGAACGCGGCGATTGAAGCGGCGCGTGCCGGTGAAGCCGGGCGTGGTTTTGCCGTGGTAGCGGATGAAGTGCGTGCCCTGGCGCACCGTACTCAGCAGTCGACCAGCGAAATCGAGCGGATGATCGGCAGCATTCAGAGCGGCACCGAACACGCCGTGGATTCGATGCGTAACAGCACCGAGCGTGCCGAGTCGACGCTGAACATTGCCCGTGGTGCCGGCATGTCGCTGGACACCATCAACACCGCCATCGTCGAGATCAACGAGCGCAACCTGGTGATCGCCAGCGCCGCCGAAGAGCAGGCACAAGTGGCGCGGGAAGTGGATCGTAATCTGGTGAATATTCGTGATCTGTCGGTGCAATCGGCGACAGGCGCGAATCAGACCAGTGCGGCGAGCAATGAGCTGTCGCGGTTGGCGCTGGACCTGAACAACATGGTTGGGCGGTTTAGCCTGTAAATTTTGAGATCAAGATCAAAAGCCCCTCACCCCAGCCCTCTCCCAGAGGGAGAGGGGGAAAGGGAGCAGATCTTCATGCCTTTCAAAACCTGCGCTCGACTCGGAATTTCAGGTCGGTGCAACTTGAACAAACACCGCGCTCGGTCCCCCTCTCACCCCGGGAGAGGGGGAAAGGGAGCAGATCTTCATGCTTTTCAAAACCTGCGCTCGACTCGGAATTTCAGGTCGGTGCAACTTGAACAAACACCGCGCTCGGTCCCCCTCTCACCCCGGGAGAGGGGAAAGGGGGCAGATCTTCGTGTTTTCAAAACCTGAGTTCGACTCAGGATTTTCAGGTCGATGTACCTTGCACAAACACTGCGATCAGTCCCCTCTCCCTCCGGGAGAGGGCTAGGGTGAGGGCAGCAACCGACAGTCGAACCCAAACCTCGAATCCCCCAGCGCAAAAACCTTTTTGACAGCATCACATTTCAACAGGTTAGAATCGCTGGCACGCAGACTGCATGGTCAGTTTGTGCCCGTCTTTACGCTTCTGGAGTACTGCCTTTGAATGCGACGACCATCAACAGCCTGTTCTTGATCGGCGCGTTGCTGGTAGGTGCAAGCATTCTCGTCAGCTCACTCTCTTCCCGCCTCGGCATCCCGATTCTGGTCATTATTCTTGCGGTCGGCATGGCCGCCGGGGTTGATGGCGGCGGGATCATCTTCGATAACTACCCCACGGCCTATCTGGTCGGCAACCTCGCCCTGGCGGTGATCCTCCTCGACGGTGGTTTGCGCACGCGGGTGTCGAGTTTCCGCGTGGCGTTATGGCCGGCGTTGTCGCTGGCCACGGTCGGGGTGTTGATCACCACCGGGCTGACCGGCATGGCCGCCGCGTGGCTGTTCGATCTCAATCTGATTCAAGGCCTGCTGATCGGTGCCATCGTTGGCTCGACCGACGCCGCAGCGGTGTTCTCGCTGCTCGGCGGCAAAGGCCTGAACGAGCGGGTGACCGCCAGTCTGGAAATCGAATCCGGCAGCAACGACCCGATGGCGGTGTTTCTCACCGTGACCCTGATCGACATGCTCGCCAGCGGCCAGACCGGTTTGCACTGGAGCCTGCTGACCCACCTGATCCGCGAGTTCGGCATCGGTGGCGTGATCGGTCTCGGTGGCGGTTGGTTGATGTTGCAACTGGTCAACCGGATCAATCTGGCGGCGGGCCTGTATCCGATTCTGGTGATCGCTGGCGGTCTGGTGGTATTCGCCCTGACCAACGCCCTGCATGGCAGCGGCTTCCTCGCGGTTTATTTGTGCGGGCTGGTGATCGGCAACCGTCCGGTGCGCAGCCGTCACGGCATTCTGCATATGCTCGACGGCATGGCGTGGCTGGCGCAGATCGGTATGTTCCTGGTGCTGGGGCTGCTGGTGACGCCGCATGATTTGCTGCCGATCGCCCTGCCCGCTCTCGGTCTGGCGCTGTGGATGATTCTGTTTGCGCGACCGCTGTCGGTGATGGTCGGCCTGCTGCCGTTCAAAGCGTTCCATGGGCGTGAAAAAGCCTTTATTTCCTGGGTTGGCCTGCGCGGCGCGGTGCCGATCATTCTCGCGGTGTTCCCGCTGATGGCCGGGCTGCCGAATGCGCAGCTGTACTTCAACCTCGCCTTCTTCATCGTGCTGGTGTCACTGCTGGTGCAAGGTACGAGCCTGCCGTGGGTCGCCAAGCTGTTGAAGGTGACCGTGCCGCCAGAGCCGGCGCCGATTTCCCGCGCAGCGCTGGAAGTCCACGTCACCAGCGAGTGGGAGCTGTTCGTGTACAAGCTGGGCGCGGAGAAATGGTGCATCGGTTCGCCCCTGCGCGAACTGAAAATGCCCGAAGGTACACGTATCGCTGCGCTGTTTCGTGGCCAGCAACTGCTCCATCCGTCGGGTAGTACAGTGCTGGAAGTCGATGATTTACTGTGCGTTATCGGCCATGAACACAACCTTGGCGCCCTCGGAAAACTGTTCAGCCAGGCGCCGCAACGCGGCCTCGATCTGCGTTTCTTCGGCGATTTCGTACTCGAAGGAGACGCCCAGCTTAAAGCGGTTGCAGCGCTGTATGGCCTGCCGGCCGAGGGCATCGATCCGGACATGACCCTGGGCGCGTTCATTGCCCACAAGGTCGGTGGTGCACCGATCGTTGGTGACCAAGTGGAGTGGAACAACACTCACTGGACGGTTGCGGTCATGGACGGGAACAAGATCGGCAAAGTGGGCGTCAGATTCCCCGAAGGAAGTCGCCCGGGCCCCGGGCTCTTCCTCTAAACTGCGTCCACTATCACTTGCTTGACCGGTCTCTATGCCTACCCTGCGCTCCTTTTTCGTCGCGGCCCTGCTGGGCCTGAGTCTCACTGTCGGCCCGCTTTACGCCGCCGAACCGCCGTCCAGCGACGCCGTGCAGGCCAGCCTGGACAAACTCGCCGACAGCAAACTGCCGGATGCCGATAAAAAGACCCTGCAGACCGTCCTGCAGAACACGCTCAATCAGTTGAACAATCAGCGTGATTACGAACAGAAACTGATCGATCTCAAGCAGCAACTGGCGACCGCCCCCAAGCAGACCATTGAAAACACCCGCGAGCTGGCCCGCCTCAAAGCCAATGCGGTGGTGTCGGTGGCGCAGCGTTTTCCCAAGGAGTCGATTCAGCAACTGGAGCAAATCCTCACCGATCGCTCGACTCAGCAAAGTGACCTGCAAAAAGCCCTCGCCGACGCTAACAGCCTGATCATCACTGCGCAGACTCGCCCCGAGCGCGCGCAAGCGGAGATATCCGCCAGCCAGACGCGCATCCAGCAGATCAACAACATCCTCAAATCCGGCAAGGACGCGGGTAAAACCGTCACCGCCGAGCAGCGCGACCAGTTGAACGCCGAACTGGCGGCGCTGAATGCGCTGATTCCGCTGCGTCGTCAGGAGCTGGCCGGCAACAGCCAGTTGCAGGATCTGGGCAATGCTCAGCATGACTTGCTATCGGAGAAGTCCGACCGCCTCGACCGCGAGATCCAGGAACTGCAAACCCTGATCAACCAGAAGCGTCTGGCGCAGTCGCAGGAAACCGTTACCCAACAGTCGATCGAAGCGCAGAAGGCGGGGAGCAGCAGTCTGCTGGCCATCGAAAGCACGGCGAACCTCAAGCTCTCCGACTATCTGCTCAAAAGCACTGACCGCCTCAACGAAGTCACCCAGCAGAATCTGCAGACCAAACAACAGCTCGACAGCCTGACCCAAAGCGATTCAGCGCTGGACGAGCAGATCAGCGTGCTCAAGGGCAGCCTGCTGCTGTCGAAGATTCTCTATAAGCAGAAACAAGCCCTGCCGCGCCTCAAGGTCGACCGCGATCTGGCCGATCAGATCGCCGACATTCGCTTGTGGCAATTCGACGTCAGCCAGCAGCGTGAGCAACTGAGTAATCCCGTCGCCTATGTCGACAACCTGCTATCGACGCAGCCGCCGGAGCAGGTCACCCCGCAATTGCGCAAAAACCTGCTGGATCTGGCCAACACCCGCGCCGATCTGCTGGAGCGGCTGAACCGCGAACTGAGCGCCATGCTCAACGAGTCGATCACCCTGCAACTCAATCAGAAACAATTGCTGAGCACCGCGCAGGGTCTGCGTGCGACGCTCGATGAGCAGATGTTCTGGATTCCAAGCAACAAGCCGCTGGATCTGGAATGGATGCGCGCGGTGCCGGAGCGCCTGAAACGTCAGGTCGACACCTTGCCATGGGCATCCAGCCTCAGTGAACTGACTGACGGCCTGACTCAGCGACCGTTGCTGTTCCTGCCCTTGGCCTTGTTGATCGGCGCCCTGCTGTGGCGGCGCAAGAATCTGTACGCGCGGCTTAACAAGGTTCACCAGGACATCGGTCACTTCAAGCGTGACAGCCAATGGCACACCCCGCAGGCGATCCTGATCAATATTCTGCTGGCGATGCCGGTGGCGCTGGGCTTGGCGCTCTGCGGTCTGGCGTTGCAAATCGATGCCCGTGGACAGAACGCCAATATGGGCGCGGCTTTGCTGCAAATGGGTCAGGCGTGGCTGGTGTTCTACACCGCTTACCGGATTCTGGCGCCGGGCGGCGTGGCGGAACTGCACTTCCGTTGGGAAAAGCCGCAGGTCGAGTTCCTGCAAGGCTGGATCCGTCGACTAGGCCTGGTGGTCATGGCGCTGGTGACCATTGTTGCCGTCGCCGAATTGCAGCCGGCCGCACTGGCAGACGACGTGCTCGGCATGCCGGTGGTGCTGACCTGCTATGCCCTGATGGCCTGGCTGCTGAGCCGCCTGCTGATCAGCAGCCCGGCCCACGAAAACACTTCGCTGTTCCGCAAAGCCGTCGGCGTGATGTTCACCTTGCTGCCGATCGCGTTGTTCGTGGCGGTGTGCTTCGGCTACTACTACACCGCGCTGAAGCTCAGCGACCGCTTGATCAACACCCTGTACCTGCTGATGTTCTGGCTGGTGATCGAAGCCACCTTCGTGCGCGGTCTGAGCGTTGCCGCGCGACGTCTGGCCTACCAGCGTGCCCTGGCCAAACGGCAAGCGGCGAAAGAGGCCGGCGACGGCGAAGCGGTGATCGAAGAGCCGACGCTGGACATCGAAAAGGTCAACGAACAGTCCCTGCGCCTGATCCGTCTGGCCCTGCTCGGCGGCTTCATCGCGGCGCTGTACTGGGTCTGGTCGGACCTGATTTCGGTGTTCTCGTACCTCGACAACATCACCCTCTACGAATACACCAGCGGCACCGGCGCCAACATGAGCATGGTGCCGATCAGCATCGGCGACATGCTCGGCGCGCTGATCATCATCGGCATCACTTTCGCCCTCGCGCGCAACTTGCCCGGTCTGCTCGAAGTATTCGTGCTGTCCAAGCTCAATCTGGCTCAGGGCAGTGCCTACGCAACCACGACGTTGCTGTCGTATGTGATCGCCGGTGTCGGCTTCGTCTCGACCCTGTCGACCCTCGGCGTCAGCTGGGACAAGTTGCAATGGCTGGTGGCGGCGCTGTCGGTGGGCCTCGGTTTCGGTATGCAGGAGATCTTTGCGAACTTCATCTCCGGCATCATGATTCTGTTCGAACGCCCGGTGCGGATCGGTGACACCATCACCATCGGCAACCTGTCGGGCACGGTGAGCAAGATCCGCATCCGCGCCACGACCATCACCGACTTCGACCGCAAGGACATCATTGTCCCGAACAAGACGTTCATTACCGGGCAACTGATCAACTGGTCGCTGACCGACACCATCACCCGCGTGACGCTGAAACTTGGCGTCGACTACGGCTCCGATCTGGATCTGGTCAAGGAGCTGCTGCTCAAGGCTGCCCGCGAGAACCCGCGTGTACTCAAAGAGCCTGAGCCGCACGTGTACTTCCTCAACTTCGGCGAAAGCACCCTCGACCACGAGTTGCGCATGCACGTGCGCGACCTCGGTGACCGCAACCCGGTGCTTGATGAGGTCAACCGCTTCATCAACCGTGAGTTCAAGAAGCAGCACATCAACATCTCGTTCCGCCAGATGGAGGTTTACCTGAAGAACCTTCACGGTCAGGAATACAAGATGGTGCCGATCGAGCCGGAAACCAAAACCATCGTGCCGATCGCCGACGATCAGAAACCGCTGCAAGAGCCACCGCCGGCCAAACTCGACTAACCGGTTTATTCCCAGCAGAATGCTCGGACATTCTGCTGGAGCCGGCCCTTGAAAGCCCTCGACGAACTGACCTTCGACAATCGCTTCGCCCGCCTGGGCGATGCGTTCTCCGCCCATGTGCTGCCTGAGCCGATCGATAATCCACGTCTGGTCGCCGCCAGCCCGGCGGCCCTGGCCTTACTCGATCTCGATCCGGCCGCAGCCGAAACTCAGGAATTTGCCGAACTGTTTGGCGGCCACAAGCTGTGGGCTGATGCCGAACCGCGGGCAATGGTCTATTCCGGACATCAGTTCGGCGGCTACACGCCGCAACTGGGCGATGGCCGTGGTCTGTTGTTGGGCGAGGTGTACAACGCGGCCGGCGAGCATTGGGACCTGCACCTGAAGGGCGCCGGGCAAACGCCGTTTTCGCGCATGGGCGATGGCCGAGCGGTACTCCGTTCGTCGATCCGTGAATTCCTTGCTTCCGAAGCCTTGTACGCGTTGAACATTCCTTCGTCGCGCGCGGCTTGTGTGATTGGCTCCGACACCCCGGTCTGGCGCGAAAAGCAGGAACGCGCGGCGATGGTCCTGCGTCTGGCGCCGAGCCATATCCGCTTCGGTCATTTCGAATACCTCTATTACACCAAGCGCCCCGAGCAGCAGAAGCAGCTAGGCGAACACGTTCTGGCGATGCATTTCCCTGAGTGCCTGGAACAGCCGGAACCGTATCTGGCGATGTTCCGCGAGATCGTCGAGCGCAACGCCGAGCTGATCGCCAAGTGGCAGGCCTACGGCTTCTGCCACGGCGTAATGAACACCGACAACATGTCGATCCTCGGCATCACCTTCGACTTCGGCCCGTTCGCCTTTCTCGACGATTTCGACACCAACTTCATCTGCAACCATTCGGATGATCAGGGCCGTTACTCGTTCAGCAATCAGGTGCCGGTCGGACAGTGGAACCTCAGCGCGCTGGCTCAGGCACTGACGCCGTTCATTAGTGTTGAAGCCCTGCGTGAAACCCTCGGCTTGTATCTGCCGCTGTTTCAGGCGCATTACCTCGACCTGATGCGCCGCCGTTTAGGCCTCACCACAGCTGAAGATGACGACCAAACACTGGTGGAAAACCTGCTGCAATTGATGCAGAACAGCGGCGTTGATTACACGCTGTTCTTCCGCCGACTCGGTGCAGAGTCCGCCGTAGAAGCCGTCGCCCGTTTGCGCGACGACTTCGTCGACATCAAGGGCTTTGACGCCTGGGGCGAACGCTACATCGCCCGCGTTGCCCGCGATGGCGACGCCGATCAGGAACAGCGCCGCACCCGCATGCACGCGGTCAATCCGCTGTACATCCTGCGCAACTATCTGGCGCAAAAGGCCATTGATGCGGCAGAGCAAGGGGATTACTCGGAGGTACGCCGGCTGCATGCAGTGCTGAGCAAACCGTTTGAAGAGCAGCCGGGGATGGAGGCTTATGCCGAGCGGCCACCGGAGTGGGGCAAGCATTTGGAGATCAGTTGTTCGTCTTGAACCAGCATCAGGTAAACACATCGATTGGCACATTGAAGCGCTCTGCCAACCAACGAATCTGGCGCAAGTTAAGCTTGCGCTTGCCGTTCAAAATCTCCGAAACAACCGACTGAGTACCAACACCCGGCAAGTCGCTCTGAGTCAGGCCGTGCTCACGCATCATGTAACCGAGAACCTCTTCGCCACTTGCCTGGGCCATGGGGTGATGGGTGTGATCCCATTCTTCGATCCAGTCACCGATGATGTCGACCAAGCTCATCAACGGGTGCGACTCATCATCGCCGGTAATTTCCAGCAGTTCGTCGACTGCCAATACCAAAGCATCGTAGTCGTCTTCGTTTTTCGGTTTCCGAACCACTGGAGAGACAAATTCCCAGTGCTCGACAACCGTTTTAATCAAAGCATTCATACCCTACCCTCCTTCCATTTACCGCGGTCATATTCGCGGTGATCCATCACATGCTTTATGTAGAGTCTCTGAGAGCGGTAACTGACAAAAGCAATCAGTCTCAATTTATTGCCACCGATATCGAAGACATGAAACTCGCCAACCTTGTCGGTCGCAGGAAATATCGATTTCATCGCAGAAAAATCCTTTGGATAAATTCTGCTCGCCAAACGAAACCACTGCGCCAGAGCACTTGCTGCTTGTG
This sequence comes from Pseudomonas sp. 3B-A001-10F, assembly GCF_056313565.1. Taxonomy (NCBI): domain Bacteria; kingdom Pseudomonadati; phylum Pseudomonadota; class Gammaproteobacteria; order Pseudomonadales; family Pseudomonadaceae; genus Pseudomonas; species Pseudomonas sp. 3B-A001-10F. Next base: position 20,636 of record NZ_JBQYFW010000028.1, read on the forward strand.
GCCATTGCTCCTTGGCCTGTCGAATGGGTTTTTCACTGAACACATGCATGCAACATCCTTATCGCATTCTGCTATGGGGAGTTAATCACAAACCAAAAATATCGCAAGTTGCGATAACACTAGGCAGACCGATGGATTGGCCTGCTGCGTCTTCAGCCTAGGCACAACGCGAGAGCCTGCACGATTGAAAATATGAGCAAACGTCTCCAACTAGGTGTTATCAGCTCAATTCCGGATTTCGCTCATGACCACCCCACTCCTCATCCCCTGCCCCTCCTGCAACGGCCTCAACCGCATCCCCGCAGAGCGCCTCGCCGACCAGCCCAAGTGCGGACGCTGCAAATCCGCCGTGCTGCTGAAAAAACCCTTCGAACTCAAGCAAGGCGATTACGCCAGTCAGATCAAGGGTGATCTGCCGTTGCTGGTGGATGTCTGGGCGGACTGGTGTGGGCCGTGCAAGTCGTTTGCGCCGGTGTTCGAGCAAGCGGCGGCGCAGTTGGCGGGTAAGTGCCGCTTGGCCAAGCTTGATAGCGAAGCGAATCAGCAGTTGTCGGCGCAGTTGGGGATTCGCTCGATTCCGAGTCTGATTCTGTTCAAGAACGGCAAAGAGATGGCGCGGCAGAGTGGCGCGTTGCCGTTGCCGCAGTTGATGGCGTGGCTGCGTAGCCAAGGCATCTGACACACCGTAAAGCAATGTAGGAGTGAGCCTGCTCGCGATAGCGTCCTGTCAGCCAACACTTGAGTGACTGAAAGGGTGCTATCGCGAGCAGGCTCACTCCTACAGGGTTCTGCGTAGCTCAGAAGATCAGTGATCTTCGAGCAAGTTGTGCAGTTCGACGAATTGCTGGGTCAGCTTATGGCGCGGGTCGAGGTGGATCAGCGGCATGCTGGCCTGATGCGATTCGCGCATGCGCACCGAACTGGTCAGGTACACCGGCAGCACCGGTAGACCTTCGGCAATCAGCTCATCGAGAATTTGCTGTGGCAGGCTCGCCCGGGCCTGGAACTGGTTGACCACAATGCCTTCGACTTCCAGGCCTTCGTTGTGGTCGTCCTTCAACTCCTCGATCTCCGCGATCAGCCCGTACAGCGCCTGACGGGAAAAGCTGTCGCAATCGAAAGGGATCAGCACGCGATCGGCAGCAATCAACGCCGATACTGCATAAAAATTCAGCGCCGGCGGCGTATCAAGGTAAATCCGGTCGTAATCCTCGGACAGCTCATCAAGCAACTTCCGTAGCTTGTTGATCTTGTGTTTGGCCTCAAGCTTGGGCTGCAGGTCGGCCAGCTCCGCCGTGGCGGTGATGATGTGGAGGTTGTCGAACGGCGTTTCGTAGATGTCCGCCTGATTCTTCTTCGAGAACGGCCCGGAAGACAGGGTCTGCTTGAAGAAGTCGGCAATACCCATCGGAATGTCGTCGCCGGTGAGCCCGGTCAGATACTGAGTGGAGTTGGCCTGGGCATCGAGATCGACCAACAGCGTGCGATAACCCTCGCTGGCGCTGACCGCCGCCAGATTGCAGGCAATGCTGGACTTGCCTACCCCACCTTTCTGATTGAACACCACGCGCCGCATGACAAAACCTCCGTGTATCAAAGAATGACCGAGTGTAGATGCGCGCGACCTCGCTTCGCTACCTTCATGGACATGGACTACAGAGTCAGGTGCAAATATCCGCGGACAGATAGCGCAATAACCGCCATTGATCGCCGAGATCCCCGACAGACAAACCGCTGGGAATCTGGATAATGGCAAATTGACAGCTCTCTTGCGAACCGTTCGGTACATTTCGTTGCGCAAAATGTAACCAGCATTTGCTACACACTCGTCGCACCGGGATAATGCGCGCCACCCGGCGCCAAGCGCCACGTCAAGCCTGCTGCGGCTTTGGCGATTCAACGCGTCAACAAAAGCCTGCAGGGGCGGGATGAATGTCCGTGATCAACTTCAACATCGCCCAATGGCGCGCGTGGGCCCCTGGCCTCGACAGCGTGGACGCCTGGCAGGCCTGGAGCCGACAACCGGTCGTGCTCCAGCGCAGTGATGCCGCGCCCGATGTGTCGTTTTTGCCGGCCATGCAGCGCCGCCGCCTCAGTCGTCTGGCACGCATGGCGTTCAGCGTTGGCTGGCCCCTGGCCGACGGGCGGGACAGCCTGCCGCTGGTGTTCGTCTCGCGCCACGGTGAAACCCCACGGACTTACGACATCCTCAGTGATCTGGCGACCGAACAGCCGCTGTCGCCGACCCAGTTCAGCCTGTCCGTACATAACGCGATCATCGGTCTGTGGTCGATCATGCGTGGCGAAACCAGTGAGATGACCGCCCTCGCCGCGGCCGGCGACGGCCTTGAGCACGGCATGCTCGAAGCAGCGGCGCTACTCAATGAAGGCGCCCCGGCGGTGCTGTTGGTAATCACCGAAGAACAACCGCCCGAAGCCTATTCAGCGTGGATCGATGACGTGCCGTTTCCCTACGCACTCGGCCTTTTGCTCACCCCCGGTACCGACTGGCGGCTGACCCTGAACAGCACCACAGAAACACGGTCAAAAGCTCACTGGCCCCACGCGCTCAATCTGTTGCAAACCCTGCTCGGCCAGCAAACCCATTGCCAACATGCCTGGAAAAATCGTGTATGGACCTGGCAACGCAACCCGTGACCGAAAAAAACCGCGATGCCTATTACTGGCGCCTGCTGGCCACCGCCGCAAGCTTCGCCCTGTTCGGGCTTGGCGGGCTGTGCCTGCGTGTGCTGGTGTTTCCGCTGTTGGCTTGCCTGCCCGGTGACGCCGTTGCGCATCGCCAACGCGCGCGGCAGACCGTCAGCCGGCTGTTCTGGTTTTTCGTCCGGTTCATGGCCCGCACCGGTGTGCTGACCTATGACATCCAGGGCGCCGAACGTCTCGGGCGACCCGGACAGATGATCATCGCCAATCACCCGTCGCTGATCGACGTGGTGTTCCTCATCGGTCTGGTGCGCCAGGCCAATTGCGTGGTGAAGAAAAGCCTGTGGGAAAACCCCTTCACCCGTGGCCCGTTGCGCAGCACTGAATACATCAGCAACGACGGCAGCATGGACATGCTCGATGCTGCCGCCCAATCCCTGCAAAACGGCCAGACCCTGATCATTTTCCCGGAAGGCACGCGCACCCAGCCCGGTCAGGCGCCGGCCTTTCATCGGGGCGCTGCGGCGATTGCCCTGCGCGGTGCGAAAATCCTCACGCCGGTGATTATCAAGGTCAGCCCGACCACGTTGACCAAAGCCGAACCCTGGTACCGGATCCCCAGCCGCCGCGTGCACTTCAGTTTTCGCGTCGGGGCCGATATAGACCCACAAGCCTTCGCCGCGCAAGGCCCTGCACCACAAGCCTCGCGCAAGCTCAACGATTATTTGCACACCTACTTCATTAAGGAGCTCGCCGAAGATGAGCGATCTGAATCGTGACATCAAACTGCTGATCATCGACGCCCTCGGCCTCGAAGACATCAGCGTCGACGACATCGAAGACGAGCAAACACTGTTCGGCGAAGGCCTGGGCCTGGATTCCGTCGACGCGCTGGAACTGGGTCTGGCCATCCAGAAAAAATACGGCATCAAGATCGATGCCGACGCCAAAGACACCCGTAACCATTTCACCAACGTGGCGAGCCTTGCGGCGTTCGTCACGGCAAAACAGGCAGCTTGAGACCGGACCATGCAAACTCGTGACGATATTTTCAACACCCTGCGCGATGCCTTGGTCGAGCTGTTCGAACTGGATCCGGCCCGTGTTAGCCTGGACTCCAACCTGTATCAGGATCTGGAAATCGACAGCATCGACGCGGTCGATCTGATCGATCACATCAAACGCCAGACCGGCAAGAAAATCGCCGCCGAAGAATTCAAATCGGTGCGCACTGTCGGTGACGTGGTCGAGGCGGTTTACCGTCTGGTTCAACCGGCCGCATGAGCCGATTGATCGGCCTCGGGCTGCTGCTGGCCGGTCTGCTGTACCCCTTTGCGGTGTATTTCGGCATGGAGCATTTTGCCCCGTGGCAGTTCGGTCTGCTGCTGGGCAGCCTGTGGCTGGCGCGGGCACTGACCGGCGAGCGCAATCCCGGCAGCCTGTGGATGGCCTGTGTGGCGATCGCCTTTTGCCTGCTGCTGGCGCTGTTCGACAGTCCGCTGTTGCTGCGTTGGTACCCGGTGCTGATCAGCGGCTTCATGCTGGTGCTGTTCAGCCTGAGCCTGAAATACGGCCCGCCGATGGTCGAGCGCCTGGCGCGCTTGCGTGAGCCAGAACTACCGGATATTGCGATTCGCTATACGCGCAAGGTCACCGTGGCCTGGAGCGTGTTTTTCTTCTGCAACGGTTTATGCGCCGCCCTGCTGACCCTGTGGGCGCCGCTGAATTGGTGGATGTTGTACACCGGCCTGATCTCCTATGGATTGATCGGCCTGATGTTTGCCATTGAATGGCTGATACGACAACGGGTAAGAGGCCGTACATGAACTGGATAAAACTTGAGCAGCTGTTGCTCAAGCCTGTGCCGGCGCGGGCCATCAGCCACGCACCGGCCCTCGAACATGCGCAACTGTGCGAGCAGGCGCTGAGCGTTGCCGCCGGTCTGCAAGCGCAAGGCGTGAAACGTCTGGCTGTGCACCTGGAAGATGCCGCCGAACTGGCCATCGCATTGCTAGGTGCATGGCGTGCAGGTGTGAGTGTTCTGCTGCCCTCGGACCTGCAAGCGCAAACCCGCCAGCGCTGGTCGGCTGAGGTCGACCTGTGGCTGACGGATCAAACCGATGACACGCAACTGAGCGATGTTCAGCAGCCGCCGCTAGCAGGCGCCGCACTGGACCTCGACCAGTGCCGCCTCAGCCTGTGCACGTCCGGCTCCAGCGGCGAGCCGAAGCGCATCGACAAAACCCTGCGCCAACTGGCCAACGAGGTCGAAGCACTGGAACAGTTGTGGGGCGCGGATCTCGGTGAGGCCTGCATCATCGGCAGCGTCGCCACCCAGCATATTTACGGTTTGCTGTTTCGCGTGCTGTGGCCGCTGTGTGCCGGGCGCCCGTTTGTGCGCAAGCAACTGGCGTTCCCCGAAGACTTGCAGCGTGCCAGCCGCGAACATCCGGCCTTTGCGTGGGTGGCCAGCCCGGCGTTGCTCAAACGCATGGGCGATAACCTCGACTGGCCGGCCCTGAGCGCCGTGCGCCGGGTGTTTTCCTCCGGCGGTGCGTTGCCGTTCGACGCTGCGCAAAGTCTGCAGCAACGCTTGCAGCAATGGCCGACGGAAATCCTCGGCAGCTCGGAAACCGGCGGCATTGCCTGGCGTCAGGGCCAACTACTGTGGCAACCGTTCGCCGGTGTCCAACTGAGCCAGGACAGCGACGGCGCGCTACTGATCGCTTCAACTTACCTGCCTGCCGGACACGTCGAGCACACCGCTGATGCAGCACGCATCGCCGCCGATGGTCGTTTTGAACTGTTGGGGCGGCTGGACCGGATCGTCAAACTCGAAGAAAAACGCATTTCTCTGCCCATGCTCGAACAAGCGCTGGTGACCCATGACTGGATCGCCGAAGCACGTCTCGGCGTAGTGCAGGAAAACCGCGCCTCACTGGGTGCTCTGTTGGTCCTCAGCGAGTCGGGCCTGTTTGCCTTGCGTGAGCACGGCCGCCGCAGTCTGACCGAAACCCTGCGCCAGCATTTGCGCCAACACTGCGAAGCCCTGGCGCTGCCCCGACGCTGGCGACTGGTGCGGCAATTGCCGTTGAATAGCCAAGGCAAGCTGCCGCAGGCCGATATCGAAGCGCTGCTGATGGCCCCGCGAGCGAAAGCGCCGGAAGTGCTGTCGCAGCTCGAGACCGAGGGCGAATGGAGTCTGCAACTGAGCGTGCCACCGGATCTGGCTTATTTCAGTGGTCACTTCCCTAAAGCCCCCGTATTGCCCGGCGTGGTGCAGGTGGAATGGGCGCTGAACCTCGGTCGCCAACTGCTCAATCTGACCGGTCCGTTTGCCGGGATGGAAGTGCTGAAGTTCCAGCAACTGGTGCGCCCGGGGGATGAAATTCAGCTGCATCTGCGCTTTGATGCGGAGCGCAGCAAGTTGTATTTCGCTTATCGCAATGACACGGCGACCTGTTCCAGTGGGCGGATTCTTGTGGGTGTAGAGCATGATTGACCTTGGTGAGTGCTGCGCACTCAATCGCGAGCAGGCTCACTCCTACAGGGATCGCGGTCTTCCAGTGGAGAAAACGTATGCATAACCCTTGCGCCGTGATCCCGGTCTACAACCACGAAACTGCGATCGGCACCGTGGTCGACGCCCTGCTCGCGCAAGGCCTGCCGTGCATTCTGGTGGACGACGCCAGCACGCTCTCTTGTGCCAGAGTGCTCGACGCACTGGCCGAGCGCGACAACGTGCATCTGGTACGCCTGACCGCGAACCAGGGCAAGGGCGGCGCGGTAATGACCGGTTTGCGCGAAGCCTCGCTGTTGGGCTTCAGCCATGCGCTACAGGTTGATGCCGACGGCCAGCACGACTTGCACGATGTGGAGCGTTTTGTCGCCGAGTCCCGCGCTCATCCCGAGGCGATGATCTGCGGTTATCCGCTGTTCGACGAGAGCGTGCCGAAAGGTCGTTTGTACGCGCGCTACCTGACCCACGTGATGGTCTGGATCAACACGCTGTCGCTGCAGATCCGCGATTCAATGTGTGGTTTCCGCGTTTATCCGCTCGCCCCGACGCTGGCGGTGATTGATTCGGCGAAAGTCGGCAAGCGCATGGATTTCGACTCGGACATTCTCGTGCGCCTGTCGTGGCGCAATCAGCCGATGCGCTGGCTGCAAACCAGCGTGCATTATCCGCTGGACGGTGTGTCGCACTTCCGTCTGTTCCATGACAACGCACTGATTTCCAGCATGCACACACGGCTGTTTCTCGGCATGTTGCTGCGCTTCCCGGTGATCCTCTGGCGGCGGTGGCGAACATGACCGGCGAAGCCGACAAAAAGCACTGGGCTGACCGCGAAGAGCGCGGCAGCTTCCTGCTGATGAAATTCACCGCGTTCGCCGCCAAGGTCCTGGGCCGACGCCTGCTCAGTCCGTTGCTGTACGGCATCGTCCTGTACTTTTTCCTGTTTGGCCGCACCGCACGGCGCAGTGCTTGGCAATACCAGCAACGCCTGGCCGCATGGAGTCAGCGCGACGTGTTGCGCCCGACGCATTGGCGGGTGTTCGGCCAGTTCATGGCATTCGCCGATTCGATGCTCGACAAGCTCGACGTATGGAACGGCAAGCTGCGCATCGAACAGATCGAAATCATCGACCCGGCCCTGCTGCGCAATCAGCTGCGCGGCAGTCGCGGACAACTGCTGGTCGGCGCGCACCTGGGCAATCTGGAAGTCTGTCGCGCATTGGCGGAGATCGGCGAAAAGGTCACCATGAACGTGCTGGTGCACACCAAGCACGCCGAACAATTCAACCGTTTGCTGGGTGAGGCTGGGGCGACCAATCTGCGCCTGATTCAAGTCAGCGAACTGGACCCGGTGATCATGCTGCAACTGCACGAACGCCTGGAGCGCGGTGAGTGGCTGGCGATTGCCGGCGACCGCGTCCCCCTGCATGGCGGGCGCAGCGTAACCGTGGACTTTCTCGGCCATCCGGCGCCGTTCCCGCAAGGCCCGTGGCTGCTCGCCGGCCTGCTCAAATGCCCGGTCAATCTGCTGATGTGCCTCAAGCAACCGGACGGTCACTATCGCCTGACTCTCGAGCCCTTCGCCGACGCCGTGGTGTGGAAGCGCAGCGAGCGCGAGCAGGTCATTCATCAGTGGGCCACCCGCTATGCGCAGCGCCTGAGTCACTATTGCCTCGAAGCGCCGCAACAATGGTTCAACTTTTACCCTTTCTGGAAGACCGATGACGACGCCAACCCATGAGCCGGTAACCTTCGGCGAACGCCCTTTGCGCATCGAAGACGTGCTGGCCCTGGCCAACCGTCAGGCGCCCGTGCAGTTGCAGAGCGACGCCGACTATCGCGAGCGCATCGCCAAGGGCGCGCGGTTCCTCGATTCGCTGCTGGACAAGGAAGGCGTGATCTACGGCGTAACCACCGGTTACGGCGACTCCTGCGTGGTCGCGGTGCCGCTGCATCACGTAGAGGCGCTGCCGCGTCACCTCTACACCTTCCACGGTTGCGGGCTGGGTAAACTGCTCGACGCGCAAGCCACCCGCGCGGTGTTGGCGGCGCGTCTGCAGTCGTTGTGTCACGGCGTCTCCGGGGTGCGCGTGGAATTGCTGGAGCGTCTGCACGCGTTCCTCGAATACGACATCCTGCCGCTGATCCCTGAAGAAGGCTCGGTCGGCGCCAGCGGTGATCTGACGCCGCTGTCCTACGTCGCTGCAACGCTGTCCGGTGAACGTGAAGTAATGTTCCGTAGCGAACGTCGCCAGTCTGCCGATGTGCATCGTGAACTCGGCTGGACACCGCTGGTACTGCGCCCGAAAGAAGCGCTGGCGCTGATGAACGGCACCGCCGTAATGACCGGTCTCGCCTGCCTCGCTTTCGCCCGTGCCGACTATCTGTTGCAACTGGCCACGCGCATCACCGCGCTCAATGTGGTCGCGCTGCAAGGCAACCCGGAGCACTTCGACGAACGTCTGTTCGCCGCCAAACCACATCCAGGGCAAATGCAGGTCGCCGCGTGGCTGCGCAAGGATCTGGCGATCGACGCGCCGACCGCACCGCTGCATCGCCTGCAGGATCGCTATTCGCTGCGCTGCGCACCGCACGTGCTCGGCGTGTTGGCCGACAGCCTGAACTGGCTGCGTTCGTTCATCGAAACCGAGCTGAACAGCGCCAACGACAACCCGATTATCGACGCCGAAGCCGAGCGCGTTTTGCACGGCGGGCACTTCTACGGCGGCCACATCGCGTTCGCCATGGACAGCCTGAAAAACCTCGTGGCCAACGTCGCTGACCTGCTGGACCGCCAGCTCGCGCTGCTGGTCGACGAGCGTTACAACCACGGCCTGCCGAGCAACCTGTCCGGTGCTCCGGCGGATCGAGCGATGATCAACCATGGCTTCAAAGCCGTGCAGATCGGCACCAGCGCGTGGACCGCCGAAGCGCTGAAAAACACCATGCCGGCCAGCGTGTTCTCGCGCTCCACCGAGTGCCATAACCAGGACAAAGTCAGCATGGGCACCATCGCTGCTCGCGATGCGATCCGCGTGCTGGAGCTGACCGAACAGGTCGCTGCCGCGACATTGCTCGCCGCCAACCAGGGCGTGTGGCTGCGTGCTCAAGCCGAAGATGCCCGGCCGTTGCCGCCATCCCTGGCGGCGATGCACGCAGAACTGGCCAAGGATTTCCCGCCGGTCATCGAAGACCGCGCCCTGGAAGGCGAACTGCGTCTGTGCCTGCAACGCATCGCCGCACAACACTGGAGGCTGCATGCGTAGCGCCGGAGTGCTTCACGCCGACACGGAAATCCTCGTACCGTTTTTCGACGTCGACACCATGCACGTCGTCTGGCACGGCCATTACGTCAAATACCTCGAAGTGGCGCGTTGCGCGCTGCTCGACAAGATCGGCCACAACTACACGCACATGGTCGAGGCCGGTTATGCCTGGCCGATCATCGACCTGCAACTGCGCTACGTGCGTGGCGCGGTGTTCGGTCAGCGCCTGAATGTGCGCGCCAGTCTGGTCGAATGGGAAAACCGTCTGAAGATCAATTACCTGATCACCGACCTGCACAGCGGCGAACGCCTCACCCGTGCCAGCTCGGTGCAGGTTGCCGTCGAAGTGAGCAGCCGCGAGATGCAGTTGGCTTCACCGAAGGTCTTCACCGATGCCGTGGAAAGGATGCTGCAATGAATGTTTTTGTTAAAGGCTTGAGTGTACTGGCGCTGCTGGTGATGTCCTCTCTGGCCAACGCCTTCGACCTGCAACAACTGAGCGAGCAACTGGCGAAACCGGACGTGATCCACGGTCAGTTCATTCAGGAAAAACACCTGCGTGCATTACCGCAGCCGCTGATCAGCAAGGGCAGTTTTGTTCTGGCGAAAAACCACGGTCTGCTCTGGCTGCTGAAGACCCCGCTGCAACAGGACTACCGCATCACCGCCAAGGGCATCGCCCGGCGTGACGGCAACGGCTGGCAACTGCTGCCGAACAAGAGCGCCGGGGCCGAGCAGAACCGCCTGTTCCTCGCCGTGCTGCAAGGTGACAGCAGTGGCCTGCAACGCGACTTCGAACTGGCCCTGAGCGGCGATGCACAGCAGTGGAAACTCACGCTGACCCCGCGCTCGCTGCTGCTCAAGCAAGTGTTCAACCAGATCAATATCGACGGCGGCGCGCTGGTGCAAACCATCGAACTGCTGGAAACCCAGGGCGACAGCACCGTGCTGCGCATGCAGGACAGCACCGCCGGGCAACCGTTGAACGACGCGGAGCAACATGACTTTGCCGAGTGAACGCAGGCTGCCCTGGCTGTTTCTGATTCTGCTGCTGGCGGTCGTCGCTCTGGCCGGTTGGCAGTGGCGTGACGGTGCGCCATTGTCGGCGAACCTGATGGAACTGGTGCCCGGCACCCACCCCGACGCCCTCGAACAGCGCGCCGAGCAGCGCATGCAGGAACCGCTCAACCGCGAAATGCTGGTGCTGGTCGGCCACGCCGATCGCCAGCACGCGGTGGCCATGGCGCAGACGCTGGGCGAGCAATGGCAGGCCAGCGGTCTGTTCGAGAAAGTGCAGTGGAACCTGCAGGCGGATCTGCCAGCGCTGCGCACGCAACTGCTGCAGGGTCGACTGGCGATGCTCTCGGAGGACGACCGGCAACTGCTGATCGAACACCCCGACGCATTCATTCAACAACGCGTGCAGGCCCTGTTCGATCCGTTCAGCGGTTTTAGTCTGGTGCCGAGTCAGGACGACTGGCTAGGCCTGACCGGGCGCATCCAGAACAGCCAACCGCAGCACGGCTCGGTGCAACTGGACATCGGCAGCGGCGCGTTGATCGCCGATGCCGACGGCAAGAGCTGGGTGCTGCTGCGTGCACGCACCACCGGCAATGCTTTCGATATGAACTTGCCGCTGCAAGTCGCGGCACTGCTGCAAGCCAGCCGCGAGCAGGCGGCGAAATCCGACGTGCAATTGCTGGCCGCCAGCGGCTTGCTCTACGCGGCCAACGGTCAGCAGCAAGCCACGCGCGAAATGACCTGGGTCGGCGGCGGTGCCACGGTCGGCATTCTCTTGCTGCTGTTGCTCGCTTTCCGCCGCTGGCGCGTGTTGCTGGCGTTCGTGCCGGTGCTGGTCGGCATGCTGTTCGGCGCGGTGGCGTGTGTGGCGCTGTTCGGCCATATGCACGTGATGACGCTGGTGCTCGGCTCCAGCCTGATCGGCGTGGCCGTGGATTACCCGCTGCACTATTTGTCGAAGAGCTGGAGCCTGAAGCCTTGGCGCAGTTGGCCGGCGTTGCGTTTGACGCTGTCCGGGCTGACCCTGAGCCTGATCACCAGCGCCATCGGTTATCTGGCACTGGCGTGGACGCCGTTCCCGGCGCTGACGCAAATCGCGGTGTTCTCCGCCGCTGGCTTGCTCGGTGCCTATTTGTCGGCGGTGTGCCTGTTGCCGGCGTTGCTGAAAAACGTCGAACTGCGCCCCGCGCAATGGCCGCTGCAGCTGGCCGAGCGCATGGTTGCGCTGCGTGAAAAACTGCTCGAGCACGTGCGCACGCCGGTGTTGCTGGCGCTGCTGATCGCCTTCTGTGTGGGTGGTCTGGTACAGCTGCAAAGCAAAAATGACATTCGCCAATGGGTCGGCGCACCGCAACATCTGACTGAAGAAGCGCAGACCATCGCGCGCATCACCGGCTATCAGCCGACCAGCCAGTTTTTCCTCGTGCGCGCCGACAATCAGCAGCAATTGCTCGAGCGGCAGGCCGCGCTGAGCGAGCGTCTGCAGCAACTGGTCAACCTCGACAAGCTGCAAGGCTATCTGGCCCTCGATCGACTGCTCAGCCCACCGAACCAGCAAGAACAGGTACGTCAGGCGCTGAACAAACTGCCGCAATACTGGCAGCCACTGCTCGACCTCGGCGTACCGCTCGCCGCGCTGCAAACCGAACTACAGCAATTGCAGGCCGTGCCCGCCGAAGACATCGACGCGGCACTGGCCGGCCCGCTCGGTGAGCCTTATCGCACGCTCTGGCTCGGCCCCAGCGAAGACGGCGTAGCGGCAATGACCAGCCTGCAAGGCCTGAACAACCCGGCATTGTTGCGCGTGCAGGCGCTGGATTTGCCGGGGGTGACGCTGGTCGATCGCCTCGGTGAGTTGAACGAGGTATTCGCCGCGACGCAGATCAGCGCCGCTGAACTGAAACTCGCTTCTTGTGCGTTGATCGTGCTGGTGCTGATGCTGCCGTTCGGTCTCGGCGGGGCGCTGCGCATCGTTGCCCTGCCGTTGCTCGCCGCGTTGTGCAGCCTCGCCAGCCTCGGCTGGCTCGGTCAGCCGCTGACCCTGTTCAGCCTGTTCGGCCTGCTGCTGGTCACAGCGATCAGCGTCGACTACGCGATTCTCATGCGCGAACAGGTCGGCGGTGCGGCGGTGAGCCTGCTCGGTACCTTGCTGGCCGCTGTGACGACATGGTTGTCGTTCGGTTTGCTGGCGGTTTCCAGCACCCCGGCGGTGAGCAACTTCGGGCTGTCGGTGAGCCTCGGTCTGGCGTTCAGTTTCCTGCTCGCACCGTGGGCCGGGCGCCACGAACACACGGCAGCCGTCGCGGAGCCAGCGGCATGATGGTCTTCGGTTTCTGGCTGCTGGTCCTGGCGTTGTTCGCCGTGGCCACGCGCATCGGGCGCCACTTCGGCCTGATCCCGATCGTCAGCCAATTGCTGCTGGCGAGCTTCGGCTTGCCGCTGCTGATGTACTTCTGGATCGAGCCGGGCTGGCAGCTCAGTGGCGCGCAACTGATTGCGCCTGACTGGCTGAAAAACCTCTACAGCCTGAGTTTTGCCCTGCTGCTCGGGCATATCCTCAGTGATGTGATCGATCTGAAACTCGATCGCCAGAGCGTGAAAATCGCCGTGCCGAGTTTCCTCGTGCCGTTTGCCTGTGGCCTGGCCGCTGCCTATTGGCTGCTGCCGGCGCAACCGTGGCTCAACTCGCTGGTCATCGGCCTGGTGTTCGCGATTACCGCGATCCCGGTGCTGTACCTGTATCTGCGCCACATCGATTATCCGCCCGCCGCCACTCGCCGGTTGGTGCAGACCGCGATCCTCATCGATCTGACCTGCTGGACGCTGTTCGGCCTCGCCCAGGGCAGTCTGCATCTGAGCAGTCTGCTGCTGCCGCTGGCTCTCGCCCTGGTGCCGTTGCTGTTGCATCTGTTGCGTGCGCGTCGACCGCTGACCTACAGCCTCGGTTTCTTTGCGCTGTTGGTAATGGCCGAGCACTACAAACTCAACGCGCTGATCTTCGGCATCGGCTACCTGCTATGCATGGCCGCGCTGAAAGTGCCGCTGGTGCTGCCATTACCGGCGCGCTGGATGAGCCGTTTGCAGACGTGGCTGGCGATCCCGCTGATCCTGACGTTCGGCATCGTCCAGATCGACGTGCACAGTGCCCTCGCAAGCCTTGGTCCGCTGCAATGGGCGGCGCTGTTGCTGTTGCCGATTGCCAGTAAACTGCTCGGCAACTGGCTCGGCCTCGGCTGGGCCGGCGCCTCGTTCGAAGGCGCCAGCCGCTGGCGCGAAAGTGTGCTGCTGAATATTCGCGGCCTGAGCGAAATCGTCTTTCTCAATTTGTTGTTGCAACAACAGCTCATCACCCCGGCGCTGTACTTCGCGCTGATGCTGATGGGCCTGATCGCGACGCTGCTACCGGCCCTGATCGGCCTGCATCGCGCGCCATTGAATCTGCAACATCCTTTACCCCGGAGCTCACGTGCCAATCGTTGAAATGGAATCCCGTCAGGTCGTGATCATCGGCGCCGGTCCCTCCGGCGCCATCGCTGCGGCGTTGCTCAAGCGCAAGGGCCACGATGTGCTGGTGATCGAGCGCCAGCATTTTCCGCGCTTTTCGATCGGTGAAAGCCTGCTCAGCCATTGCCTGGATTTCGTCGAAGAAGCCGGCATGCTCGACGCCGTCAATGCCGCCGGATTCCAGCGCAAGACCGGCGCCGCATTCGCCTGGGGCGAGCGTTACAGCGCCTTCGATTTCGGTGACACCTTTACCGGCGGCAAACCGACCACGTTTCAGGTGCAACGCGCCGATTTCGACAAACTGCTGGCCGATCAAGCGGCGCTGCAAGGCGCGGAAATCCGCTACGGCGATGCCATCGTCAGCGTCGATTTCGAGCGGACGAAACCGCAGCTGAATGTACGTCGCGAGGACGGCAGCGACTATCGCGTCGAAGCGGATTTCGTCCTTGATGCCAGCGGCTACGGCCGCGTGTTGTCGCGGCTGCTGGATCTGGAAGCGCCGTCGAACTTCCCGGTGCGCCAAGCGGTGTTCACCCACGTCGAAGATCACATCGACAACCCGGCGTTCGACCGCGAAAAAATCCTCGTCACCACCCATCCAGAGCATCGCGATGTCTGGTTCTGGACGATCCCGTTCAGTAATGGACGCTGTTCGGTGGGCGTGGTCGCCGCCGAGGAACATTTCAAGGGTCGCGACAACGATCTGGATGCCTGTCTGCGCAGCTTCATCGCCGAAACCCCGAGCCTTGCCGGCGTTCTGAACAATGCTGTGTGGGACACCCCCGCACGCACGCTCGGCGGTTACGCCGCCAATGTGAAATCCCTGCACGGGCCGGGCTTCGCCTTGCTCGGCAACGCGGCAGAATTTCTCGACCCGGTGTTCTCCTCCGGCGTGACCATCGCCATGCGCTCGGCGAGCATGGCGGCAGCGGTTTTGCACCGTCAGTTGCAGGGCGAAACCGTCGACTGGCAAAGCGAATTCGCCGAGCCGCTCAAGCGCGGCGTCGACACCTTCCGCTGCTACGTCGAGGGCTGGTACGCCGGCACCTTTCAGGACGTGATTTTTTACGAAGACAGCCAGGCGGAAATCCGTCGGATGATCTGTTCGATCCTCGCCGGCTACGCCTGGGATGAACGCAACCCGTTCGTCAGCGAAGCCCGCCGCCGCTTGAAGATGATTTCCGAACTCTGTGCAAAGGACGCCACATGAACTACTTGAGCGACAGCTACGTCGAGGAAACCCGCTTCGGTTTCTGGTTCCTGCGCAGCCACACCTGGCAGCACCACGTCTTGCGCGTGGCGATCAATGATTTGCGTGGTTTGTTCAGTGAAGCACTGCCGCCAAACCCGGTGTTGCTGGACGCCGGTTGTGGCCAGGGCAAGTCGTTCGGTCATCTGCGCCATATCTTCGCGCCACAGCGTTTGATCGGTGTTGACGCCGATCCGCACAGCCTGGAGTTGAGCGCTGAAGAAGCGACGCGTCTGGGCCTCGATGTAGAGCTGATCGGCAGTGATTGCGCGACGCTCAATGTGGCGGACGCCAGTGTCGATCTGCTGTTCTGCCATCAGACGTTCCATCATCTGGTCGAGCAGGAAAAAGCCCTCGCCGAGTTTTATCGAGTGCTGAAACCGGGTGGCTATCTACTGTTCGCCGAATCCACCGAGGCTTACATTGATACGTGGGTGATCCGCTGGTTGTTCCGTCATCCGATGCACGTGCAAAAGAGTGCGGCGCAGTATCTGCAGATGATTCGCGGGCAGGGTTTCGAATTTGGCGAAGGCAATGTTTCCTACCCGTATTTGTGGTGGAGCCGGTCGAAAGATTTTGGCTTGCTGGAACGGTTCGGGTTGCGCAAGCCGAAGCCGTTTGGTGAGCGAGAAGAGACGTTGGTCAACGTTGTCGCGCGTAAACCGCTTGAAGGTGATCGTTGATGCTACACATAACCTGTGGGAGCGAGCCTGCTCGCGAAAGCGGTGGGTCAGCCAGCCTCTTTGTTGAATGTGCCGGCGCCTTCGCGAGCAGGCTCGCTCCCACAGTGTCCGCGGTGTGGCGATTTTTTGTGGTCGGCGTGATGCTTCTGTTGAGCGCCTGCGCCAGCCAGGCGCCGTTGCCTGCGGGCAATCCAACACTCCCGCTGCCTCTGCAACTGCACATCGAACGCCAACAAGCCGAACAACGCCAGGACTGGCTGCTGGTGATCCAGCGCGAAGGCCCGGGTATCCGCTGGTCGATGATGGACCCGCTGGGCATTCCCCAAGCGCGGCAGCAACTGATCGACGGCCACTGGCAGGCCGATGGGCTGCTGCCACCGAACCCAGAAGCCCGAGAGCTGTTTGCCGCGCTGTTGTTCGCCCTGACCCCGTCCGGCGAGCTGCTGCGCAATTACCCCGCTGCACTGCAACAGGGCCAGCAACGCGCCCTGCCGGCGCGCTGGGATATCCGTTATTCACAACCGTTGAGCTTCGAATTGAACCTGCCTCAAGGCCCGCACTACCGCGTTTCTCCGTTGGGTGAACCGACGCCATGACCGCTTACCTGAATGCCCTCGGCGTGATCTGCGCGCTGGGCCGCGACAAACAAGCCGTCGCGCGCAACCTGTTCGCCGGCGACTGCTCGGGCATGCGCCGCGAGTCCGGCTGGGTGGCGGAGCGTGAGTTGCCCGTCGCGGCCGTCCAGGGCGAACTGGCGCCGATCCCGGCAGAACTCGCCGATCAGCGCAGCCGCAACAATCAGCTGTTGCTGGAAGCGGCGTTGCAGATTCGCGATGACATCGATCAAGCGATCCAGACCTTCGGCCGTGAGCGCATCGGGGTGGTCCTCGGCACCAGCACTTCGGGCATCGACGAGGCCAGCCGAGGTCTGGCGCACTACATCCGCGAGCAGCAGTTCCCGGCGGAATACGATTATCGTCAACAGGAACTCGGCGCCCCGGCCAATTTCCTCGCCGACTGGCTGCAACTGAGCGGCCCGGCCTATGTGATTTCCACGGCGTGCACCTCCAGCGCCCGGGCACTGATGAGCGCTCAGCGTTTGCTCGATCTGGGCCTGTGCGACGCGGTGCTGTGTGGCGGCGTCGACAGCCTGTGCAAACTGACCCTCAACGGTTTCTCGTCACTCGAAGCGATGTCCGACGAGTGCTGCAATCCGTTCTCGGCCAACCGCAGCGGCATCAATATCGGCGAAGCGGCGGTGCTGTTTGTCATGAGCAAACAACAGGGCAAAGGCCCGGCCATTGCCTTGCTCGGCGCCGGCGCCAGCTCCGACGCCCATCATATTTCCGCCCCTGAACCGACCGGGCGCGGCGCCCTGCAAGCGATGCAGAAAGCCTTGAGCCGCGCTCATCTGCAAGCAGCGCAGATCAACTACCTGAACCTGCACGGCACCGCCACCCAACACAACGACGCCATGGAAAGCCTGGCGGTTGCCGCGCTGTTTCCCGAAGGCGTCGCGTGCTCGTCGACCAAACCGATGACCGGCCACACCCTTGGCGCGGCCGGTGCGCTGGAAGCAGCGTTTTGCTGGTTGAGCCTGAGCACCGACAACCCCGACCACGCCTTGCCGCCACACGTCTGGGACGCTCAGCCCGATCCTGCGCTGCCACCGCTGAAGTGGGTGACCGCGAGCGAGCGCCTGACGTCCATTGCACCCCGCTACCTGATGAGCAACTCGTTTGCCTTCGGCGGCAACAACGTCAGCCTGATTATCGGAGACGCCCCATGATCCCCTGGCCGCTCGCCGAACTGCTGCCCCATGCGGGCGACATGATTCTGATCGACAGCATCTCAAGCTTTGACGAGGAGCAGATCTACACCCGTCTGACGGTCCAGCCTGATGGCCTGTTCAACCTGCCCGACGGCAGCCTGCCGGCCTGGGTCGGCATCGAACTGATGGCGCAGAGCGTCGCCGCATTTGCCGGTTGCCACGCGCGGCAGAAAGGCAATCCGGTGGAGCTGGGCTTTCTGCTCGGTACGCGCAAGTTCGAGTGCAACGTCGAAGCGTTTCCCGCCGGCAGCGAACTGACCATCCATGGTCTGCGTTCGCTGGAAGATGACAACGGCATGGGCGTCTTCGAATGCCATATCAACGGCGCCGGCATTCACGCCAGCGCACGCCTGAACGTGTTCCGTCCGCCTCAGGTCAATCAATATCTGCAACAGACACAGGAGTCGAACCATGACTGAATCCGTACTGGTCACCGGCTCCAGCCGTGGCATCGGCCGCGCCATTGCCTTGCGCCTCGCAAAGGCCGGGTACGACATCGTCCTGCACTGCCGCAGCGGCGTAGCCGAAGCGCAAGGCGTTCAGGCAGAAATCGAAGCACTGGGGCGCAAGGCGCGCACCCTGCAATTCGACGTTGCCGATCGCGAAACCTGCAAAACCATTCTGGAAGCCGACGTCGAAAGCCACGGCGCCTATTACGGCGTGGTGTTGAATGCCGGGCTGACCCGCGATGGCGCATTTCCAGCTCTGAGTGACGACGATTGGGACGTGGTGTTGCGCACTAACCTCGACGGTTTCTACAACGTCCTGCACCCGGTGATGATGCCGATGATCCGCCGCCGTGCCGCTGGTCGCATTGTCTGCATCACCTCGGTGTCGGGGCTGATCGGCAACCGTGGCCAGGTCAACTACAGCGCCTCCAAGGCCGGCGTGATTGGCGCGGCAAAGGCGTTGGCGATCGAGCTGGGCAAGCGCAAAATCACCGTTAACTGCGTCGCACCGGGCCTGATCGACACGGCGATGCTGGATGAAAACGTGCCGGTGGAAGAGTTGATGAAGATGATCCCCGCGCAACGCATGGGCACCCCGGAAGAGGTCGCCAGTGCGGTGAATTTCCTGATGTCGGCGGAAGCCTCGTACATCACCCGCCAGGTGCTGGCGGTCAACGGAGGCTTGTGCTGATGAAGCGCGTCGTCGTCACCGGCATGGCCGGCATCACCTCGCTGGGCAGCGACTGGGAGACCATCGCCGGCAACTTCGCGGCTAACCGCAGCGGCATCCGCCGGATGGACGAGTGGGATCGTTTCAGCGAACTCAACACACGCCTGGCCGGGCCGATCGATGACTTTGCAGTGCCTGCGCACTGGACGCGCAAGCAATTGCGCAGCATGGGCCGGGTGTCGCGACTGGCGGTCGGCGCAGCAGAAAAAGCCCTGGCTGACGCCGGTCTGCTCGGCGATGAATCGATCAAGGATGGGCGCATGGGCGTCGCCTGTGGTTCGTCCACCGGCAGCACCGACGAGATCAAAGCGTTCGGCAACATGCTGCTCAACTCTGTCGCCGAAGGCCTCAACGCCAACTCCTACGTGCGGATGATGCCGCACACCACCGCCGCCAACATCAGCATCTTCTTTGGTCTCACCGGGCGGCTGATCCCGACGTCCAGCGCCTGCACCAGCGGCAGCCAAGGCATCGGTTACGCCTACGAGGCGATCAAGTTCGGCCGCCTGCCGTTGATGCTCGCCGGCGGCGCCGAAGAACTGTGCCCGACCGAAGCCATGGTCTTCGACGCGCTCTACGCCACCAGCCTGAAAAACGATGCGCCGCAGACCAGTCCACGCCCGTACGACAAGGGCCGCGATGGCCTGGTGATCGGTGAAGGCGGCGGCATGCTGGTGCTTGAAGAGCTGGAGCATGCTCTGGCGCGCGGTGCGCATATCCACGCCGAGATCGTCGGTTTCGGCAGTAACGCCGACGGCCAGCACACCACACGCCCGGAACGAGTGACCATGCGCCGTGCCATGGAACTGGCGCTGGAAGACGCCGGCCTGACGCCGGAGGCCATCGGTTATGTAAATGGCCACGGCACCGCTACAGAACAGGGCGACATTGCCGAAACACTGGCAACCAGCAGTTTGTTCGGTGAACGCATGCCGATCAGTTCGCAGAAGAGTTTCCTCGGCCACACCCTCGGCGCCTGCGGTGCGCTGGAGTCGTGGTTCAGCATCGAGATGATGAACCGCGACCTGTACGTGCACACGTTCAACCTCGACGAGGTCGATCCGCACTGCGGCAAGCTCGATTACCTGCGCGGCGAATTCCGCCAGATGCATCACGACTACGTGATGAACAACAATTTCGCTTTTGGTGGCGTCAACACCTCGTTGATTTTCCGCCGCTGGCACTGACCGCAACACCTTTGGAGTGAAGGGAATGACTCAGTTTCACCGCATCGCCGCTCTGTTGGCACTGGCTCTTGTGCTCGGCGGTTGCACCAGCAAACCGGTTTACAACGCCAAGGAAGAGTTCTCGCCCAACCTAGGTTTCACCCAGCAACAGATGAGCCGCGCCATCGTCACTGCGCTGAACGATCGCCAGTGGGTCGTGCAATCGGTACGTCCGGGCATGATCAAAGCGGCGATCACCGTACGCGGTCGCCATCACGCCGAAGTCGATATTCCGTTCACCCCGACTTCGTTCGAAATCGACTACCGCAGCAGCTACGGCCTCGATGCCAAGGACGGCAAGATCCACGGCAACTACAACCGCTGGGTCAACCGCCTGCGCGACAACGTGCTCAAAGAGCTGTCGATCAACCCGGACATCGAGTTCGTCAACGACCTGGGCATCGTCAAACAAGGCGCTGACGAGCCGACTTACCTGAGCTTCCGCGAAGGCGTCAAACGCGCCACCGACGCCGGCCTGCTCGACGGCAGCGTGAAGTTCTACCTGGCTGGCGAAACCCTGCCCAAGCAAGTGCGCAAACTCGACACCGTGAGCAGCAGCCGCAAAACCAACGGCTCGAACAAATCCGACGAAGACGCCTGCTTCTGGGCCCTGCAGTCGGCCTTGGCGACTCTGCAGAACGCCGCAAAAAAAGCCGACGCCAACGCGGTGATCAACATCGCCAGCGTCGACCAGCGCGACCTGTACAAAGACACCGAAAAATTCCAGTGCCGTGCCGGGCTGGTGGTGTCGAGCGTGGCGTTGCGCGGAGATCTGGCGCACGTGGATTGATGGGATTGCAGAAACGACAAAGGGCGCCATTCGGCGCCCTTTCACAAACAGGTTGGCTTGTCATCGCCGATTACCTGTCTGGCTCTGCGATGGCTGGTCACCCAGGATCCTCAGAGTCTCACAAGCCCCTTGCGGGAACATTTTGGGGCGTTGCCCAACATCCTGAGGCGGGCACGGGCAATCGTCCCATGCACTTTGGCGATGAACCGAAGATCTCCCCCTGCTTCATCCAGGCAAATCTCAAGATAGGTCACCAAGTCCTCTTCAGTTTTCAAATAATCGATTGAGTCCCAGTTCGTGAATTTTTCGATCATGTTTTTTCTTGATGATTTCTGGCGTTAAGAAAATTAACGTCCTTAGGTTATTCACACAAGGCACTCACTTCTGAAGTTTTCGTAGGGAATGCACTGACCTTGTGTAGTCCAGATCGCAATCACCTCAAATCCGCGATCAAGCGAAGATAAATTTTCTCGCCACAAGGGCACCATTCGGCGCCCTGCTCATTTCAGCTCTACACTCGTCCGGACAGGCCGTCGCACCGCGCCTGATGGAACGGCGAGCCTATCAGCCCTGCACTCGCGGTTCTCTTTCACCGTCAAGGAGATGACTATGCAAGTGAAAGCCCTGATCGCCGCTGCGCTTTTCGCACTACTGCCCAGCGCCAGCCACGCCACCAACCTGATGTACATGCCCTTCGAAACCGTGCTGTCGGACGCGATTCGCGCCGGACGGCTGGATGGCAGTGTGAAGTTCTATCTGCTCGGCAATGGGCCGCAGGGCACTCAGCAGTTACTGCGCCGGGGGGTGGTCAGTGATTTGAAGACCAACGGGTTCAACAAGAGCGACCACAACTCCTGCGAGTGGGTGTTGCAGTCGAATCTGATCAAGCTGCAGGCCGATGCCAAACGGGTCGGGGCGAATGCGGTGGTCAATATCGTCAGTTACTACGACCAGCATGTGCGCAAGGATTTGAATACGTACGAGTGTCGGGCGGGGATTTTTGTCACGCGGGTGGCGTTGAAGGGGGATTTGGTGCGGTTGCCCTAACGGCAAGATCAAAAGATCGCAGCCTTCGGCAGCTCCTACAATGGAATTCGCGTTTCCCTGTAGGAGTTGCCGAAGGCTGCGATCTTTTAAGCGGACTCGACCTTGCGTGTGAGCAGGTCGACAAACGCCTTGGCCATCGGCGATTTCTGATCTTTGCGCTGCACCAGCCACACCGCAGACACCGCTTCCGGATCGAGCAACGGGCGGTAGACCACGCCGTCGATGCGCATCCGCTGATAGGACGCCGGCAGCACCGAAACCCCCAACCCCGCGGCGACCAGACCGATGATGGTCATCGCCTCCCCCGCCTCTTGGGCGAAGTGCGGGCTGAACCCGGCATCGCGCGCCAGGCTCAGCAATTGCGCATACAGCCCGCTGCCGTAACTGCGCGGAAAAAACACGAACGGCTCCAGCGCCAGCGCCGAGAGGAACAAGCCCTCCTCCGATCCCTGGGCCAGTGGATGCTTGGAACCGAGCACCGCAACCAACGGCTCGCGCATCAACTCGACCACGCTGAGCGAATCCGGCAAACCCAGCGGGCGCATGATGCCAACCTCTATCGACTCATCCACCAAACCCTCGGCGACTTGCGTGCTGCTCATCTCCCGCAGATTGAGGTGCACCGCCGGAAAACGCTGGCGAAAGGAAAAAATCGCCTGGGGAATGGTCGAGTTGAACGGTGCCGACGAGGTGAAGCCAATCTTCAACTCGCCCAATTCACCGAGTTGCGCACGTCGGGCAACATCCGCCGCTTTATCAACCTGCGCCAGCACCAACCGCGCCTCCTCCAGAAACAATCGCCCCGCCTCACTCAGCTCGACCCGACGATTAGTCCGTTCGAACAGTCGCGCGCCAACCTCTTGCTCCAGCGCCTGAATCTGCTGGCTCAGCGGCGGCTGAGAAATCCCCAGCACTTGTGCGGCGCGGCCAAAATGCAGCTCTTCGGCGACGGCGATGAAGTAGCGCAGATGACGCAATTCCATGGAAACCCCATTAGGTCGTTAAAGCTATCAAACAGGTCGAACAATATATTGGATAGAAACATTAGCCAGCTATATGATTTTTTCATTGCCTGCCTGGCCGTGCCCTCCGAGGTCTGAAGTGAAAATTGCTGTCGCGCCCCTAGCCCATGAAGTCCCGCCTGCTGCGGCGGACGATGTCGTCGCCGAGCTGCAAGAGATCTACATCGAAAAAGGCACGCCGAT
The DNA here is from genome assembly GCF_056313565.1 of Pseudomonas sp. 3B-A001-10F. Lineage (NCBI taxonomy): Bacteria > Pseudomonadati > Pseudomonadota > Gammaproteobacteria > Pseudomonadales > Pseudomonadaceae > Pseudomonas > Pseudomonas sp. 3B-A001-10F. The sequence goes on from NZ_JBQYFW010000028.1 coordinate 43,817, forward strand.
GTTCATGCGCACGGTGCTGGCGCTGTTCAGCGGCGGATTCGCGACGTTTGCCCTGCTCTACTGCGTGCAGCCGATGATGCCGCTGCTGTCCCACGAGTACGGAATCAACGCCGCGCAGAGCAGCCTGATCCTCTCGGTGGCCACCGGCATGCTCGCCATCGGCCTGCTGATCACCGGGCCGATTTCCGATCGGGTCGGGCGCAAACCGGTGATGGTGACCGCTCTGTTCGCAGCAGCGCTGTGCACCATGGCCAGTGCGATGATGCCGAGTTGGGAAGGCGTGCTGATCATGCGCGCGCTGATCGGGCTGTCGTTGAGTGGGCTGGCAGCGGTGGCAATGACCTATCTGAGTGAAGAGATCCATCCGCAACACATCGGTCTGGCGATGGGTTTGTACATCGGTGGCAACGCCATTGGCGGGATGAGCGGGCGCTTGATCACCGGAGTACTGATCGACTTTGTCAGCTGGCATACGGCAATGCTAGTGATCGGCGGTCTGGCGATGATTGCCGCAGCGGTGTTCTGGAAGATCCTTCCCGAGTCGCGCAACTTCCGTTCACGCTCGCTGCACCCGCGCAGTCTGCTCGACGGCTTCACCATGCACTTTCGCGATGCCGGTCTGCCGCTGCTGTTTCTTGAAGCGTTCGTGTTGATGGGCGCGTTTGTCACGCTGTTCAACTACATCGGTTATCGCTTGCTGGCTGCGCCGTACAACCTTGATCAGGTGTTCGTGGGCTTGCTGTCGGTGGTGTACCTGTCGGGGATCTACAGTTCGGCGAAGATCGGTTCGCTCGCCGACAAACTGGGACGGCGCAAAGTGTTGTGGGCGACCATTGCGCTGATGTTTGCCGGCCTTGCCTTGACGATGTTTACGCCGCTGTTGCTGGTGATTGTCGGCATGTTGATTTTCACCTTTGGCTTCTTTGGCGCGCATTCGGTGGCGAGCAGCTGGATCGGCCGTCGCGCGACCAAGGCCAAGGGACAGGCGTCGTCGCTGTATCTGTTCAGCTATTACGCCGGGTCGAGCATTGCCGGCACGGCAGGCGGGGTGTTCTGGCATCTCGGAGGCTGGAACGGGATTGGTTTGTTTATTGGTGCGCTGTTGCTGATCGCGCTGTTGGTGGCGTTGAAACTGGCGAAATTGCCGCCACTCAGCGGTGTCAAAGCCTGAAGCGCAACCCATGTAGGAGTGAGCCTGCTCGCGATAGCGGTGTGTCAGCCAACATATTGGGCGACTGGCTCACCGCTATCGCGAGCAGGCTCACTCCTACAATTGATCTGCGTACGACGTTGAATCGTGGAAACAAAAACGCCCGGCATTTAGCCGGGCGTTTTTTATGGTGTGGCGATCACTCGTGATACTGCGCCGACAATTCATGCACCGCCCGCAGGAACGCACCGGCATGTTCCGGATCAACCTCAGGCGTGATGCCGTGACCCAGGTTGAACACGTGCCCGCTGCCCTTGCCATAGCTGGCCAGAATGCGCCCGACTTCAGTACGGATCGCTTCCGGTTTGGCGTAGAGCACGGTTGGGTCCATGTTGCCTTGCAGTGCAACCTTGTCGCCAACGCGGGCGCGGGCGTTGCCGATGTCGCAGGTCCAGTCCAGGCCCAATGCGTCGGCACCCGCCTCGGCGATGCTTTCCAGCCACAGGCCGCCGTTTTTGGTGAAGAGGATCACCGGCACTTTGCGACCGTCGTGTTCGCGGATCAGGCCGCTGACGATTTTCTTCATGTAGGCCAGCGAGAACTCCTGATACGCCGCCGCCGACAGGTTGCCGCCCCAGGTGTCGAAGATCTGCACCGCTTGCGCGCCAGCCATGATCTGGCCGTTGAGGTACGAGGTCACCGACTGCGCCAGTTTATCCAGCAGCAGGTGCATGGCCTGCGGGTTGTCGTAGAGCATGGCTTTGGTCTTGCGGAAGTCTTTCGACGAGCCGCCTTCAACCATGTAGGTCGCCAGGGTCCACGGGCTGCCGGAGAAACCGATCAGCGGCACACGACCGTTCAGTTCGCGACGGATGGTGCTGACTGCGTCCATCACATAGCCGAGGTCTTTGTGCGGATCAGGGATTGGCAAGGCTTCGATGTCAGCGAGGGTGCTGACGACTTTCTTGAAGCGCGGACCTTCACCGGTCTCGAAGTACAGGCCTTGGCCCATCGCGTCGGGGATGGTGAGGATGTCGGAAAACAGGATCGCCGCGTCCAGTTGTGGATAGCGGTCGAGCGGTTGCATCGTGACTTCGCAGGCGAATTCCGGATTCATGCACAGGCTCATGAAATCACCGGCGTGGGCACGGCTGGCGCGGTATTCCGGCAGGTAGCGGCCGGCCTGGCGCATCATCCACACCGGGGTGACGTCAACGGGTTGCTTGAGCAGGGCGCGGAGGAAACGGTCGTTCTTCAGGGCAGTCATGTCGGCATCCGGAAAAAAAGTGCGGGCATTTTCTCAGAGCGCGACGCAAAAGGCACGGATGCAGGTCAGCCTTTTGTCTATCGGGTCAATTTATTGCGCAATGATCGTTCCCACGCTTTGCGTGGTAACGCCTCCTGTGACGCTCTGCGTCAAGCTTTTTGGGACGCAGAGCGTCCCCGGCTGCATTCCCACGCAGAGCGTGGGAACGATCAATTGCGTTGGAATGCTGATTTTGCAGCACCCAAAAACAACTGTGGGAGCGAGCCTGCTCGCGAAAGGGCCGGTACATCCAACATTACAGTTGGCTGATAGACCGCTTTCGCGAGCAAGCTCGCTCCCACAGGGGTGTTGCTTTGGCTCAGGAGCCGGGATCAGACGCCCAGGTAATCGAGGATCCCTTCGGCGGCGTTGCGACCTTCGAAGATCGCCGTCACCACCAGGTCGGAACCGCGCACCATGTCGCCACCGGCAAAGATTTTCGGGTTGCTGGTCTGGTGCTTGTACTGACCTTGCTCAGGCGCAACAACGCGGCCCTGGCTGTCGGTCTGGATTTCGAACTGTTCGAACCACGGCGCCGGGCTCGGGCGGAAACCGAACGCGATAACCACGGCATCAGCCGGGATGATCTCTTCGGAACCCGGGATCGGCTCTGGGCTGCGACGGCCACGGGCGTCCGGTTCGCCGAGACGGGTCTCGACCACTTTCACGCCTTCAACCTTGTCTTCGCCGACGATAGCGATCGGCTGGCGGTTGTAGAGGAATTTCACGCCTTCTTCCTTGGCGTTCTTCACCTCTTTGCGCGAGCCGGGCATGTTCGCTTCGTCGCGACGATAAGCGCAGGTCACCGACTTGGCGCCCTGACGGATCGACGTGCGGTTGCAGTCCATCGCCGTGTCGCCGCCGCCGAGTACCACAACCTTCTTGCCTTTCATGTCGACGAAATCTTCCGGCGACTTTTCAAAGCCCAGGTTGCGATTGACGTTAGCGATCAGGAAGTCCAGCGCGTCATAAACGCCCGGCAGATCCTCACCGGCAAAACCGCCCTTCATGTAGGTGTAGGTGCCCATGCCCATGAACACTGCGTCGTATTCGGCGAGCAGTTGTTCCATGGTCACGTCTTTGCCGACTTCGGTATTCAGACGGAACTCGATGCCCATGCCAGTGAAGACTTCGCGACGATTGCTCAGCACGGTCTTTTCCAGCTTGAACTCGGGGATGCCGAAGGTCAGCAGACCGCCGATTTCCGGGTTCTTGTCGAACACCACAGGGGTCACGCCGCCGCGTACCAGCACGTCGGCACAGCCCAGACCCGCCGGGCCCGCGCCGATGATGGCGACACGCTTGCCGGTCGGTTTGACCTTGGACATGTCCGGGCGCCAGCCCATGGCGAACGCGGTGTCGGTGATGTACTTCTCGACCGAACCGATGGTCACCGCGCCGAAACCGTCGTTAAGGGTGCAGGCACCCTCGCACAGACGATCCTGCGGGCACACCCGGCCGCAGACTTCCGGCAGGGTGTTGGTCTGGTGCGACAGCTCGGCGGCCTGAAGGATGTTGCCTTCGGCCACCAGCTTCAGCCAGTTGGGAATGAAGTTGTGCACCGGGCACTTCCATTCGCAATACGGGTTGCCGCAACCCAGGCAGCGGTGGGCCTGATCGGCCGACTGCTGGGGTTTGAACGGTTCGTAGATTTCGACGAACTCTTTTTTGCGTTGACGCAACAGTTTCTTCTTCGGATCTTTGCGCCCGACATCGATGAACTGGAAGTCGTTATTCAGACGTTCAGCCATTGTTAAAACCTCATCAAACTCTTCAGGCGCATATCACTGCGGGTTGGCACGAGTGCTGGAAAGCAACGACTTCAGGTTGGCAGCCTTAGGCTTGACCAGCCAGAAACGGCGCAGGTAGTCATCGAGGTTTTCAGCGAGTTCACGACCCCACTCGCTGTCGGTTTCCGCGACGTACTCGTTCAGCACGTTTTGCAGGTGGCTGCGATAGGCTTCCATCGCCTCGCCGCTGATCCGCTGGATTTCCACCAGTTCGTGGTTGACCCGGTCAACGAAGGTGTTGTCCTGATCGAGCACGTAGGCGAAACCACCGGTCATGCCAGAGCCGAAGTTGTAACCGGTCTTGCCCAGAACGCAGACAAAACCACCGGTCATGTACTCACAGCAGTGATCGCCAGTGCCTTCCACAACCGTGTGGGCACCGGAGTTACGCACGGCGAAACGCTCGCCTGCGGTGCCGGCGGCGAACAGCTTGCCGCCAGTGGCGCCATACAGGCAGGTGTTGCCGATGATGGCGCTTTCCTGAGTTTTGTAAACGCTGCCCTTCGGCGGCACGATGGTCAGCTTGCCACCGGTCATGCCTTTGCCGACGTAGTCGTTGGCGTCGCCTTCGAGGTACATGTTCAGACCGCCGGCGTTCCACACGCCGAAGCTCTGACCCGCCGTGCCCTTGAAGCGGAAGGTGATCGGCGCTTTCGCCATCCCTTGGTTGCCATGCTTGCGGGCGATTTCGCCGGAGATCCGCGCGCCGATCGAACGGTCGCAGTTGCAGATGTCCAGATCGAACTCGGCGCCGCTCATGTCGTTGATCGCCGACGAGGCCATCTCGACCATTTTCTCGGCCAGCAAACCTTGGTCGAACGGCGGGTTGCGCTCAACACCGCAGAACTGCGGTTTGTCTGCCGGGATGTGATCGCTGCCCAACAGTGGCGTCAGATCCAGGTGGTTCTGCTTGGCGGTCTGGCCCTCGAGAATTTCCAGCAGATCGGTACGACCGATCAGCTCTTCGAGGGAGCGTACGCCGAGCTTGGCCAGCCACTCACGGGTTTCCTCGGCGACGTAGGTGAAGAAGTTCACCACCATGTCGACGGTACCGATGTAGTGATCCTTGCGCAGCTTCTCGTTCTGCGTCGCGACGCCGGTGGCGCAGTTGTTCAGGTGGCAGATACGCAGGTATTTGCAGCCCAGGGCGATCATTGGCGCAGTACCGAAGCCGAAGCTTTCGGCGCCGAGAATCGCTGCCTTGATCACGTCGAGGCCGGTTTTCAGGCCGCCGTCGGTCTGCACCCGGACTTTGCCGCGCAGGTCGTTGCCGCGCAGGGTCTGGTGGGTTTCAGCGAGGCCGAGTTCCCACGGCGCGCCGGCGTATTTGATCGAGGTCAGCGGCGAAGCACCGGTGCCACCGTCGTAGCCGGAGATGGTGATCAAGTCCGCATAGGCCTTGGCCACACCGGCGGCGATGGTGCCGACGCCTGCTTCGGCTACCAATTTGACCGACACCAGTGCTTTCGGGTTGACCTGCTTCAGGTCAAAAATCAGCTGCGACAAGTCTTCGATCGAATAGATGTCGTGGTGCGGCGGCGGCGAAATCAGGGTCACGCCCGGCACTGCGTAACGCAGCTTGGCGATCAAACCGTTCACTTTACCGCCCGGCAGTTGCCCGCCCTCGCCCGGCTTGGCGCCTTGCGCGACCTTGATCTGCAGCACTTCAGCGTTGACCAGGTATTCCGGGGTTACCCCGAAACGGCCAGTCGCGACTTGCTTGATTTTCGAGCTCTTGATGGTGCCGTAACGCGCCGGATCTTCACCACCTTCGCCGGAGTTGGAACGCGCACCGAGGCGGTTCATAGCTTCGGCCAGGGCTTCGTGAGCTTCCGGCGACAAGGCGCCCAGCGAGATACCGGCGGAGTCGAAGCGCTTGAGCACCGATTCCAGAGGCTCGATTTCACTGATGTCCAGCGGCTTGTCGAGGGTCTTGACCTTGAACAGGTCGCGAATCATCGACACCGGACGGTTGTCCACCAGCGAGGTGTATTCCTTGAACTTGGCGTAGTCGCCCTGCTGCACGGCAGCTTGCAGGGTGTTGACCACGTCCGGGTTGTAGGCGTGGTATTCGCCACCGTGGACGAACTTCAGCAGACCGCCCTGCTGGATCGGCTTGCGCGGACTCCAGGCTTCGGTGGCCAGCGCTTTCTGCTCGGCTTCGATGTCGACGAAACGCGCACCCTTGATGCGGCTCGGCACGCCACGGAAGCTCAGGTCGCACACTTCTTCGGACAGGCCGATGGCTTCGAACAACTGCGCACCGCGGTACGAAGCGATGGTCGAGATGCCCATTTTCGACAAGATCTTCAGCAGACCTTTGGTGATGCCTTTGCGGTAGTTCTTGAACACCTCGTAGAGGTCGCCCAGTACTTCACCGGTGCGGATCAGGTCGCCCAGCACTTCATAGGCCAGGAACGGATACACCGCCGAGGCGCCGAAACCGATCAGCACCGCAAAATGATGCGGGTCACGGGCGGTTGCGGTTTCAACCAGGATGTTGGAGTCGCAGCGCAGGCCTTTTTCGGTCAGGCGGTGGTGTACCGCGCCGGTCGCCAGCGAAGCGTGGATCGGCAGTTTGCCCGGGGCAATATGGCGGTCGCTCAGAACGATCTGGGTCCGACCGGCGCGCACGGCTTCTTCAGCCTGATCGGCAACGTTGCGGATCGCCGCTTCGAGGCCAACGCTTTCGTCGTAGTTGAGGTCGATGATCGCCCGTTCGAAACCCGGGCGGTCGAGGTTCATCAGCGAGCGCCACTTGGCCGGCGAGATCACCGGCGAGCTGAGGATCACGCGCGAAGCGTGTTCCGGCGACTCCTGGAAAATGTTGCGCTCGGCACCGAGGCAGATTTCCAGCGACATCACGATCGCTTCACGCAGCGGGTCGATCGGCGGGTTGGTGACCTGCGCGAACTGCTGGCGGAAGTAGTCGTACGGCGTGCGCACACGCTGCGAGAGCACGGCCATCGGCGTGTCATCGCCCATCGAGCCAACGGCTTCGTAGCCTTGCTCGCCGAGCGGACGCAGGACCTGATCGCGCTCTTCGAACGTGACCTGATACATCTTCATGTATTGCTTGAGCTGATCAACGTCGTAAAACGCCGAACCGTGGTCGTTGTCTTCCATGGTCGCCTGGATGCGCAGGGCATTCTTGCGCAGCCATTGCTTGTACGGATGACGGGATTTCAGACGGTTGTCGATCGCATCAGTGTCGAGGATCTGCCCGGTTTCGGTGTCCACGGCGAAGATCTGGCCTGGGCCGACACGGCCCTTGGCAATCACGTCTTCCGGTTTGTAGTCCCACACGCCGATTTCCGAGGCGAGGGTGATGAAACCGTTGGTGGTGGTGACCCAGCGTGCCGGACGCAGACCGTTACGGTCGAGCAGGCACACCGCGTAGCGACCGTCGGTCATTACTACGCCGGCCGGGCCGTCCCACGGCTCCATGTGCATCGAGTTGTACTCGTAGAACGCACGCAGATCCGGGTCCATGGTTTCAACGTTCTGCCACGCTGGCGGAATGATCATCCGCACACCACGGAACAGGTCGATGCCACCGGTGACCATCAGCTCGAGCATGTTGTCCATGCTCGAGGAGTCGGAACCGACACGGTTGACCAGCGGGCCAAGTTCTTCCAGATCCATCAGATCGTTGGTGAACTTGGTCCGACGGGCCTGCGCCCAGTTACGGTTACCGGTAATGGTGTTGATCTCGCCGTTGTGGGCGAGGAAGCGGAATGGCTGGGCCAGCGGCCATTTCGGCAGGGTGTTGGTGGAGAAGCGCTGGTGGAACACGCAGATCGCGGTTTGCAGGCGCTCGTCGCTCAGGTCTGGATAGAACGCGGCCAGATCGGCCGGCATCATCAGGCCTTTATAGATGATGGTCTTGTGCGAAAAGCTGCAGATGTAGTGGTCGGAGTCGACGGCGTTGGCCACCGACGAACGACGACGCGCACTGAACAGCTTCACGGCCATGTCCTGATCACTCAGGCCTTCGCCGCCGATGTACACCTGCTCGATTTGCGGCAGACGCTCAAGGGCCAGGCGGCCGAGGACGCTGGTGTCGATCGGCACTTTGCGCCAGCCGATCAGTTGCAGGCCTTCAGCGAGGATCTCGCGGTTCATGTTCTCGCGAGCGGCTTCGGCCTTGGCCGGATCCTGGTTGAAGAAGACCATGCCCACCGCGTATTGCTTGGGCAGCTCGACGCTGAAGGTTTCCTGGGCAATGGCGCGCAGGAACGCATCAGGTTTTTGAATCAGCAGACCGCAACCGTCACCGGTCTTGCCGTCGGCATTAATCCCACCGCGGTGGGTCATGCAGGTCAGGGCCTCGATGGCCGTTTGCAAAAGGGTATGACTGGGCTCGCCCTGCATGTGGGCTATCAGGCCGAAACCGCAGTTATCCTTGAATTCATCTGGTTGGTACAGACCTGCTTTCATAGACACTTTCTCACCAGGCTGCCTCTTTTCGAGGCAAATTTCTTTTCAATTCAACCACTTGCGTCCTGCGCCGAACGTACGCCGGCTTGGCGGGGGCAAAAGGGTGGTCATTGTACACAGCGACACAGAGGCTCACAAATTTGACGACGAAATGTCGCAAATTCATGTCGCATTTGTGAAAGGTTTAAAGCGATCTGCTGTGCTAGTCAAAACTTTTTTAATTTTGACCGCAACGACTCAAAGACTACTGTGACGCAGACACCACAAGGCACGCGACCTGAGAAGGCGGCGCGCACTCGTAGAAATTTTGAGGTGCTTGGAGAGGCGGCCTGGGTAAGGCCGCCGAATCTTCAGCGAGTTGTTGCCAGTTCCTGTTGGACGCTGGCGACAGTGCGAGGCCAAGGTTTACCAGCCTGAACCTTCGCTGGCAAGGCCTTGATGGCAGAAACGGCTGCATCACGATTGGCGAAGTTGCCGTAGGTGATCACGTAAAGCGGTTTGCCGTTGAGGACTTTTTTGAAATAACGGTACTCGCCGCCCTGCTCTTTGACGAAGTTTTGCGCTGCCGCTTCAGAGCTGGTGCCGAGGATCTGCACCACGTAATTGCCGGTCGGCTGACCGGCATACCAGCTGCCACCGGCGGCTTTGGCGACGGTCACAGGCTTCTCGGCCGGTTTCGTCGCGGCGACGGGCTTGGCCGGCGCTGGAGCCGGTTTCGTCGCTGGCGCTGCCGGAGCAGGCTTGGCGGTGGCGACTTGTGTTGGCGCAGGAGTCGGTTTGGCCGCCGGAACTGGCACCGGTGTCGGCGCAGGACCTGCGGGAACACCTGCCGGTGGCGCCGAAGTGGTCACGGTTGGCGGTGTAGCGCTGGAGCCTTCCAGAGGCACACCGTCGTCGCCTTCGGTAATACCGCCAGCGGCTTCAGCCAGCGGGCCGCGCATGACCGGTTGCGAGTTACCGACCAGCGGCAACGGCATCGGTTGCGTATTGCCGGCGAACTCGACGTTCGGTGCGCCGCCATTGGCACCCTGCCCCAATGGCAACTGTGCCTGTTCATTGGCAGGAGCGCCGGTGGTTGGCGCCTTATTGCGACCCGGCATCAACCAGGCGGCGGCGACCGCGACCACAACGACGGCGGAAATCGCCAATACGTGTTTCTTCGGCATGTTGAACCCCATACTTGGACGCTTGACCGCAGAGCGGCTGGCAATCATGACTTCGATCAGAGCATCGCGAGCGACCTGGTTGATGTTGCCCGGCCAACCCTCGGCACTTTCGTGAATATCAGAGATCTGATCCGCGGTGAAAAGTTCGACACCCCGGCCGGCACCTTCGAGCCGTTGGTCGAGATATTCGCGGGTCTCTTCTTCGGTGTACGGCTGCAGCTCGATGACGTGGAAACGCTCTTCCTCAAGGTGCAAAGCCTCGAGCTGAGCGATCAGCGACGATTCACCGAACAGGAACACATGCGGGCGACCTTCCGGTGCGCCGGCACCCAGCGCCATCAGCGCTTCGAGAGCGGACTCGTCGAGTTGCTCAGCGTCGTCCACCAACAGATAGACTTCCTGGCCGGTCAGTGCGAGTTGCACCACTTGATCGAGAATCGCGCCAACTTCGGCCTGAGCGACGTTCAGCGCCTGCGCCACCTGGCGCAACACACCGGCAGCATCACCGGCGCCACGGGCGGAAACCACCACGCTCTGTACCGACTGCTTGTTGGTGCTGGCGACCAGCGCCTGACGCAGCAACGTCTTGCCGCTGCCTTGCGGGCCGGTGACCACCAGCAGCAACTGGCTGTAACGCGCCAGATGATGCAGTTGACCCAGCACCGGTTTGCGCTGAGCCGGGAAGAACTTGAAGCCCGGCACGCGTGGCGCGAACGGGTCGTGACTTAACTGGAAATGGCCGAGGAACGCCTCGTCGGCATGCAAACTAGTCATTGGAATCTTTTCAACCTTTAAGCTGAGCCAGGGCGCGGTAATCCGCTCCCAGCGTGGCCTGTAGAACCTCTTTCGGATAATCGTCGGTCACTACCGCTTCGCCCATCCGGCGCAGCAGCACCAGGCGCAGACGACCGTCGATCACTTTTTTGTCGATTGCCATGTGTTGAAGAAAATCGGCTTCGGTCATTTCAGTCGGCGGCACCACTGGCAAGCCGGCGCGCTGGAACAGACGAATACCGCGATCACGCTCCTCGTCACTGATCCAGCCCAGACGCGCGGACATCTCCAGCGCCATCACGGTGCCAGCCGCGACCGCTTCCCCGTGCAACCAGACACCATAGCCCATGTGGGTTTCGATGGCGTGGCCGAAAGTGTGGCCGAGGTTGAGCGTGGCACGTACGCCGGTTTCTTTCTCATCGGCGCCAACCACCGCAGCCTTGGCCGCGCAAGAGCGCTCGATCGCGTAAGTCAGGGCTTTCTGGTCCAGCGCGCGCAGGGCATCGACGTTTTCTTCGAGCCAGGTCAGGAACGGCTCGTCGCAGATCAGCCCGTACTTGATGACTTCGGCCAGACCGGCAGACAGCTCGCGCTCTGGCAGGGTTTTCAGGGACGCCGTATCGATCAGCACCACGTTCGGCTGGTAGAACGCGCCAACCATGTTCTTGCCTAGTGGATGGTTGATACCGGTCTTGCCGCCCACCGAAGAATCGACCTGGGACAGCAATGTCGTCGGAATCTGGATGAAGTCGACGCCGCGCTGGTAACAGGCAGCGGCAAAACCGGCCATGTCACCGATCACACCGCCGCCAAGAGCGATCACGGTGGTGCGGCGGTCATGACGAGCGGTCAGCAGACCGTCGAAGATCAGTTGCAGGGTTTCCCAGTTCTTGAAGGCTTCGCCGTCCGGCAACACCACGGAGATCACCGAGAACTGCGCCAGGCTGCGGGTCAGACGTTCAAGATAGAGCGGCGCAACGGTCTCGTTGGAGATGATTGCCACCTGCCGCCCATGGATATGCGGAGCCAGCAGCTCGGGCTGATCCAACAAACCTTCGCCAATATGAATCGGGTAGCTGCGCTCGCCTAGATCGACCTTGAGTGTCTGCATGTGTCCCCACAGTGAAGATGGAAGCAGGCGTCCTGCCCTGAATTATTGGTTATCTGCGGCCTATAGCGGGTATGACGCCGCTTGCACGCCATCCGCCACAACCTCGGCGGACTGTGACAGGACGCCGAGGATAGCGCATTTCGAGCGCTGCTTTAACGGGGAGGAAGCTGCGCCAGACGATCGAGAATGTCGAGCACCACCATACGTGGCGGCCGCTCGTCGGTTTCCACCACCAGATCGGCAATTTCCCGATAAAGCGGATCGCGGATCGCCAGCAGGTCACGCAGGGTTTTTTCCGGGTTGGCAGTACGCAGCAACGGCCGGTTGCGATCGCGCGACGTGCGGCCGACCTGCTGCTCCACAGAGGCGTGCAGATACACCACTCGCCCACCCTCATGCAGGGCCTTGCGATTGGCATCGCGCATGACTGCGCCACCGCCGGTCGCCAACACCACGCCATCGAACGCGCACAGCTCGGCGATCATCGCCTGCTCACGGTCACGAAAGCCGGGTTCGCCTTCCTTGTCGAAGATCCACGGGATATTGGCGCCCGTGCGCAATTCAATTTCCTTGTCGGAATCTTTGAACGGCAGGCGCAGCTCTTTGGCCAGTAACCGGCCGATGGTGCTTTTGCCAGCACCCATCGGTCCTACAAGAATCAAATTTCGCACAGAATCAACGACTCACAGCAATCGCCTGGTTATTCATGATACGTGGTGTGAGAAATACCAGCAGCTCGGATTTTTTCTCCGATACCACATCACGCCGGAAAAGGCGGCCAAGATACGGCACATCGCCAAGAAATGGCACCTTATCTACGACCTTGCTTTGAGTATTTGAGAAAACACCGCCAATCACGATGGTTTCGCCGTCATTGACCAGCACCTTGGCGTTGACCTCGTTTTTCTTGATCGGCGGCACATCCTGCACTTTGTTCAGGTAATCCGGTTCGTCCTTGGTGACCTTGACCTCCATGATGATGCGGTTGTCCGGGGTGATCTGCGGGGTGACTTCCAGCGACAGCGAGGCCTCCTTGAACGACACCGACGTCGCGCCGCTGGAGCTGGCTTCCTGATACGGAATCTCGGTGCCTTTGAGGATTTTTGCGGTTTCCTTGTCGGAGGTGACCACCTTCGGCTGCGAGACGATTTCGCCGTTGCCGGTCTTCTCCATGGCAGTCAGCTCAAGATCAAGCAGGACATTGTCGGTAATGAAGGCAATGCCGATCCCCGATGTATTACCCACAGTGCCCATGTCGACGAACGGCGAATTGGTGCTGGTACTGCCCGGCGTACCAATGGTGGTCGATGAACCGTTGACCCCGGAAGCGTTCCAGTTGCCCTTGTTCTGGATCGAGCCGCCCCAGCGCACGCCCAGACTTTTGTCGTAATCGACGTTGGCCTCGACAATCCGCGCTTCGATCATCACCTGACGCACCGGAATATCCAGTTGCGCCACGATCCGCCGCAGTTCGTCGAGGCGATCCTGAGTCTGGTAGGCAATGATGTTGTTGGTGCGCTCGTCGACGGTAATCGAACCGCGCTCGTCGATTTTCGCCTCGGCACTGGTCACCGACTGGAACAGCTTGGCGATGTCCGCGGCTTTGGCGTAATTCACTTGCAGCAACTCACGACGCAACGGCGCCAGTTCGGCGATCTGCTTCTGCGACTCCAGTTCCTGACGCTCGCGGGCAGCGATTTCATCGGCCGGCGCCACCAGCAACACATTGCCGATCTTGCGCTTATCCAGGCCCTTGGTTTTCAACACCAGATCCAGGGCCTGATCCCACGGCACATTTTGCAGGCGCAAGGTGATGCCACCCTGCACCGTGTCGCTGGCAACCAGATTGAGGTTGGTGAAGTCGGCGATCAGTTGCAGCACCGAGCGCACATCAATGTCCTGGAAGTTCAGCGAGAGCTTTTCGCCGACGTACGCCTGGCGGTCAGCGTTACGCTTTTGCAGGTCATCGACAGTCATCGGGCGGATGCTGACGGTCAGTTTGTTGTCGGTCTGGAAGGTGGAGTACTCGTAGGTGCCACTGGGTTCAACGGTAATGACTGTGCGATCAGCGGTTACTCCGGCATTGACGAACTGCACCGGGGTGGCGAAATCCTTGACGTCGAGGCGTACCCTCAACTTGTCCGGCAACTGCGTACGGGCGAAGCTGAGGATGATCTTGCCGTCATGTTCCTGGATATCCGGGGCGATGGTCGGATCGGACAGGTCGATGACCACATTGCCTTCCCCCGCCGTACCACGCTGGAAGTCCACACCACGAATCGCCCGGCTTTTCGGCACAAATGCCTTGGCGGGTGCGGCCGCTTTAGCCGTAGTGCGGGGCGCAACGGCTGCAGGGCGCGACGCATCTGCTGGTGCGCCCTGACCGACCACCACGAACAGGTTATTGCCCTCAACCCGCGTGGTGTACGGCGCCAGTTGCGTCAGGCTGACAATCAGCCGCGTGCGCTCCTTGGCCTCAACCACAGTGGCGGTGCGCGCATTGCCGCTGCCCAGATCGAGGTTCTTGCTGGCCAACTCACTGGCGACACCGGGCAGGTCCAGGGCAATCCGCGCCGGCGATTCGGTGGTGTAGCCCTTGGGTTGTGGTGGCGGGCCGTCGAACGACAACTTCAGCTCGACGCGATCACCCGGCAACGCCGCCACGTCCAGCGTCCTCAGATTGGCCGCGAGTACCATCGGTGACATCAGCGCTATCCATAGCGAAAAACCGAGGGTGGAGAAAATCCTGTTCATTGTTCGACTTCCACTATGAGTGCTCTTTCAAAGGAATGGTGCGCGGACGCTCCAGCCAGGCGCCTTCGCCGTCGGGCACGATTTCGACGACATCGACCTGGGTGGCGCTGATGGCGACGATGCGACCGTCGTTGCGCCCCAGGTAATCGCCGACTTTTAACCGATGTACGCCGCCAGCACCGCGCAACAACGCAAAGGAGCCGGAAACATTGGAGATCGTGCCAACCATCTCGAACTGCTCGATGTTGAAACCTTCGAGGTATTGCTTGACCCGGTTGGGGTCGGGCTTGACGTTGCGCGAGCCGTGCTTCTGCCCGGCCAGATCGACGCGCACCTGGCGCGAGAACGGACTGCGCAGGTTGGCCGCGCTGTAAGTGAATGTTGGGTAAGACCGAAATGTCGGGGTTGGTTCAATCTTGCCTGCCGGGCGCAGGCGCACTTCATTCAAGTAGGCATCAAGATCGCTGAAGTCATTGCTGCCACCACAACCGTTCAACGCGAGCAGCGTCATCGACAACGCGATGTAACGAGTCGGGCTCATTTCTGCAGCCCCTTGTCGTTATACCGGTAGGTCTTGGCAAGGATGCTCATGCGCAGCTTCGGCCCGCCCTCTTTATCGGCCGGAGCGAGTTCGAAATCGTGCAAGGTGACAATGCGTGGCAGCCCGGCCACGCCACTGACGAAGGTCGCAAGGTCGTGATAGGCACCGGTGACGGTGATCTGGATCGGCAGCTCGATGTAAAACTGCTGGGTGACCTCCGGCAGCAGTTTGATCTCTTCGAACTCCAGGCCGCTGCCCAGCCCCGTGCGGGTGATGTCTTCGAGCAGGCCCGGCACTTCGGTGTCACTGGGCAATTGGCGCAACAGCACGCCAAAGGTGTTTTCCATCGCCTTCATTTGTTGGGTGTACAACTCAAGGTTGGCCGAAAGACGTGCCTTGCTGGCGAACTGCTCCTTGAGCGTGGTTTCTTCCTCGCGCTTGGCTTCGAGTTGGTTTTCCAGGTCACTGATGAAAAAGTTATAACCGAGCGCCAGGACCAACACCATCAACAGCGCCCCGGCGATGGCTTTCACTGCTGCCGGCCATGAGCCGATGTTGCTGGTATCGAGGTCGTTGAAATCGATGTCGCGCAGACTTTCCAGCCATTCGGACGGCTTCATTGCTCGTCCTCCACGGTGCGGGGCTGGGTCTGCCGTACGGTCAACTCAAACGTGTTGGCCTGATCCACCTGGCCCGCCGTCGTCGCCTTCACCTCGTTGAGACTGGGCGCGTCGAACCAGTCGGAAGCATCCAGATTGCGCATCAATTCGGAGACCCGGTTGTTCGATTCGGCTGCACCGCTGATCGACAGGGTTTTGCCAACCATCTTCACGTCGGTGAAATACACACCGTCCGGCAGCGTGCGCGCCAGTTGATCGAAGATTCGCCCACTGATCTGCCGGTTGCCCTGCAAGTCCTGGATGATGCGCATGCGCTCGACCAGTTGCTGACGACGCGCCTTGAGATCGCTGATCTGTTTGATCCGTTCGTCGACCACAGCAATCTGCTTGCCGATGTAATCATTGCGCGCCACTTGTCGTGCAATGGCGGTGCTGATGACCTGATCGGCAATCAGCACCGCACCGACCGAGCCGACCACCACGCCGATCAAGGCCAGCAGAAAGCGTTTGCGCCGTTCTTCGCGACGCTCCTCGCGCCAGGGTAGGAGGTTGATCCGCGCCATCAGTCGAAACTCCTGAGCGCGAGCCCGCAGGCGATCATCAGCGCCGGCGCGTCGCTGGCCAAAGCCCCGGCGTTGACCTTGCTGCTCAAGGCCATGTTGGCAAACGGGTTGGCTACTTGTGTCGGCGTGCTCAGGCGCTGTTCGATCAGCCGATCCAGCCCGGGCACTGAAGCCGTGCCGCCGGCCAGTAGAATGTGATCGACCGCGTTGTATTGCCCGGAGGCGAAGAAGAACTGCAGCGAGCGCGACACTTGCTGCACCAGCGCCTCGCGAAACGGTTGCAAGACCTCGCTGATGTAATCATCGGGCAGGCCACCCTGTTTTTTCGCCAGCCCGGCTTGTTCGAGGGTCAGGCCATAGCGGCGCTGGATTTCCTCGGTCAGTTGCCGGCCGCCGAACAATTGCTCGCGGGTATAGATGATCTTGCCATTGTGCAGGACGCTGAGCGTGGTCATGGTCGCGCCGATGTCGACCACAGCGACAGTCAGACGCTCCTGAGAAGCCGCCAGTTGCGTGGCCAGCAAGCCGAACGAGCGCTCCAGCGCATAGGCTTCGACGTCGACTACCCGTGCGGTCAGCCCGGCGAGGGCCAGCGCCGCTTCACGAACTTCGACGTTTTCCTTGCGACAGGCAGCGAGCAACACATTGACCCGCTCAGGGTTGCGCGGTGACACGCCCTGGACTTCGAAATCGATGGCGACTTCGTCCAGCGGGTAGGGAATGTACTGATCGGCCTCGATCTTCAGCTGGTTTTCCAGCTCGTCGTCGGACAGCCCGGCGTCCATCTCGATGATCTTGGTGATCACGGCAGAACCGGCCACTGCGACTGCCACGCTCTTGAGCCCGGTGCGCGCCTTGACCAGTAAACGGCTCAGGGCCTGACCGACGCCTTCAAGTTCGGCGATGTTCTTTTCGACCACGGCGTTGACTGGCAATGGCTCTACCGCATACGCCTCGACCCGGTAGCGATCACCCTGACGGCTCAGTTCCAGCAGCTTCACTGACGTGGAACTGATGTCGATCCCCAGTAACGTATTGGCCTTTTTATTGAAGAGTCCCAGCACTACCAATTCCCTATGACTTTCCGTGAGTTACGGACTCTGTAATACGCATTGCGTTCCTTCACCCCGTCTTGACAGAAGCGCAAATGACGCCCCCAGCAGAAAAGTGCTTATAATGCCCAGCGTTTTTTTCCGCTTTTTACTGCAAGCGCGGATGGTTCTGTGTGTAGCCGGAGCCCCGTCGCCAAATTCATTCTTTGCACTGGATGTCCAAAAGCCTTGATTCGTCTGCTGAAATTTTTCGGTTGGTCCATCGTCGCCGTTTTCTGCGGACTGCTTTTAGGTCTCAGCGGCGCGTTTCTTTACCTTAGTCCGGGTTTGCCGTCTGTGGAGGCTCTGCGAAGCATTCAGTTGCAGATTCCGCTGCGGGTCTACTCCAGCGACAACAAGTTGATCGCCGAATTTGGCGAAATGCGCCGCACACCGATCCGTTTCGCCGACATTCCCCCCAATTTCATTAATGCGTTACTAAGTGCTGAAGACGACAATTTCGCCAACCACTATGGCGTCGATCCGAGCAGCCTGATGCGCGCCGCGACCCAACTGGTCAAAAGCGGACACATTCAGTCCGGCGGCAGCACCATCACCATGCAGGTAGCGAAGAACTTCTTCCTGACCAGCGAACGCAGCTTCTCGCGCAAAACCACCGAAATTCTTCTGGCCCTGCAGATCGAGCGACAGCTGACCAAGGATGAAATCCTTGAGCTGTACGTGAACAAGATCTATCTGGGCAACCGCGCCTATGGCATCGAAGCAGCGGCGCAGGTGTATTACGGCAAGTCGATCCGTGATGTCAGCCTGGCGCAGATGGCGATGATCGCCGGCCTGCCGAAAGCCCCGTCGCGTTTCAACCCGCTAGCCAACCCGGCGCGCAGCAAAGAACGCCGCGACTGGATCCTCGGGCGCATGTACAAGCTTGGCAAGATCAGCGAAGCGGACTACACCGCTGCGATCAACGAACCGCTGAACGCCAGCTATCACGTGCCGACCCCGGAAGTGAATGCACCGTATATCGCTGAAATGGCTCGTGCCGAGATGGTCGGTCGTTATGGCAGCGACGCTTACACCGAAGGTTTCCGCGTTACCACCACGGTGCCGAGCAACCTGCAGGAAATGGCCAACACCGCGCTGCACGAAGGTTTGATGACCTACGACCAGCGTCACGGCTACCGTGGCCCCGAATCGCGTCTGCCGGGCAAGACCCGTGAGGCCTGGGCAAGTGAACTGACCAAGCAGCGCACCATCAGCAGCCTGGAGCCGGCCATCGTCACCCAGGTCGACAAGAACGGCCTGCAAGTGCTGACCCGTACCGGCGAAGAGCACGTCGCCTGGGACACCATGAAATGGGCACGACCGTTCCTCAACACCAACAGCATGGGCGCCAATCCGCGCCAGCCGTCGGATGTCGCGGCGGTCGGTGATCTGGTTCGCGTGCAGCGTCAGAAAGACAATTCACTGAAGTTCAGCCAGATCCCCCAGGCTCAAGGTGCGCTGGTGTCGCTGGATCCGCAGAACGGCGCGATTCGCTCGCTGGTTGGCGGTTTCGCCTTCGAACAGAGCAACTACAACCGTGCGATGCAGGCCAAGCGTCAGCCCGGCTCGAGCTTCAAGCCGTTCGTCTACAGTGCCGCGCTGGATAGCGGCTACACTGCCGCCACGCTGGTCAACGACGCGCCGATCGTGTTTGTCGACGAATATCTGGACAAGGTCTGGCGCCCGAAGAACGACACCAACACCTTCCTCGGCCCGATCCGCCTGCGTGAGGCGCTGTACAAGTCGCGTAACCTGGTGTCGATCCGCTTGCTGCAGGCGATGGGCGTAGGCAAGACCATCGACTACATCACCCGTTTCGGCTTCAACAAGCAGGATCTGCCGCCCAACCTGTCGCTGGCGCTGGGTACTGCAACGCTGACGCCGATGGAGATTGCGACCGGTTGGAGTACGTTCGCCAACGGCGGTTACAAGATCACCCCGTACATCATCGACAAGATCGAAAGCCGTAATGGCGATACGCTGTTTCTCGCCAACCCGCCAACCGTGCCTCAGGGCGGTTCGGCGACGGACGGTATCGCCGCACCGCACACCGATTCGTTTACGGTCAACGCCACACCGGTTGCGGGCGAGGCGCCGGGCAGCGCGGCCGTGCCGCAAACACCGGCAGTGGCTGAGCGAATTGTCGATGGCCGCACCACTTACATCCTCAACAGCATGTTGCAGGACGTGATCAAGCTCGGCACCGGCCGTCGCGCGCTGGCGATGGGCCGCAGCGATATCGCCGGCAAAACCGGTACCACCAACGAATCGAAAGATGCCTGGTTCTCCGGTTACAACGCCGACTACGTGACCACGGTCTGGACTGGCTTCGATCAGCCGGAAAGCCTCGGTCGTCGCGAGTTCGGTGGCACCGTGGCGCTGCCGATCTGGATGAACTACATGTCGGCTGCGCTGAAGGACAAGCCGCCGCACGTGCAGCCTGAGCCGGAAGGTTTGCTGAGTCTGCGCGTGGATCCGGTCAGTGGCCGTGCGGCGACGCCGAGTACGCCGGGCGCGTATTTCGAGCTGTTCAAGTCTGAAGACACGCCGCCGTCGGTGAATGAGCTGGGTAATGGCGCCGTACCGGGCAGCCCGCTGCCAGCGGATGAGCAGGCGCCGATCGATCTGTTCTGATCCTGAAGTAGCAAAAAGCCCCGCCTTCGTGAGATGTGCGGGGCTTTTTTATGGCTGAAGATCTAGAGCCCCTCACCCTAGCCCTCTCCCGGAGGGAGAGGGGACTGACCGAGTTGTCTAGCGCTCTACATCGACCTGAGAGAGCTGTGTCGATTATGGATTCAAAACAATACGTTCAGGTCGGCGTAACTCCCGAACATCCCCCAATCAGTCCCCTCTCCCCCTGGGAGAGGGCTAGGGTGAGGGGGCTCTTGATCTTCAGGCAATAAAAAACCCCGACTCTATCGAGCCGGGGCTTTCGTTTGAAGCGCTACAACGGCTTAGCCGTTGAACACGTCATCCACGCTTTTCAGCGGGTAGTTCTTCGGATACGGCAGAGTCGCCACACCGGTCTCGATCGCGGCTTTGGCCACAGCGTCGGAGATCAGGGTGATCAGGCGCTTGTCCATTGGCTTCGGAATGATGTACTCACGGCCGAACTCCAGCGGAGCACCACCGTAGGCATCGCACACGTCCTGAGGAACAGGCAGCTTGGCCAGTTCACGCAGGGCGTTGGCGGCAGCCACTTTCATTTCTTCGTTGATGCGCTTGGCGCGAACGTCCAGGGCACCTCGGAAGATGAACGGGAAGCCCAGCACGTTGTTGACCTGGTTCGGGTAGTCCGAACGGCCGGTGGCCATGATCACGTCGCTACGGGTAGCGTGCGCCAGCTCCGGGGAGATTTCCGGATCCGGGTTCGAGCAAGCGAACACGATCGGGTTGGCCGCCATCGACAGCAGGCCTTCTGCGCTCAGCAGGTTCGGGCCGGACAGACCGACGAACACGTCAGCGCCTGCCAGTGCGTCAGCCAGGCTGCGCTTCTCGGTGGCGTGAGCGAATACCGCTTTGTACTGGTTCAGGTCGTCACGGCCGGAGTGGATCACGCCGGTACGGTCAACCATGAAGATGTTTTCGATGCGTGCGCCCATGCTCACCAGCAGTTTCATGCAGGAGATGGCGGCAGCGCCGGCGCCCAGGCAGACGATTTTCGCTTCCGGCAGGGTTTTGCCAGCGATTTCCAGGGCGTTGATCATGCCCGCAGCGGTCACGATCGCGGTGCCGTGCTGGTCATCGTGGAATACCGGAATGTCGCACTGCTCAATCAGAGCACGTTCGATCTCAAAGCACTCGGGTGCCTTGATGTCTTCCAGGTTGATACCACCGAAAGTGATGGAGATGCGTTTTACGGTATCGATGAAGGCTTGCGGGCTTTCGGAGTCGACTTCGATGTCGAAAACGTCGATGCCGGCGAAGCGCTTGAACAGTACGCCTTTACCTTCCATTACTGGCTTGGAAGCCAATGGGCCGAGGTTGCCCAGACCGAGAATCGCGGTGCCATCGGAAATGACTGCAACCAGGTTGCCCTTGCCGGTGTATTTGTAGGCCAGTTCAGGATCGCGAGCGATCTCACGCACTGGTTCAGCTACGCCGGGGCTGTAGGCCAGCGACAAGTCGCGAGCGGTAGCAGTGGCCTTGGTGAGCTCGACACTCAGCTTCCCTGGACGAGGATTGGCATGATATTCGAGAGCGGCAGTTTTCAGATCAGACATTTTGGCATTCCGCTTTTTACTGTTGGACAGACTGGTCAGCGAGGATACGCGCCTCGCAAAGTCCCCACAAGACTGAGCGGTCACCCCTGTCAAGCGCCCTGCCCTACGACTTTGGGCCAAGAGCCACGGCGCACAAGGGCTAGACTGTTCACAATCGACAGAAAAAATGTCTACAATTTTTCTTCAGCGCGGCGTTTGCAACATCGAAGGATCCGTCAACGGAAGCAGCCAGCGCGACTGGCCGGATTGCAATCCACCGCGCCGGGAACGATCAACGATCCAGCCGCGAGCCTCGATCTGCTTGCCTTTCAACGCCTGCAACCGGGCATTGTCAAATTGTCCGACCAGATTGGGAGCAACGCGCAATACAAGAGAGTCCTGCAACTCGATCCAGATTCCGCCTCGATTGCGCTGAACCTTGCTCACACGCCCACTGATCACGGCGAAACCCGAGCGCTGGATCTGCTCCGCTTTCAGTACAGGTGATTGCCGCCAGAGGCCCAGCCCGGCCTTTCGCGCACTGCGTTCGGCGGCTTGCTGGCAGGCAACAAGATCGACATTCGGCGCAACCGCGACCTGGAAACCGAGGCCATCGGCGAGCATTTGCGCTTCGAGATTGGCGCCGCTGGTGCTGTAAATATGCGCAAGCGTACGCCCGTAATGGTCTTTAGCTTGCTTGCCGGGGCGCAAACCGACACGTCCGCCGCTGGCATCGACCAGCGCTTGCAGGCGTTTGCGTGCCGCCACGGCGAAGGGTTCGTCGCTGCGGCCCTGCCTGCCCAGCTCAGGCGTGTTGAGGCCGATCATGCGTACGCTGCGACCGTCGCTCAGGCGCAGCGTGTCGCCATCGACCACGCGCTGCACGGTGACGCTGGCCAGTCCCGCAGGCGCCGGACAGAAGGCCTGCGCGCCGGATAGCCAAATCGCAGACACAAAAAAGGCGCCCGCGAGGGACGCCTTTTTCAGCAACGAGGAAAAGCCCACCGGGCCCTTCAACCTTACTCTGCAGCAGCAGGTTTCTTGCCGAAAGCACCGAAACGGTCTGCGAAGCGCTGAACGCGGCCGCCAGTGTCCAGAGTCTTCTGCTTACCGGTGTAGAACGGGTGGCATTCGTTGCAAACGTCGATTGGCAGAGCTTTGCCGAAAGTCGAACGAGTTTCGAACTTGTTGCCACAGCTGCAGGTAACAGCGATGACTGGGTAATTCGGGTGGATATCAGCTTTCATGGTGTCTTCCTCAGCTAGCGTGCCGCCACCCAACACTATTGTTGAATACCGCACGTAATTAGGCCGCGGATTCTACCAGACCTTTTCAAACACGCAAGCTGTCACCGAGACCGACCGTCTGCTAGGCTCCCGGCCCAATACGCGATTCCTTTGTAGGAGTGAGCCTGCTCGCGAGAGCGGTATTTCAGACGACATAAATGTTGAATGACAGACCGCTATCGCGAGCAGGCTCACTCCTACAAGGTTATGTGCCGAGCCATACCGCCCGTTTATAGAGATCCCCCCGCGTGCCCGACGCCATTCTGCGCCTCGCCCTGCCTTCACCCTTGCGCCGCCTGTTCGACTATCGAGCCCCGGCCGGTGTGCTGCGTGAGCAATTGCAGCCGGGCATGCGCCTGCGAGTGCCGTTCGGTCGACGCGAGATGATCGGGATTCTGGTCGAGGTCACGGACACCAGCGAAGTGCCGGTGGAGAAACTGAAACCAGCACTGGCCCTGCTCGACGCCACAGCGCCACTGCCACCGGCGCTGTTCAAGCTGTGCCTGTGGACGTCGCAGTATTATCAGCACAGCCTCGGCGACACCCTGAGCTGGGCGCTGCCAGTGCTGCTGCGCCAAGGCGAACTGGCCGAGGCCCGACAGGAGCGCTTCTGGTCGATCGTCCCCGGCGCCAGCCTTGATGATCCGCGCATCGCCCGCGCACCGCGCCAGCGCGAAGCACTGGCGACGCTGGCTCAACACCCGCACGGCGTCGCCCATCAGTTGCTGAGCAAACTGATGCTGAGCAAGGACAGCCTTGATCTGCTGCTGGCGAAAAATCTGGTGCAAGTGGAAATCCGCCGGCATGCACCCGGCGTGCGCCATGAACATTGGCTGGCACAGCCGGAATTGCCGCTGAACGCCGAACAGCGCGCCGCCTACGAGGCGATCCGCGCCGGCTTCGACAGTTATCACGCGTTCCTGCTGGCCGGGGTCACCGGCAGTGGCAAGACCGAAGTCTATTTGCAACTGATCCGCGAAACCCTCGAAGCCGGCAAACAGGCGCTGGTGCTGATCCCGGAGATCAACCTCGGCCCGCAGACCCTGGCGCGTTTCGAGCAGCGCTTCAACGCGCGCATCGCCCTGCTGCACTCAGCGGTCAATGATCGCGAGCGCCTCGAAGCCTGGCTCGCCGCACGTGATGGCGAGGCCGACATTATTATCGGCACCCGCTCGGCGCTGTTCACTCCGATGAAAAACCCCGGGCTGATCATCATCGACGAAGAGCACGACGGCTCTTATAAACAGCAGGAAGGCCTGCGTTACCACGCCCGTGATCTGGCGTTGGTGCGTGCGCGGCAGGAAAACATCCCGATCGTCCTCGGTTCCGCGACGCCATCGCTGGAAAGCCTGCACAACGCCTACACCGGCCGTTACGGCCTCCTACGCCTGAATGAACGTGCTGGCGGTGCCAAGCAGCCCCGCTTCCTGCGGCTGGATGTGAAAAGCCGTCCACTGGACAGCGGCATTTCCGGGCCGATGCAGCAAGCCATCGGCCAGACCCTCGCCAACGGCCAGCAAGTGCTGGTGTTCCTCAACCGGCGCGGCTTCGCCCCGACACTGTTGTGTCATGACTGCGGCTGGATGTCCGAGTGTTCGCGCTGCGATGCGCGGATGACTGTGCACCAGCGCTACGGCGAACTGCGTTGCCATCACTGTGGCTACGTCGAGCGCACACCGCGCCAGTGTCCGAAGTGCAACAAGGTTGATTTGCGCCCCGTGGGCGCGGGCACCGAACGCGCCGAAGAGCGACTGGCGATTCTGTTCCCCGATTATCCGGTGCTACGGGTCGACCGCGACAGCACGTCACGCAAAGACGCGATGAATCAACTGTTCGCGACGATCCAGAAGGGCCAGCCGTGCATTCTGGTCGGCACGCAGATGTTGGCCAAGGGTCACCATTTTCCAAGGGTGACGCTGGTGTCGATTCTGGATGCTGACGGCGGTCTGTTCTCCGGCGACTTCCGCGCCAGCGAGCGCATGGCGCAGTTGATCGTGCAGGTCGCAGGTCGTGCCGGGCGAGCGGAGGAACCGGGCAAGGTGATTATCCAGACACACCTCGCTGACCATCCTTTATTGGTGCAACTCACCGAACAGGGCTATTTCGCCTTTGCCGAACAGGCCTTGAGCGAACGACGGGCTGCCGGACTGCCACCGTTTGCGCATCTGGCGTTGTTGCGTGCCGAAGCGCACAAGCCGGGGCAGGCGGAGGGCTTTCTCGATGAGGCGTGCAGCGAAGCCGAGCGCTTGCTGACCGAGCAGAATCTGAGCGGGATTGAACTGCTCGGGCCAGTGCCGGCGCCGATGGAGCGTCGTGCTGGGCGTTATCGCGCGCAGCTGTTGTTGCAGGCGACAGCGCGGGCGCCGCTGCATCGGTTGCTGGCCAGTTGGTTGCTGGTGCTGGAGCAGATGCCGAGCGGGCGCGCGGTGCGCTGGTCGCTGGATGTCGATCCCGTCGATTTGTATTGAAGATCGAAAGATCGCCGCCTTCGGCAGCTCCTACAGGAAAATGCCTATCCCCGTGTAGGAGCCGCCGCAGGCGGCGATCTTTTGATCTGAATGTCACCACATATCCATAAGCTGCCTGCTAAGGTTGGCAAGCCCGTCTTCGCAACGGATAATGCCCAGTTTTTCCACCCGCGCATCGATGCGCCCGCCGCGCTTGCGGTCGAAAGAGAAGACCATGAAAGACACCATTCGCCAGCTGATCCAACAAGCCCTCACCCAACTCGTCAACGAAGGTGTGTTGCCTGAAGGCCTGTCGCCGGCGATCCAGGTGGAGAACGCCCGTGACAAGACCCACGGCGACTTCGCCAGCAACATCGCCATGATGCTGGCCAAGCCTGCGGGCATGAAGCCGCGCGATCTGGCGGAAAAAATCATTGCCGCACTGCCTGCCGACGAGAACGTCACCAAGGCCGAAATCGCCGGCCCGGGCTTCATCAATTTCTTCCAGAACACCCAGGCCTTGGCCAACCGCCTCGATGCCGCACTGGCTGATGCTCACATTGGCGTGCGCAAGGCTGGCCCGGCGCAGCGCACCGTGGTCGACCTGTCGGCACCGAACCTGGCCAAAGAGATGCACGTCGGCCACTTGCGCTCGACCATCATCGGCGACGGCGTGGCGCGCGTACTGGATTTCCTCGGCGACGAAGTGATCCGTCAGAACCACGTCGGCGACTGGGGCACCCAGTTCGGCATGCTGATGGCGTATCTGCAGGAAAACCCGATCACCAGCGATGAGCTGTCGGACCTGGAAAACTTCTACCGCGCCGCCAAGCAGCGTTTCGACGAATCCGCAGAATTCGCCGACCGCGCCCGTGGCCTGGTGGTCAAGTTGCAGGCCGGCGATGCCGAGTGCCTGGCGCTGTGGACCCGGTTCAAGGACATCTCGCTGTCGCACTGCCAGAAGATCTACGAACTGCTCAACGTCAAGCTGACCATGGCCGACGTGATGGGTGAAAGCGCCTACAACGACGACCTGATCAACGTGGTCAACGACTTGAAAGCCGCTGGCATGCTGGTCGAGAGCAACGGCGCCCAGTGCGTGTTCCTCGACGAATTCAAGAATGCTGACGGCGATCCGCTGCCGGTAATCATCGTCAAGGCTGACGGCGGTTACCTGTACGCCACCACTGACCTCGCCGCCGTGCGCTACCGCAGTGGCAAGCTGAAAGCCGACCGCGCACTGTATTTCGTCGACCAGCGTCAGGCTCTGCACTTCCAGCAAGTGTTCGCCGTGGCGCGCAAGGCCGGCTTCGTCACCCATCCGATGGAAATGGAACACATGGGCTTCGGCACCATGAACGGTGCCGACGGCCGTCCGTTCAAGACCCGTGACGGCGGCACCGTGAAGCTGATCGATCTGCTCACCGAAGCGCAGGAACGCGCCTACAGCCTGGTGAAAGAGAAGAACCCGGAACTGGCCGAAGACGAGCTGCGCAACATCGCCAAAGTCGTCGGCATCGGCGCGGTGAAATACGCCGACCTGTCGAAGCACCGCACCAGCGACTACAGCTTCAACTTCGACCTGATGCTGAACTTCGAAGGCAACACCGCACCGTACCTGCTCTACGCCTACACCCGCGTCGCCGGCGTGTTCCGCAAACTGGGCAAGGACTTCAGCGAAGTCGATGGCCAGATTGTGCTGGAAGCCGCACATGAGCAAGAGCTGGCGGCGAAACTGGCGCAGTTCGGCGAAGTGCTGAACAACGTGTCCGACAAAGGCACGCCGCACATTCTCTGCACTTATCTGTACGACGTTGCCGGTCTGTTCTCCAGCTTCTACGAGAACTGCCCGATCCTCGCCGCCGAAACCCCGGCCCAGATGCAGAGCCGTCTGCGTCTGGCCGCGCTGACCGGTCGCACCCTCAAGCAAGGCCTGGAGCTGTTGGGTCTGGAAACTCTGGAGCGTATGTAAGTTGGCTGCCAAGAAAAAACCTGCACCCAAGCGTGGCGCCAGCCGTTACCAAGCTCCTGCGAAGCAACCGATTCCGGGTTGGCTGTGGATGGCCATCGGCCTCACGGTCGGCGCGTTCATCGTGTTTCTGATGAAGCTGGAGCCGGGCAAGGGCAGCGACACGGTCAAGCGCGAGAAAGTCGAACAGGCGCAACAGCAGAAAGCGTCGAAGATCGCCGAGGCCAACAAGACCCCGCCGAGCCCGACGCAACCGGTGAAGCCGAAGTACGACTTCTACACCCTGCTGCCGGAATCGGAAGTGATCGTGCCGCCGGACGCGGTGCCGGAGAAGACCCTGCCGACGCCACAAGTGCCGGCCATCCCGACCACGCCAGTGACCCCGGCGGAAGCGGCGAAGATCGACACTGCGCGCGCGCAGGCAGCGTTGGCCGGGATTACCCCGCCACCAGCACCGCCGGTGAGCAAAGCGGCACCGGTAACCAAGTTCTTCTTGCAGGCCGGCTCGTTCCGCAAGGAAACCGATGCTGACAAGGTTCGTGCGCAGATCATTCTGCTCGGTCAGGCGGTAGCGGTTGAGTCCGGCACGGTGAAGGATGAAACCTGGTATCGCGTTTTGGTCGGGCCGTTCAGCAACCGTGAGCAACTGACTACTGCACAGAAACAACTGGCTGGCGCCGGCTTCAGCAACCTGTTGTTACAACAACGCCAAAGCCGCTGATCACCGCCGATCGTTCCCACGCAGAGCGTGGGAACGATCAGGTGCAACACGCCGCTCGTCCCCTCTGCCGCGCTACGGTTGAAATCCTCTCCAGCACCCCCATATGAATGGGCATAAGGCACTTTCGCCCCGCTGTGTGGAGACTCTTCCCTTGACCACCATCGTTTCAGTCCGCCGTCACGGCAAAGTCGTCATGGGCGGCGACGGCCAGGTTTCTCTCGGCAATACCGTGATGAAAGGCAACGCGAAAAAAGTTCGTCGCCTGTACCACGGCCAGGTCATCGCCGGTTTTGCCGGTGCTACCGCCGACGCCTTTACCCTCTTCGAACGTTTCGAAGGCCAGCTTGAGAAACATCAGGGCCACCTGGTGCGCGCCGCTGTCGAACTCGCCAAAGAATGGCGCACCGACCGCTCCCTGAGCCGCCTCGAAGCCATGCTCGCGGTCGCCAACAAGGACGCCTCGCTGATCATTACCGGCAACGGTGATGTGGTCGAGCCCGAAGATGGCCTGATCGCCATGGGTTCCGGCGGCGGCTACGCGCAAGCCGCGGCCAGCGCCCTGCTGAAAAAGACCGATCTGTCGGCCCGTGAAATCGTCGAAACCGCCCTTGGCATCGCCGGCGACATCTGTGTATTCACCAACCACACTCAGACCATTGAGGAGCAGGATCTCGCTGAATAAGCCTGACGCGGCCCTGTGCCACGGCTTGTTTCTGCTTGAGGACCGTCAATTACTATGTCCATGACTCCCCGCGAAATCGTCCACGAACTCAACCGCCATATCATCGGCCAGGACGATGCCAAGCGCGCCGTCGCGATTGCCCTGCGCAACCGCTGGCGCCGCATGCAGCTGCCTGAAGAGCTGCGTGTTGAAGTGACCCCGAAGAACATCCTGATGATCGGCCCGACCGGTGTCGGTAAAACCGAGATCGCCCGTCGTCTGGCGAAACTGGCCAACGCGCCGTTCATCAAAGTCGAAGCGACCAAGTTCACCGAAGTCGGCTACGTCGGTCGTGACGTCGAATCGATCATCCGTGATCTGGCCGACGCCGCGATCAAAATGCTCCGTGAGCAGGAAATGACCCGCGTTCGCCATCGCGCCGAAGACGCTGCCGAGGATCGTATCCTCGACGCACTGCTGCCGCCGGCCCGCATGGGCTTCAGCAATGAAGAAGCGCCGAGCTCCGATTCCAACACCCGTCAGCTGTTCCGCAAGCGCCTGCGCGAAGGTCAGCTGGATGACAAGGAAATCGAAATCGAAGTCGCCGAAGTTGCCGGCATCGAGATCGCCACGCCGCCTGGCATGGAAGAGATGACCAACCAGTTGCAGTCGCTGTTCGCCAACATGGGCAAGGGCAAAAAGAAAGCGCGCAAGCTCAAGGTCAAAGAAGCGCTGAAGCTGGTGCGCGACGAAGAAGCCGGGCGTCTGGTTAACGAAGAAGAGCTGAAGGCTAAGGCGCTGGAAGCCGTTGAACAGCACGGCATCGTGTTCATCGACGAAATCGACAAAGTCGCCAAGCGCGGTAACGTCGGTGGCGCTGATGTGTCCCGTGAAGGCGTACAGCGCGACCTGCTGCCGCTGATCGAAGGCTGCACCGTCAACACCAAACTGGGCATGGTCAAGACTGACCACATCCTGTTTATCGCCTCCGGTGCGTTCCACCTGAGCAAGCCGAGCGATCTGGTGCCTGAGTTGCAAGGTCGTCTGCCGATCCGCGTTGAACTCAAGGCCCTGAGCCCTTCGGACTTCGAACGCATCCTCAGCGAACCGCATGCCTCGCTGACCGAGCAGTATTGCGCGCTGCTGAAAACCGAAGGCCTGAACATCCAGTTCCAGCCGGAAGGCATCAAGCGTCTGGCGGAGATCGCCTGGCAGGTCAACGAGAAAACCGAAAACATCGGTGCCCGTCGCTTGCACACGCTGCTTGAGCGTCTGCTCGAAGAGGTTTCGTTCAGTGCCGGCGATCTGGCCAGCACCCACGATGAGAAGCCGATTCTGATCGACGCCGAATACGTCAACAGCCACCTCGGTGAATTGGCGCAGAACGAAGACCTGTCCCGTTATATCCTGTAGGTCACCGTCCCTGTAGGAGCTGCCGCAGGCTGCGATCTTTTGACTTGAGTTTGTTAAAAAGCAAGATCAACAGATCGCAGCCTTCGGCAGCTCCTACAGGGTGTTCCTCTAGTCGGATGACCTGCAATGACTACTATTCCTACCGACATCAAACTGCACAAAGCCTCGAAGACCCTGACGCTCACCTACGCGTCCGGCGAGGAATACACCCTGCCCGCCGAATTCCTGCGCGTGCACTCCCCCTCCGCCGAGGTCCAGGGCCACGGCAAACCGATCCTGCAATTTGGCAAGATCAACGTCGGTCTGAGCAAGCTGGAACCGGCCGGTCACTACGCACTGAAACTGACCTTCGACGATGGTCACGACAGTGGCTTGTTCACCTGGGATTATCTCTACGAGCTGGGGCGACGTTATGACGCACTCTGGGCCGATTATCTGGCCGAGCTCAAAGCCGCCGGAAAAACCCGCGACCCGAGCGAGTCGATCGTCAAGCTGATGCTCTAGTCCGAGCCTTGCGCTCATTAGAGGGCATTTTCTAAATTCATCTGTTTGAATGCTCTGCTGTGTGGCCGAGGATCGGCCTGCTTGCGAAAAAAATTAAACTCGGGTAACCAATGGAGCTGGCAAGTTCCCTGCAGTGCTCTACGACTGTAAAGCAGCTATGCAGAATTAACGGTCACCCGAGCAGTAGTACCTGGCATTGGCTGTGGAACTGCACAGCAGAAAACCGGGTACTCGTCTCAGGACAATGGAGCGTCGTAGATGAGTAACAAGAATAACGATGACCTGAAGTACCAAGCCTCGGAAAACACCCTGGGGCTTAATCCCGTCGTTGGGCTACGCGGAAAGGATCTGCTGGCCTCTGCTCGTATGGTGCTGAAACAGGCCATCAAACAACCGATCCATAGTGTCAGGCACGTCACTCATTTCGGCCTCGAACTGAAGAACGTGCTGTTCGGCAAATCCGAACTGCAACCGGCAGGCGATGACCGTCGCTTCGCTGATCCTGCGTGGAGCCAGAACCCGCTCTACAAACGTTATCTGCAAACTTACCTGGCGTGGCGCAAGGAACTTCATGCCTGGATCGATGACAGCAGCCTCTCACCCAAAGACATCGCGCGCGGCCACTTTGTCATCAACCTGATGACTGAAGCCATGGCCCCGACCAACACGGCGGCCAACCCCGCAGCAGTCAAACGCTTCTTCGAAACCGGCGGCAAAAGCCTGCTCGACGGCCTCTCGCATCTGGCCAAGGATCTGGTGCACAACGGCGGCATGCCTAGCCAGGTCAACATGGGCGCGTTCGAAGTCGGCAAGAGCCTCGGCGTGACCGAAGGCGCGGTGGTGTTTCGCAACGACGTGCTGGAGCTGATCCAGTACAAGCCGATCACCGAGCAAGTCCACGAGCGCCCATTGCTGGTGGTGCCGCCGCAGATCAACAAGTTCTACGTATTCGATTTGAGCCCGGACAAGAGTCTGGCGCGCTTCTGCCTGCGCAATAACGTGCAGACGTTTATCGTCAGTTGGCGCAACCCGACCAAGGCCCAGCGCGAGTGGGGCCTGTCGACGTACATCGATGCCCTGAAAGAAGCGGTCGACGTGGTGACCGCGATCACCGGCAGCAAAGACGTGAACATGCTCGGTGCCTGCTCCGGTGGCATCACCTGCACCGCCCTGCTCGGCCATTACGCGGCGATCGGCGAGAAGAAGGTCAATGCCCTCACGCTGCTGGTCAGCGTGCTCGACACGACGCTGGACAGCGACGTCGCCCTGTTCGTCGACGAGCAGACTCTGGAGACCGCCAAGCGCCACTCCTATCAGGCCGGTGTACTGGAAGGCAAAGACATGGCCAAGGTCTTCGCCTGGATGCGCCCGAACGATCTGATCTGGAACTACTGGGTCAATAACTACCTGCTCGGCAACGAGCCGCCGGTGTTCGACATCCTGTTCTGGAACAACGACACCACCCGCCTGCCCGCCGCGTTCCATGGCGACCTGATCGAGATGTTCAAAAACAACCCACTGATCCGCCCGAATGCACTGGAAGTGTGCGGCACGCCGATCGACCTCAAGCAGGTCACGGCCGACATCTTCTCGCTGGCCGGCACCAACGACCACATCACACCGTGGAAGTCCTGCTACAAGTCGGCGCAGTTGTTTGGTGGCAAGGTCGAGTTCGTGTTGTCGAGCAGCGGGCATATCCAGAGCATTCTCAACCCGCCGGGCAACCCGAAATCGCGCTACATGACCGGCGAAGAAATGGCGGCCAATGCCGATGAGTGGCAAGAGAACTCGACCAAGCACACCGACTCCTGGTGGCTGTACTGGCAGACGTGGCAGGCCGAGCGCTCGGGCAACCTGAAAAAGGCCCCGCTGAAACTGGGCAACAAAGCGTACCCGGCCGGTGAAGCCTCGCCGGGCACATACGTTCACGAGCGGTAACTGACACACCCGGCCCAATGTAGGAGCTGC
The DNA here is from genome assembly GCF_056313565.1 of Pseudomonas sp. 3B-A001-10F. Classification (NCBI taxonomy): domain Bacteria; kingdom Pseudomonadati; phylum Pseudomonadota; class Gammaproteobacteria; order Pseudomonadales; family Pseudomonadaceae; genus Pseudomonas; species Pseudomonas sp. 3B-A001-10F. Next base: position 76,297 of record NZ_JBQYFW010000028.1, read on the forward strand.
CGCAGGCTGCGATCTTTTGATTCTGTTTTTACAATCAAGATCAACAGATCGCAGCCTTCGGCAGCTCCTACACAGGGGGCGGGGTGTACTTGAAATCCACAGGGCCTGACGCATGCCGCAACCGTTCATATTCCGTACCGTCGATCTGGATGGCCAGACCCTCCGCACGGCGGTACGCCCCGGCAAGCCTCACTTGACGCCCTTGCTGATTTTCAACGGCATCGGCGCCAACCTGGAGCTGGTGTTTCCGTTTGTCGCGGCGCTGGACCCGGATCTGGAAGTGATCGCCTTCGACGTGCCTGGTGTCGGCGGCTCGTCCACGCCTAATCGGCCATATCGCTTTCCCGGCTTGGCCAAGCTGACCTCGCGCATGCTCGATTACCTCGACTACGGCCAGGTCAACGTCATCGGCGTGTCGTGGGGCGGCGCACTGGCGCAGCAGTTCGCTTACGACTACCCCGAGCGCTGCAAGAAACTGGTGCTCGCGGCGACCGCGGCCGGTGCAGTAATGGTGCCGGGCAAGCCAAAAGTGCTGTGGATGATGGCCAGTCCGCGACGCTACATTCAGCCGTCCCACGTGATCCGTATCGCCCCGCTGATCTATGGCGGCTCGTTCCGTCGCGACCCGACCCTGGCGGCCAGCCACGCCGCGAAAGTGCGTTCGGCGGGCAAGCTCGGTTATTACTGGCAACTGTTCGCCGGCCTCGGCTGGACCAGCATTCACTGGCTGCACAAGATCCATCAGCCAACGCTGGTGCTGGCCGGCGATGACGATCCGCTGATCCCGCTGATCAACATGCGCATGCTCGCCTGGCGCATTCCCAACGCGCAACTGCACATCATCGACGACGGCCACCTGTTCCTGATTACCCGCGCCGAAGCGGTGGCGCCGATCATCATGAAATTTCTCCAGGAGGAACGTCAGCGCGCGGTGATGCACCCGCATCCGACACCGCTCGGCGGTTAACCCCGGCGGCAGGCTTTATGCAGGCCTTTAAAGAGTGCGCGGCAGGACGCCGCGCAGGCAGCAACCCGCAACAGCGTCTATGGTGTTCTGGTTCGGTGAGTTTGTTTTTGGCCTGAAGACGAAGGAGTGTTGAGTCATGCGCGACAAACCAGCGACGGGCGTAGTGCCCAGCCCCGCCGTGTTCATCAACGCACAAAGTGCGATCACCGGCCTGCGTGGCCGGGACCTGATCTCGACCTTGCGCAGCGTCGCCGCCCATGGCCTGCGCAATCCGATTCACAGTGCGAAGCACGCGTTGAAACTAGGCGGTCAATTGGGCCGCGTGCTGCTCGGCGAAACCCTGCACCCGACCAATCCGAACGACAGCCGTTTCGCTGATCCGGCGTGGAGCCTCAATCCGTTCTACCGGCGCAGCCTGCAGGCCTATCTGGCCTGGCAAAAACAGGTCAAAAGCTGGATCGACGAAAGCCACATGAGCGATGACGATCGCGCCCGCGCGCATTTCGCCTTCACCCTGCTCAACGACGCTGTGGCGCCGTCGAACACCTTGCTCAACCCGCTGGCGGTCAAGGAGCTGTTCAACTCCGGCGGGCACAGCCTGGTACGCGGCCTCAGTCATTTGTTCGATGACTTGCTGCACAACGACGGCCTGCCACGCCAGGTGACCAAACAGGCTTTCGAGGTCGGCAAGACCGTGGCCACCACCACCGGCTCGGTGGTGTTTCGCAACGATTTGCTTGAGCTGATCCAGTATCGACCGATGAGCGAAAAGCAGTACGCCAAGCCGCTGCTGGTGGTGCCGCCGCAAATCAACAAGTACTACATTTTCGACCTCAGCCCACACAACAGCTTCGTCCAGTACGCACTGAAAAACGGCCTGCAGACCTTCATGATCAGTTGGCGCAACCCGGATGTACGCCATCGCGAATGGGGCCTGTCGACGTATGTCGAGGCGGTGGAAGAGGCGATGAACATCTGTCGGGCGATCACCGGTGCCCGCGAGGTCAACCTGATGGGCGCCTGCGCTGGCGGCCTGACCATCGCCGCCCTGCAAGGGCATTTGCAGGCCAAGCGGCAACTGCGCCGCGTCTCCAGTGCGACGTACCTGGTCAGCCTGCTCGACAGCCAGATTGAAACCCCGGCCACCCTCTTCGCCGATGAACAAACCCTCGAAGCCGCCAAGCGCCGCTCGTACCAGAAAGGCGTGCTCGACGGTCGCGACATGGCCAAGGTCTTCGCCTGGATGCGCCCCAACGATTTGATCTGGAGCTACTTCGTCAACAATTACCTGCTGGGCAAAGAGCCGCCGGCCTTCGACATCCTCTACTGGAACAACGACAACACCCGTCTGCCAGCGGCATTTCACGGCGACCTGCTGGACTTCTTCAAGCACAACCCGCTGACCCATCCGGGTGGGCTGGAAGTGTGCGGCACGCCGATCGACCTGCAGAAAGTCACCGTCGACAGCTTCAGCGTCGCCGGCATGAACGACCACATCACGCCGTGGGATGCGGTGTATCGCTCGACCCTGCTACTCGGTGGCGAGCGGCGTTTCGTGCTGTCCAACAGCGGCCATGTGCAGAGCATTCTCAACCCGCCGAGCAACCCGAAAGCTGCCTATGTCGAGAACGGCAAGATGAGCAGCGACCCGCGCGCCTGGTACTACGATGGCAAACACGTCGATGGCAGTTGGTGGCCGCAGTGGCTGGAGTGGATTCAACAGCGCTCCGGCGCCCAGCACGAAACCACGTTTACCCTCGGCAACCCGAACTATCCACCGATGGAGGCAGCGCCCGGTACTTACGTGCGTGTGCGCTGACGCTTAACCGAACTTTTCTAAGAAGACTGGATGAAAACCCGCGACCGGATTCTCGAATGTGCTTTGCAACTGTTCAACGAAAAGGGCGAGCCGAACGTCTCCACCATGGAGGTGGCGAACGAAATGGGGATCAGCCCGGGCAATCTCTACTACCACTTCCATGGCAAGGAACCGCTGATTCTCGGCCTGTTCGAACGCTTCCAGAGTGAACTGGCGCCACTGCTTGATCCACCCTCGGATGTGGAACTGGCGCCGGAGGATTACTGGCTGTTTTTGCATTTGATCGTCGAGCGACTGGCGCAGTACCGCTTCCTGTTTCAGGACCTGTCGAACCTCGCCGGGCGCTTGCCAAAACTGGCCAAGGGCATTCGTCATCTGCTCAATGCGCTGAAGCGTACGCTGGCGTCGTTGCTCGCGCGGTTGAAGGCTTCGGGACAGTTGGTCAGTGATACGCAGGCGCTGGGGCAGTTGGTTGAGCAGATCACGATGACGTTGCTGTTTTCGCTGGATTATCAGCGGATTCTGGATCGTGAGGGTGAGGTGAGGCTGGTTGTGTACCAGATCATGATGCTGGTGGCGCCGCATTTGTTGCCGCCGGTGAAGGTCGCTACGGAGCGGATGGCCCTGCAGTACCTTGAAGATCACGACTGAGATCAAAAGCCCCTCACCCTAGCCCTCCCGAAACGTCGGACCGCCCGGAGGGAGAGGGGACTGATTGGGGGATGCTGATGAGCTACACCGACCTGAAAGGGTTTTGTTGAATCCATAAT
>NZ_JBQYFW010000029.1:0-73208 GCF_056313565.1 Pseudomonas sp. 3B-A001-10F
GAACTCAGCAGTGAAACGATGCATCGCCGATGGTAGTGTGGGGTTTCCCCATGTGAGAGTAGGTCATCGTCAAGATTAAATTCCGAAACCCCAATTGCGAAAGCAGTTGGGGTTTTGTTTTGCCCGCGGGAAAGTTTTTTACTCGCGACAGCGAACAAATTTGCACAGTTATTTTCGAATCAGAACACTAGAATAGCCCCACCTTATTCGGAGCCAGAGCCTTTATGTCAGAGTCGGTTGACGCCCCCGGGCTGTCAGATTTACCGCTGGAAGACTTGGTGGCCTGTCACGAGTGCGACCTGCTGATGCGTAAGCCAACGCTTGCCCATGGCGAGAAAGCGCTCTGCCCACGCTGCGGTTACGAGTTGTATGCCCACCGCCATAACGTGGTGCAGCGCAGCCTCGCCCTGGTGATTGCAGCATTATTGCTGTACATCCCGGCAAACTTTTTACCGATCATGCAACTCAATATCCTCGGACAGTCTTCGCAGGATACGGTCTGGAGCGGCGTGCTCGGCCTGTTCAACACGGACATGCAGGGTGTTTCGATTGTCGTATTTCTGTGCAGCATGGCCATTCCGCTGTTGAAGTTGCTGTGCCAGTTATTCGTCTTGCTAACGATCCGCTTCGATGTCGGTCGCAGTTACGGCTTGTTGCTTTACCGTATTTATCACCACCTCAAAGACTGGGGAATGCTCGAGGTCTACCTCATGGGCGTACTGGTGGCGATCGTCAAACTGGCGGACATGGCGGCCATCACCGTCGGTCTCGGCCTGGCGTGTTTCATTAGCTTGTTATTAGTGCAGGTATGGCTGGAGGTGGTGATGTCACCGCATCAGATCTGGCAGGCGCTATCAGGGGAAGATGCTCATGCGGGCGATTGATGCGGGCATTCTGGTCTGTACCGAATGTCATGAGTTGAACAGGCAGGAAGCGGACACCGACGAGCAAACCTGCACCCGCTGTGGTGCATTGGTCCACGCTCGCAGGCCAAATAGCCTCACCCGCACCTGGGCACTGCTGATCACGGCAGCGATCATCTATATTCCGGCCAACGTCTTACCAATCATGACTGTCAGTTCTTTGGGTCAGGGTGATCCGAGCACTATCATGTCCGGCGTGATCCAGTTGGTGCAGCACGGCATGATTCCGATTGCTGCGGTGGTGTTTATCGCCAGTATTCTGGTGCCGACCTTCAAACTGGTGGGCATCGCGCTGCTGCTGTTTTCGGTGCAACGACGTCAGCCGCTGTCCGCCCGTCAGCGCATCTGGATGTACCGTTTTATCGAGTTTATTGGCCGCTGGTCGATGCTCGATATTTTTGTGATCGCCATTCTCGTGGCGGTCGTCAACTTCGGCCGGCTTGCCAGTGTCGAAGCCAATCTTGGCGCCATCGCCTTCGCCAGTGTGGTGATTCTGACGATGCTCGCCGCAGTAACTTTCGATCCCCGACTGATTTGGGATAACACGGAGTCGGACGACGACCATGACTGATTTGCCCGTAGCGAAAACCCGACCGGCCTCGAACTGGTCTGCCATTTGGGTACTGCCTCTGATCGCGTTGATCATCGGCGGCTGGCTCGGCTGGCGTGCCTACTCCGAAACCGGTATCGAGATCCAGATCCGCTTCGAGAGTGGCGAAGGTATTCAGGCCAACAAGACCGAGGTCATGTACAAAGGCATGCCGGTCGGGAAGGTCAAGGCGCTCAAGCTCGACGACGAAGGCAACTCCAAAGGCGTGATCGCCACCGTCGAGATGAACAAAGACGTCGAGCAATACCTCAAGACCAGCACGCGTTTCTGGCTGGTCAAGCCGAGCGTGACCCTGGCCGGCATCACCGGTCTGGAAACCCTGGTCTCCGGTAACTACGTGGCTATCAGCCCTGGCGAAGGCGAACCTGTGCGCAAGTTCAAGGCGCTGGCCGAAGAGCCGCCGCTGTCGGACGCCAAACCCGGCCTGCATCTGACCATCAAGGCCGATCGTCTCGGTTCGCTGAACCGTGGCAGTCCGGTGTTCTACAAACAGATCAAGGTTGGCCAGATCAAAAGCTACGTGCTTTCGGAAGATCAAAGCACCGTTGAGCTCAAAGTCTTCATTGAGCCGACCTACGCCAAACTGGTGCGTAAACACACGCGTTTCTGGAACGCCAGCGGCATCAGCATCGACGCCAACCTGTCCGGGGTGAAAGTGCGCAGCGAATCGCTGGCCAGCATTGTCGCGGGCGGTATTGCCTTCGCCACGCCGGAGAACCGCAAGGATAGCCCGCCGACCGATCCAAGCCTGCCGTTCCGTCTCTACGAAGATTTCGATGCTGCTGCGGCCGGGATCCGGGTGAAGGTCAAACTCAGCGACTTCGAAGGCCTGCAGGCTGGCCGCACGCCGGTGATGTACAAAGGCATTCAGGTCGGCAACCTGAAAGCATTGAAGGTCGACCCCGATCTGAACAGCGCCACTGCCGAGCTGACTCTTGATCCGTTGGCCGAAGACTATCTGGTCGACGGCACCCAGTTCTGGGTAGTCAAACCGTCGATTTCTCTGGCCGGTATCACCGGGCTGGAAGCGCTGGTGAAAGGTAACTACATCGCTGTGCGCCCGGGTGACAAGGGCGCTGCGCCGAAACGCGAGTTTGAGGCTCGGCCGAAGGCGCCGCCGCTGGATCTGCGTTCGCCGGGGCTGCACCTGGTGTTGTTCACCGATGTCCTTGGCTCCATCGATGTTGGCAGTCCGATTCTGTACAAGCAGGTCAAGGTCGGTTCGGTGCAGAGCTACCAGTTCTCCAAGACCCGCAAGCAACTGGTCATCGGTGTTCACATCGAGAAGGAATACGAAAACCTGGTCAATGCGTCGACGCGCTTCTGGAATGTCAGCGGCATCACGCTGACCGGCGGACTGACCGGCGGCATTCAAGTGAAGAGCGAATCGCTGCAGACCCTGATGGCCGGTGGCATCGCTTTTGAAACACCGCAGGCCAAGGCGCCGTTGCAGAAGCGTATTCCACGTTTCCGCCTGTTCGCCAACCATGATGAGGCGAATCAGAAAGGCGCGGTGGTGACGATCAAAGTCGATCGCGCTGATGGTCTGCGCAGTGGCACCCCGGTGCGCTTCAAGGGACTGGATGTCGGCAAGATCGAAAGTGTCGATCTGACCGATGATCTGCAATCGGTGATCCTCACGGCGCGGATTACCGAAGTGCCGGAGAAGATCGCGCGGGTCGGCAGCCAATTCTGGGTGGTCAAACCTGAGCTGGGCCTGATCAAGACAGAAAATCTGGAAACCCTGGTGACCGGAAAATACATAGAAGTGCAACCGGCGGCGAAGAATCTGGGGCCGCAGAAGAACTTCGTGGCCCTGGCCAATGCGCCGGAAGTGACCAAGCAAGAGGCGGGTCTGAGTCTGGTCTTGAGCGCGGCCCGTCGTGGTTCGCTGAAACCGGGTGTGCCAGTGACTTACCGTGAAATTACCGTGGGTAAAGTCACCGGTTATGAACTGGGTCAGACCGCTGATCGAGTGTTGGTGCACATTCTGATCGAGCCGAAATACGCGCCGTTGGTGCGCAGCGGGAGCCGGTTCTGGAACACCAGTGGTGTCGGGTTTGATATCGGTTTGTTCAATGGACTGACAGTGCGCACCGAGTCGCTGGAGACGGCGATTCAGGGTGGCATCGCCTTCGCCACGCCGGACGGTGAGCGCATGGGCAATCCGGCGCGCCCTGAGCAGACGTTCCCGTTGTTCGACAAGTTTGAGGATGAGTGGCTGACGTGGGCGCCGAAGATTTCCCTCGGTAAGTAACCCGAAGTTGATGTGGCGTCTATTAAGACGCCTTCGCGAGCAAGTCGAATCGTCGCACCGTCGCTCCCACATTTGGAATGCGTTTCATGTGGGAGCGAGCTTGCTCGCGAAGAGGCCCTTTAATTCAACACAAACCCCAAACCATAAAAAAGGGCCGCGATCCCAGCAGATCGCGGCCCTTTTTTTGCCTTCAGTTAATGCCGATCAAACCGCATCCAGCTCCGGTTCATCCGCTTCAACATTCAGCGTTGCCTTGACCACATCATGGCGACGGATGTACTTCCAGTCCGCCTCATCGATGTAGATGCCCGCCGGGCCGCTGCCGCCTTCCAGGTCGATCGCGACACTGGCGCAGACCTGCGGCTTCACACTCGCCAGAATCGGCACGAAACCCAGTTGCAGGCTGGTTTCCAGCAGTGCGGCCTGGTTCTTCTCGTCGATGTCCGCCGCCTCATCGAGGTAATACGGCAGACGTACGCGACCGGCCTGATCGCGGTCCATCAAGTGCAGTAACAAATACATGTTGGTCAGCGCTTTGATGGTCATGGTCGTGCCGTTGGACGCCGCGCCATCGATGTCGGTGTGGATCACTGGCTGGCCGTTGACCTTGGTGATCTCGAAGGCCAGTTCGAACAAGTCCTTGAGGCCGAGTTGGTTGTGGTTTGCCGCCACCAGCCGTGCCAGGTATTCCTTGGCCTCTTCGTTCTTGTTGTCCTGCTCGGCACTTTGGCTCAGATCGAACACCGACAGGGTTTCGCCTTCTTCGTACTGACCGGCGCTGTGGATGATCTGGTCGATGTGCTTGAGCGCTTCCTTGTTCGGCGCGAGAACGATGCGGAAGCTCTGCAGGTTGGAGACCTGACGCTTGTTGATCTCGCGGTTGAACAGCGCCAGTTGATGCTCGAGGCTGTCGTAGTCGCTGCGAATGTTGCGCAGGGTCCGGGCGATGTCGGTGACCGCCGCGCGACGGGCCTTGCCCAGGGTCAGCGCCTCATCGGTACGGTGCGCGTAAGCGTTGATCAGCAACGACAGACGGCGCTCCATGTCGTCTTCGCTGTCGAACTTGGCCACGCCTTTCAGACGCACTTGCGCGTACAGCGCTTCGATCTGACCGTCGGCGCGAAGCAAGCCTTGCCAGCTGTCCTGATAGTCGTTGAGCAGTGGCAACAGGTTGTCCATCGAATCGTCGACCGGATCCATGAACGGCGTACCGAACGGCAGATCCGCCGGCAGCAGCTGACGACGGCGCAGGGCGTCGTCGAGGGTGCGTTGCTTGGCTTCCATGTCGGCGATCTGCCGGCCGACCAGTTGCAGCTTGGCCGACAGTTGCTGGACGCGCTCGGTGAACGCATCGCTGGAACGCTTGAGTTCGTCCTGGGCGCCTTCCATCTGGGCCAGTTGCTCGAGCTTGTCGCCTTCCTCGGCACTCAGAGTCTGGGTGCGGCGGAAATCTTCCAGCGCCTTCTGCGCGTCCAGCACTTGCTGGTACAGCGCTTCGGTCTGGGTTTTGCTCGCGGCGCGGTCGGCGGCTACAGCCTGTTGAGTCTTGAGTTGCTTGAGCTCTTTTTCCAGACGCTCTTTCTGATCGCGCAGCGCGGCACGGTCAGCCAAGGCTTGCAGCGCCGGCGGCTCGATGTGCGAGATGTCGATCGACAGGCCAGGCACTTCAAAACGCTCGCCTTTGAAGCCATCGAGAATCAGCTCAACGGATTTGACCCACTCGCCATCGTCGTCGAGGGTAATGCCGTGTTCGCCCAGCGGCAGACTGAACAGCGCGCTGTTGAACAGGCGCATCAAACGCTCGACGTCCTGCTGCGAGAACTCTTCGCGCAGGCGGGCGTAGCTGTTGTTGTCGGCGTGATCGAGTTGCTGTTTCACCGACTTCAGGCGTTTTTCCAGATCGCGTACGCGCTCTTCCAGATCTTCAGCGCTGAACTGACGGGATTGCGCCAAGGCACCGGCCAGTTCGTCGTGCGCGTCTTTGGCCGCGAGCAATTGTTGCTCGAGCACTTTGACGTCATCGACCAGGGCGAAGCGATTCTTCAGTACCGACAATTCGCCGAGCCAGCGCTGGATGCCGGAAATTTCCCGCTCCAGACGCATCAGTTCCTGAGTGCCGCCGCGCTGATCGTTTTGCAGACTGTCCTGCTCGCCACGGTAGTGATCGGCCTGGATGGTCAGCTCTTCTTTGCGCGCACTGGCGTAGTCCGACCAGGTGCCGAGCAACGAGTCGAGCAGCGGCGACAGGCGATGCAGTTTGCCGCGCAGTATGTCGCGCTGTTTCACGCCGTTGGCCAAGGCCTCAACCAGCGGGCCGGCCGCGACCAGCGAGTTGTAGTCCTGTTCCATGCGCCGCACATCGCGGAAGGCTTCTTCACACGCGGCGATGTAATCGACGCTACCGGAACGCAGGCTGTGCTCGAAGGCATCGAGGAACAACTGCTTCAACTTGGCCGCGGTGATTTCGCGCATGTGCAGCAGGTTGATGAACAGCGCGCGGAAGGTCTTCAGGCTCTGTTCGCTGGTGGAGCGCAGCGGGATCAGCGTCAGGTCGAGCGGGATCGACGTGTGACCGCCAACCAGCAAACGACGCAGCTCGTCCGGCTTGAGTTCGTAGGCTTTCAGGCCTTCTTTCTCAAGGTTGCTGAACAGCTCTTTCTGGCGCAGGCAGGTGTCGTTCTTCTGGTAATGCGCCAGGTCGAGTTTGCCGGCATAGGCAAAGAACTGGTGACCGAAACCACCGCCCGGGCCGCGCCCGACCACGCCGATCACGTGCGGGCCGTGCGGCAGGTTCACTTCGACAAGGATGTAGCTGGTGTCGGAAGCGAAGTAGAAGCGCCGCGATTGTTCGAGGCTGTACTTGCCGAAACTCATGTCCGACATGCGCGCCAGAATCGGGAATTGCAGGGCGTTGATCGACGCCGATTTACCGAGGTTGTTCGCGCCGTAAACCGACAGCGGTTCTTCCAGCGGGAACAGGCCGAGGCTGTAACCGGCGGTGTTCAAAAGGGCAAAGCGGCGGATGCCGTAGCGTTCCTGGCTCATGCGTCGGACTCCTGTTCTTCGGCAATGGCGCGGGCCAGTGCGTCTTCTTCGCTTTCCTCTTCAAACTCTGAAAGATCGAGCGGATCGTCGGTTTCGAGGAATTTGGCTTCCGCCGCTTCGTCGACCAGCACCGGTGCCGGCAGCGGCAATACGCTGTGCACGCTGGCCGCCAGATCGCGGTCCTGCTGTACCGACAGGCACACGTCGAGGAAACGGTGCATTGGCGGCAGGAAGCGATAAACGCCGTTTTCTTCGCTGGCAAAACCGAGTTGAGTCATGCGGCGCATGATCTTTTCTTCGAGCTCTTCAACGGTCTGCACCTCGGCCTGAATGAACAGGTCGCGGTACTTCTCCAGCAGCGATGGCAGTTCTTCACGGCCGAGGCTGCCGCCATCGAGCACGGCGATCGGGTCGCGGCCCTGATCGGCCAGATGCTCGACGAGGATAAAGGTGAACAGCGCCAGACGCTGCGCAGTCTTGTTTACCGCCGCAGCGGCCATGTCCGGCACGAAGTAGTAGAAACCACGGGTATCGCAGACCAGTTCAAAGCCCAGCGCCTTGAACAGCGTGCGGTACTGATCCTGGAAGTTCGACAGTTGCGCGTACAGCTCCGGGTCGCGGCGGCTGACGTGGTAACCCTTGAACAGCTCGCGGAAGATCGGCGCGAGTTGCGACAGTTCGGAAAGATCAAGATGCATTGGGGATGCTCGCAGAATTCTCGGCGGCGCTGTCGCTGGCCGAGAGCAGGGCGAAGGAGCGCAGGCTGACCTGGTGCTCGTGAGTGTGGTATTCGCGGCGTTCCAGACGCTCACGCTTGAAGCGCTTTTCCCGCGACAGGCGCGAGAACCAGTAGAGCAATTCGTCAGTGGCGCCGTCCGGCTCCTGCTCCAGCAACCAGGTCATAAGATCCGGCATCGGCAGGGCTTCTTCGCAACGGTCGACCATCTCGCGCACAGTGCGTGGCGCGCGTGGGGCTTCGCCTTTCTGGGTCTTGTGCGCCTTGGGGAAACGCGCCGGTTTCGGCTCGAAACGCGCCAAGGCGTACACGTAAGCTTCCACCTGACTAGCGCTGCCGAGGAAGGTGCTTTGCGGGCGGGTGAACAGCGGCATCGCCGCTTGCGGCACGGCATCGATGCCTTTACGGCGAATCGCTGCCAAAGCCAAAGCAGCACCACGGGTCACGGCGTTGTGCCGGCGCGCTTCTTCACGCAGCGGCAGCAGCAGTTCGCGGGCGTGACGCAACGTCAGTTGGGCGCTGGTCTGCATCTCGAGGATGCGTGCGTGGGTGCGCAGCAGCATGTCGTCATCGACCAGATGGCCGAGGCGCTGCTGTTCGCTGAGCATTTTCAGCAACACGGTTTCGACTTTGCGCACGCCTTGTTCGAAGGCGCCATCGGCGTTCACCAGGTCGATCATTGGCTCGACGTATTCGTCCCACGTCGCCAGTACTTCGGCATAACGCTGACGCAATGGAATCTGCCGATCGCTGGTCTTCGCCCGCTCGGCGACGGCGACCAGGGCCTGTTCGTCGTTGTCGAGCTTCTTCAATACGTCGCGCACGCGCATGTCGAGCAGGCGCAACTGGCGGGCGAGGTCGTGGCCATCGCGGACTTCGAATGCGTCCTGGATGTAACCGGCCAGACGTTCGAGGTGGCGCAGATAGGCTTCGATTTCCAGGCACAGGCCCAGTCGGTGCTCGCGACGCAGATAAGCGAGGAAATCGTGGATCTGTGCGTTCAGCTCGAAACGGTTCGGGCTTTTCGCCACCGGAATCAGGATATCGAGGCGAATCCACACGTCGAGCAGGCTGGTGATGTCCTGCGGCGTGCTGTCCAGTTGTTGGGCGGCCAGTTGCGAGCGCAGTTCGTTGAGGCTCAATGTGCCTTGGTCGAAGTGCTCACACAGTGGCTCAAGCAGTGCCCAGTGTTCAGCGAGGGCGCGCAAGACGCGCTTGGGTTCGATCATCGGAATGCCCGGCTGGTTGGCAATGAAAAGCGGCGATTGTACTGCATCACGAAGGATGCGATTCACTCTCGGGACAGGCTGTCGCATTCTTTGTATAAAGAGCGTGGGTAAAGCGCCTCGTGAAAGAGTATCGATCTACAACGGGCGATCTTGAACGAAGGGCGGTAGAATCAGCGCACTTCAGTTATCCACAAGTGGCCGACCCTTGCTAATCGAGTCCCGCCGCCGCGCCTATTTGAACGCCATGCAGGTGGTCAACTGGCTGCCGCGCACCGAATTGCCCTTCGCCGCACCGTCGCGGCCCGAGCTGCTGGACATGCCCGAGCCCGAGGTAGAGGCCCCGGTGGCGCCTGCACCGCAGGTCGAAACGCCCGCGCAGCCTGCCGTTCGTCCGGCCGAACGACCAAAGATCGAAGTGCCACGCCCTTCGTTGGCCAGCACCCGGACCAATGCCAAGCCGGTGGAAGAGGCCGACGACACGCCAGTCGTCGCCAAACCGGCGCCCGTGCCGCCACCACGCTTCGCTCTGCAATTGCTGCGCGCCGGGCGTTGCCTGCTGCTGGTCGAGTTACCCACAGGCGAACCGTTTCAGAGTCGCGATCCGGCGTATTTGCTGCTGAAAGACATGCTGCGTGCCGCCGGTCTGCCGGATGCGCCGCAAATTGTCGGCGAGCCGGTACGCTGGCCGTGGCTCAATCGCGGCACCATGGATCAGGGTCCGGAAGCGGCGCGTGACTTTGTGCAGGGTTTCCTTTCCGTGCAAATGGAAGCCGCACCGTGCGCCTGCCTGTGGCTGATTGGCCTGCCGGCGGTGCGTTTTGCCGGCGAAGCGGACGCCGAAGCGTTCAATCGTGAGTTGCAGATCGAAGGTCTGGGCTCGGCCTGGGCCATTCCCGGTCTGGAATTGTTAATGGAAGAGCCACAGCGCAAGGCCGCTGTGTGGCAAGCCATGCGTCGGCTGATGGCGCGCTGGAAAGAATCGAATGAGTGACGCTGTATCGTTCCGCCCGATGACCGAGGCGGATCTGGAAACCGTGCTGAAAATCGAGTACGCCGCTTACAGCCACCCGTGGACCCGGGGGATTTTTCTTGATGGGCTGGGCAAGTACCAGATCTGGCTGATGTTCGAGGGTGAGCAGCAGGTTGGCCACGGGGTGGTGCAGATCATTCTCGATGAGGCGCACCTGCTCAACATTACCGTCAAACCGGAGAGTCAGGGGCGCGGGCTGGGGCTGACGTTGCTTGAGCATCTGATGTCGCGGGCCTATGCGGCTTCTGCGCGAGAATGTTTTCTGGAAGTGCGTGACAGCAATACGGGCGCGTTCAAGTTGTATGAACGTTATGGCTTCAACGAGATTGGCCGGCGTCGGGATTATTATCCGGCGGTGGGTGGGCGTGAAGATGCCGTGGTCATGGCCTGCACCCTGGTTGACTGATCCTGCTTAAAAGCTTCGTCGGAACGCCGCCCGGAGCAAGCTCGCTCCCACAGTGGATTTGATTCGCACACAAATTTTGTGATCAAACCAAAAACCTGTGGGAGCGAGCCTGCTCGCGAAAGCGTCCTGTCAGGCACTGATGATCAACGGTTACCATCCAGCGGATCGCGCCGCGCCAGCTCCGCCTCATCCAGCCCATTGCCACCGCCAATGTCATCTTCATCGACGATGCTCAGATCCCAATCGGCCTGATTGCCTTCCCCGGCCTCTTCGGCATCCCGCGCGCCATCTTCATGGATCAGCGTTTCTGGACTGAGGTCATCGTCGGTGGGTTCATGGTCAGCGGTCGATGCGCCGGTAAACCCGGCTTCACGCACCCGTTCGTTCGGCATCAACTGCTCACGTTCACGCTCGGGGATTTCATCACCGATTTTCGCACTGGGTTCGTCTTCATCGAAATCCAGCTCATGCACCGAACCCATGCGGTCTTCGTTATCATCGATGGGCTCCGGTTGCACCGCATCGTAAGGGCGTCGTGAATCAGTCATGGCAATTCCTCATACTGTGGGCCTTACTTAGGTGGACTCACCGGGCACACGAGAATTCCAATGAAATCACTTGCGGTGACGGCGTGACCCCGACGGGTGGTCGTCTGTCATACCAGCGCATCTTTCTTGAGGCCTTACAGCATGCATGACTTACAAGACCTGATTGATAACAACGAGCGTTGGGCTGACGCGATCACCAAGGAAGACCCGGATTTCTTCGCCAAGTTGGCGCGCCAGCAAACGCCGGAATATCTGTGGATCGGCTGTTCCGACGCACGTGTACCGGCCAACGAGATCGTCGGCATGCTGCCGGGTGATCTGTTCGTGCACCGCAACGTTGCCAACGTGGTGCTGCACACCGACCTCAATTGCCTGTCGGTGATCCAGTACGCGGTCGATGTGCTCAAGGTTAAACACATTCTCGTCACCGGCCACTACGGCTGCGGCGGTGTACGCGCCTCGATGCAGGATCGCCAGTTCGGTCTGATCGACGGCTGGTTGCGTTCGATCCGCGATCTGTACTACGAAAAACGTGAAGAACTGGCCAAGTTACCGACCGAAGAAGAGCAGGTTGATCGCATGTGCGAACTCAACGTGATCCAGCAAGTGGCCAACGTCGCCCACACCAGCATCATCCAGAACGCCTGGCATCGCGGGCAGAGCCTGTCGATCCACGGTTGCATCTACGGCATCAAGGACGGTCGCTGGAAAAGCCTGAACACCACCATCAGTGGTTTCGAGCAATTGCCGCCGCAATACCGTTTGCGTCCGGTTGGCGCGTTGTAAACGGCCTTTCAGCGCAAACCCGAGTGCCGCCAGCGCTGTAAAAAGTGCTGGCCCTCGATGCTGGGCGGTTCGTCGTAACCGGTGATCCACCCTCGACAGCGTTTGGCTCCGCAGCCGCAGGCAAACTGATGCAGCAGTTTGTCTTCGGTGGCGGCGTAGTCCATGGTCAGCCGCTCCCCCCTGTGGATATCTTTCAACGCCCACAACCACAGCTCGCTCATGTCGAGAAACACATTGGGGTCGCAGGCGTGTTCGATCAAACCGCAAAAGCGCGGATCGTAAATGTGGATGCCCGTCAGCATCTGTCGGGTCTGTCGGCAGCGATAGGGCAGAAGTTGCCCTGACACCCGGCACATCCGATGGCTTTGCAGAAACTCACGCCGCGCCGCGACCCCCATAGGGCTGGCGTGCGCATCGTGGATGATTTCGAAGTCGGCACTGGCGGGAAATCCCAGTCGCACGGGAAGACCGGCGAAGGGGTAAATGCCCTCTGTGTCGCGTGGCGCCGATTGCGCCATGGCGTGGATATTCATAACAGTCCTTGCCGCAAAGGTTTTGCGACTTCCTGGGGTTGACGTCCTGTCAGTGCTGCAGCACTTCTGTTTGGATCCAATCTTGTCGTATTAGGTATAGCTGGTCTACTGTCAGATCTGACAGGCGAGTTAGACGCTTTCCCGCGTCAGCATTGGCTGACACGGGAGCGCTTCAAGCGATTACAGGTGCGGGGCGGGAACGGCGGTGGCAGGCAGCGGTGCCTGCAACTGCTTCAGTTGGGCCTTGATCGGAGTGGTTGCGCACTTGGCGACAGCCTGTTCCGGGGTCAGGTTGCGGATCGAGGTGTAGAACAACTCACAGGTTTTGACCTTCTGCGTCACCTGCCACGTCTGCGTGCAACTGTTGAGTGTGGCCTGTGCATCGCTGCCTGGTTTGCTGCCCATGCCCGCCTGCCAGCAGGCCGCGCTCAAATCCTGGCCCATGACTTTCAGACCTGCAGCATCAGCCTTGGCCTGTGCATCGTCGCCGGTGTAGCTTTTCGGGTCAGCGGCGTACCAGATATAACTCGGGTGGTTGGAACCCAGCACCGGCACTTTCACGCCTTCGCTTGGGCTGATCGTCGCCAGGCCCAAGACATTCACGGTTGGCCCGTATTGCTGCTTGATCCAGTTACGCACCGGCGCGCCGAACGCGACCATCGGCAGCGTCGTGCCGCTGGCGGTCTGGCTGAACTGTTTGACCAGGGTGGTCTGGTAGTCCTTGAAGTAGTCATACACGCCTTCCAGATCACTGCCAGCATTGGACGGCGCAGCGATCGGGGCGATATCGATGATGGTTTGATAGGCCGGCGTCTGCTCGGCAGGAATGCCATTGTCAGTCAGCAGCGTCGCCCAACGATCGGTGGTGTTCGAACGCAAATAGTCCTGCGCTTGGGTCAGCGAGTAATCTGGCGGGAAGTGCAGCAACTCGACACTTTTACGGTTTTCCAAAGCCATGCCCAGCGGCAGGAACAGGTACCAGCTGTAGACCCATTTGCCATCGGCATTGAGCTTGCTCGCGCCGGTGTAGGCCAGATCTCCCGCGTCCAGCAGCGCCGACAGCGGTTTGTCGTAATCCTTTGGCACGCCGGTGATCTCGGCGTAGAGCTGGCCGTTATCGGTTTTTACCAACACCTTGGCATCGGCATAACCATCGCGTTGCACGCTCTGGCTCAGGTAATGGGCGACGGTCTGTTCCAGCGTCCAGTTGCGGAAGCAGATTACGCTGCAATTGTTGGGGTAAGCGAACAGGCGGGTAACGCGTTCGGTGCTGCCCAGTTTCAGATCGACATCGGCGTGGGCGGCCGCGCTCAGCGTCAGCGCGGCAAGTGAGAGTCCTGCGAGTTTGAACATGCTCAGATCCTTTTCAGCGTGGGTTCCCCGCGTGTCGGGGGCGCCTCATAGTGGATCAGCCGCGTTTGACAGAGAAGCCGTCATTGGCAGATTTTTGCGCAAACTCGCAGGGCTGGTTTTCAGGCCGGAAAATGCAGGGCGTTGGTCAAATCGCCCATGGGTTGCTGACCCCGGGCAATCATCGCTTCGTCGCGTTGTTTGAGACCGTTGAGCGTTTCCAACTGGAAGACACGGGTGATCAACCGCAGGATCGATGCCGTGTCGTAGACCGTATGATCCACCGTGCCCCTGCGTGCAAACGGCGACACCACCAGCGCCGGTACTCGTGAGCCCGGCCCCCAGCGGTCGCCCTTGGGCGGCGCGACGTGATCCCACCAGCCGCCGTTCTCGTCGACCGTGACGATCACCACCATGTTTTGCCATTGCGGACTTTCACGCAGCACCTTCAGCGCACGCACGATGTGCCGATCCCCGGACGCCACGTCGGCATAACCGGCGTGCATGTTCAGGTTGCCTTGCGGTTTGTAGAAGCTCACCGCCGGCAACTTGCCCGCTTCGGCATCGGCGAAGAATTTGTTGCTGCTCGACTCATCGCCCAGGCCAGCGTCGCGCAGGCGTTTATTGCGCTCGTCGGGGTTCTCCGGGCCTTGTTGCTTGAAGTAGTTGAACGGCTGATGGTGATACTGGAAGTTGGGGATTTTCGGAATGCCGCCGGAATCCTTGTACTGATCCAGCGTCGCCTGCCACGCGCCGGCATACCACGCCCAGTCAATGTGCTTTTTCGATAGCTTGTCGCCGATGTGTTCGTGGGTCTGCGGCACCATCACGTTGGGCAGATCCGCTTTGGAATACGCCGGGCGCTCAGGGTCGCGAATCCACGTCGGCCAGTAGGGCGGGGCGAGGGTGTTGACGCCGAAGCCGTCCGGGGTCAGTGCGCTCGGGCCGAACTGCGGCGGGCCACTCATGGCGCTGGCCGGCGATTGCTCAAGCGGCTTGAGGCGCGGGTCGCTCGGATCATCGCTTTGCAGCGCGGCGATCTGCGATTTGGCCACTGAATTGGCCGCGTCAGGATAGAACGGCGCGGTGGCGCTGATCAGGTATTGGTGGTTGAGGAACGAGCCTCCGAAAGCGCCCTGGAAGAAGTTGTCGCACAGCACGAATTCCTGAGCGACATCCCACAGGCGCAGGGAATAGCGGCTCTGGGCGTAGTGGCCCATGGTCAAGCCACCGGAGTCGGCCCAGGCGACGAAGCCATCGTTCTTGCCGCCATTGATCTGCATTTGGTTCTGATAGAACACGTGCCACAAGTCGCGGGTCACCAGACCGAACGGCAAGTCCTCGCCGTTCGGTCCTTTGAGGGCGAACGGTGCGTTGGGCAGGTTTTCCTGAAACTGCGTGGCGTTGGGGTAAGTCACGCCATCAAGGGTTTGCGGGCCGATCTGCAGCACACCGCCCCAGACCGGAGGCAGGGTTTGCAGCAGCGAGCCGTCGCGATCACGTTGTTGATAGTTGCCGGGCTTGAGCGCGGCCAGCGGCTTTTCGACACCGGGGAAATCACCGAACAGGTTATTGAAACTGCGGTTCTCGGCGTAGATCACCACCACGGTTTTCACCTGATCGCGCAGGGCTTTGTCCAGCTCGGCGGGCGTCAGCGGGTGCTCGGTCGGTTTGCCCGGTTGATCGCTGGCGCTGCCACACCCGGTCAGTGTGGCACCGACACCGAGCACCGCGACGCCGCCGAGGAAGCGGCGGCGACTGGTGTCGGTGGGGTGATTGGATTCAGGTGCGTCAGTGCCGTCTGTGTCGTCTTTCATCGTTCAGCCCGTTTTGCTTAATTGTTTCAGTATGTTTCGGGCGGACGCTAGCAAGGCAATGTGACGGTTGGGTGACAGAGCGTTTTGTCGTTGCGCTCCTAGCCGGGCATGAGCTGGGTGAGCGAATAGCCGAGCCTGCTCGCCGCTGTTACGGCGGTCATGATCACCAGAAACAGCAATTGCAGCGGACTGAAGTGCGCCCAATGCAATGCGGTCAGCCAAGGGTGGCGGCTGCTCAGTTCCGGATCAAGCGAACCGATACGGCGTTTGTGCACCAGCCCGATCAGGAGCGTGCCTACATAAGTGAGCGCGCCCAGCGGCCCGAGCATCAGCGAAAACAACAGTAGCATCACCACCTGCGGAACCCCGTGGCGTATCACCAGCCAGCGCGTGTCAGGGTTCCATTTGCGCGGAATCAGTCCCTCGGTGAGCCACAGATCCGGCACGATCACGTGGGCCGTGAGCACCACCCACCAACTCAATGCAAAGCGAAAAAACCATACCGGTACGCAGGCAAAGATCATCGGAATGAAGATGAGATTGGCGGCATCCCTTTTCTCAATACCCAGATAGAACAGGCACAGCGCCAAGGCAATTGCCGCCCATACCCGTACCCAGGTCTCGGCGGCGATGGGCCGTGGAAAGAACCGTCGCCAGTAAAAAACGTCGGCATAGGGCAAACGTGCGAGCAGCTCGGGGAAGCGCCAAGTAAGCTTTTCCGACAAGTCATGGCAGGCCTGCCATTCATTCTGGCCAAAGCCATCAATGATCTTCTTCTGCTGCAGGGGCTTGAGCGGATTGATCAACAGATGCGCGGCCTGAACGTCGGCCGCCCACGTGCGGTCACTTTCCGCCTTGCCCCGCAGATTGTCATAGAAGCTTTCCTGATCGCAGCGTTCGATCAGTCTGTCCCAAAGCCAGTTCGGTTGCGGGTGCAGGCCTTTGTTGTGATCCCAGCCGAACAGTTGGCCGATGCGGTCGAACAGCGGCACGCTCCACTCGCTGTCATTGAGCAAGTGCAGCAGGGTTTGCTGCCATTCTTCGCGGCGATCGAAAACCTGCAGCCACGGTTGGGCGCTGTAGCGTTTGAGCACGTTGAGGAATTCGCGCTCGCTCTGGCTTTCCAGCAGCGCTTGCAGGGTGTTTCGGTAATCGGCCATCAGGCTCTCAGCGAGCCCGTCACGCTGACGATCATTCATCAGCACGTCTTGCCACGGCCCCAACTATCCCAGTTGCTCGACGGCCCAGTGCAGCACTGGGCTGCGCAGATGTGGCTGGTCAAAACACCGTTGCAGCAACAGCCTTTCGAACGCCTTGGCGCAGCCTTGCTGTTGCGCCTGATCCCAACGCTCGCCGAGATTTTCTGGCGATAGCCCTTCAAGCAGTTGCCGCGCGGCCTGCGCTTCAAGCACATACGCTTCTGTGTCCGGGGCCGCCGTCAGAGGCTCGACACGCAAAGCATCATCCTTCGCCGGCGGCGCAAAAGGCTTCGGGGCTGCCGGGTTGACGGGCGGAAAGTCGAGATCGGCAAAATCCCACGCGGTGTTTTGCGGGTGGCTGCGGTTGTTTGCCAGCGCAGCATCGAGTGCCAGTGCGGCAAAGGCGCTGGAAGCCGTGGCCACGGCGACGTCTTCTTCGTCCGCAGGCTCAGCGTTTTCAAGGCGCCACCGGGCAATCGCCAACGCTTGTTCGTAGGCTTCGCGCAAACGCTGGAAACCCTCGGCATCCTCATCGGGGCGGAAGGTTTTCAGCAGACGCGCATAGGCGCGTTTAATGTCGCGGGCTTCAGCGTCATCGTGCAGGTGCAGCACCGACCAGCAATCCATGGCCAGGCTCCTTATTGCCACGGGGTGCGGTCAAGTTCGCTCAGGCGTCGGCTCAAGTCGGTGCGCACTTCGCGGATCTGGCGCTCGTCCTGAGAGTCGAGCGCGATCTGGAATTGCTTGGCCCAATCGCCCATCAGATCACGCATATCGCCCAGGCTTTCCTGATAGAGGCGCTCCAGACGTGCAGTCAGTAGCGTGTTGACCTGCTGCTCGCGCGGATGAATCTTCAGCTGTGCCAAGTTCTGCAGGCGTTGCTGGATCTCCTCGGGCGAGAGCACGCCCGGGTTGTTCTCGATGACCAGCGAATGCTGTTGCCCAGTCAGGGGGATTTTCACCTGGGCTTCGAGCAAACCGTTGTTGTCGTAGGTGAAACGCACATCGAGAGCGACTTCGCCGGCCTTGCGTTTCGGCACCTTGATGTCCAGTTCGCCGAGTGCCACGTTGTCTTTGACCAGGCGGCTTTCGCCCTGAAAGATGCGCACGACTACCTGTTCCTGATTGTCGTGCAGCGTGTACACGGTTTTCACCCGACTGACCGGGACGATGCTGTTGCGCTCGATGATCGGCAGGTAGTGGCCGCTCTCATAGTTGCGGCCGACCTGTGTGGAGGTCTCGATGCCCAGGGTGTAGGAGCAGACATCGGTCAGCACCACCTCTTCCAGCGCTGCAGCGCGAGCCTTGAGTGCCGCTTGAATCGCCGCGCCCTGTGCCACGACCTGATCCGGGTCGAGGGTGATCGACGGGAAGCGGCCGAACAGCCCAGCAGCGAGTTTGCGCACCAGCGGCATGCGCGTGGTGCCGCCGACCAACAGAATTTCGTCCAGATCGCTGACGCGGATGCGCGCATCGCGCAGCGCCCGTTCAATCGGCGCGCGCAGGCGTTCGAGCAGCGGCATGTAAAGCGTCGCCAACTGTTGTTGGGTGATGGTGTGCGTCCACTGCCGCTCACCGAGTTGCAGGCGGAATTCGGCACTGTCGTCCTGACCCAGCGCCTTGCGCACGCGCTCGGCCTCGCGACGCAGCGGCTGGATGACGCTGCTGCGCTCCGGGAAGTCTGCGGCGGAACGGTGATGGCTGATGAAGTGCTCAAGCAGCACGGTGTCGAAGTCTTCACCGCCGAGGAAGTTGTCACCGGCGCTGGCGCGCACTTCCATGACCCCTTCGAACAGCTCCAGAATCGACACGTCGAACGTGCCGCCACCGAGGTCGAAAACCAGGAACGAAGTTTCCTTGTCGCGTTGGTGCAGTCCATAGGCGAGGGCAGCGGCGGTTGGTTCGTTGATCAGCTTCTCGACCTTCAGCCCGGCCAGTTCGCCGGCGATGCGCGTGGCTTTGCGTTGAGCGTCGCTGAAGTAGGCCGGGACGCTGATCACGGCTTCGGTGACGGTTTCGCCATAGGCGCGTTCAACGTCTTCTTTCAGACTCTTGAGCACCAGCGCGGACAGCTCTTCCGGGCGAAACGCCTTGTCGGCCAGATACGTTTGCGTGGCGCTGCCCATGTGGCGCTTGAACAGCGACGCGGTCAGGCGCGGATGCGTGTGCAGACGCTCGCGCGCCGCCTGACCCACCAGAATCCGGCCCTGATCATCCAGGCCGACAACGCTCGGTGTCAGGAACTGACCCAGGGCATTGGGCACCAACTCGGTGGCATCGCCACGCCAGACGGCGACCAGGCTGTTGGTGGTTCCCAGGTCAATCCCTACGATCATTGCAACGAACTCCCTTTGCGCTTGGTAAAAAATGGAAACATTTATGGGCGCGCAGAATATTACCGAGGGAGCGATGCGGTAAAGCAGGATGATGGCTCTGAGCCATTATTTGCGACAGGCAGCCCGACACAGGGCTGTTTCAGGAGAAAAATGTGGGGCGCGGCCATCATGACTGCGCCCCGCTATGGGTTAAGGCATCACTGGCGGCGTATACGCCAGTGTCGTTCCCAACGCCCACAGCAACAGCAGCACCAGCGGCGTGTGCACCAGCAATTGCACAAAGGAGAATCCGATCAGATCTCGCGCTTTCAGCCCGAGTACGCCGAGCAGCGGCAGCATGTAGAACGGGTTGATCAGGTTCGGCAGCGCTTCGGCCGCGTTGTAGATCTGCACTGCCCAGCCGAGGTGGTACTGCAGATCATTGGCGACCTGCATCACGTACGGCGCCTCGATAATCCACTTGCCGCCACCGGATGGAATGAAGAAACCGAGAATCGCCGAGTACACGCCCATCAACAGTGCATAAGTGTCGTGGGAGGCGATGCTGACGAAGAACGTTGAGATGTGGTGCGCCAGGGTTTGCGCGTCCGTGCCTTTGACCGTGGTCATCAGCGCGGCGATCGAGCCGTACAGCGGGAACTGGATCAACACGCCGGTGGTGGTCGGCACGGCGCGGGCGACGGCATCGAGGAAACTGCGCGGCCGCCAGTGCAGCAAGGCGCCGAGCATGATGAACAGGAAGTTATAGGTGTTCAGCCCGGAAATCGCGGTGATCGCCGGTTTGGTTGAAAACTCATGGAACAGCCATCCCGCCGCCAACAGTACCAGCACGATGATCAGCAGCGGGCTGTGTTCCAGCCATTCACCCGGACGGGTACGCGGTTGCAGCGGTGGCAGGTTGAAGGCCGGGTCGATGCCACAGGCCTTGGCGTCGCGCGCTGAGTTCGGCCCGGGGGCGGTGGCGTAAGCGATGATGATCGAGATCACGATCAGCGCCAGCAACATCACGCCGGACTGCCAGAGGAAAATCGTTTCAGTGAATGGAATCACCCCGGTGATCGACAGGATCGACGGCGGCAGGCTGGCGGGGTTGGCCTGCAACTGCGCAGCCGACGACGACAACCCCAACGCCCACACTGCGCCAAGGCCCAGATAAGCCGCAGCACCGGCGGCGCGGTAATCCATTTTCAGATCAGTGCGGCGGGCGAGCGCGCGCACCAGCAAACCGCCGAACACCAGCGACAGGCCCCAGTTGAGCAGGGACGCGACCGTCGAGATCAACGCCACCCAAGCCACGGCGGAACGGCCGTTTTTTGGGATCCGCGCCAGGCGATCGATCAGTTTCACGGCGGGCGGCGAGCTGGCGACCACGTAGCCGCCGATCACCACGAAGGCCATCTGCATGGTGAATGGGATCAGGCTCCAGAAGCCGTCACCGAAGGCCATCGCCGCATCGGTGGGTTTGGCGCCCATGGCCAGCGTGGCGACTGCCACGATGATCACCGCCAGCGCGGCGAATACCCAGGAATCGGGGAACCAGCGTTCGGCAAAGCTTGAACAGCGCAGGGCAAAGCGTGCGGAGCGGCTATCTTCGATATCAACGGCCACAGGAAGTACCTCGGATTTTTTATGGTTATTTTTGATCCGGCAGGCGAAACGCAGATCTCCTGTAGGAGTGAGCCTGCTCGCGATGGCATCGGCACGTTCAACATGGAGGTGACAGACACACCGCTATCGCGAGCAGGCTCACTCCTACAAGGTTCCCGGCTCGGCTCGAGGTCGGTGGGTTTCACCTGGCAGGACAGGCTTCAACAGTAAATCAAGCGAAGACGATTTGTGAGCAGGTTTTGCAAAACCGGGACTATGGTCTAACGGGTTGTCCATCCGCGCATTTGCGTAGACCATGGGCGCCTTGGTTTTTTGCCTGCCAGAGTTCTTTGCCATGACCGCCCAATCCACGGCCAAACCCTTGCCGTTCAGCCGCTCCGACTACAAGACCCTCGGCCTTGCGGCCCTTGGCGGGGCGCTGGAGATTTACGATTTCATCATTTTCGTATTTTTCGCCCTGACCCTCAGTCAGTTGTTTTTCCCGCCGGAAATGCCTGAGTGGCTGCGTCTGCTGCAAAGCTTCGGAATCTTTGTCACCGGCTACCTGGCGCGGCCGCTGGGCGGGATCCTGATGGCGCATTTCGCCGACAGACTCGGGCGCAAGAAAGTCTTCAGCCTGAGCATCCTGATGATGGCGCTGCCGTGCCTGCTGATCGGGATCATGCCGACCTATGCCCAGATCGGTTATTTCGCGCCGCTGCTGTTGCTGGCGCTGCGCATCCTGCAGGGCGCGGCGGTTGGCGGGGAGGTGCCGAGCGCGTGGGTGTTTGTCGCCGAGCACGCACCGGCCGGCCATCGTGGTTACGCGTTGGGCTTTTTGCAGGCCGGGCTGACCTTCGGTTATCTGATCGGCGCGTTGACTGCGACGTTCCTCGCGCAAGTCTTCACCCCGGCGGAAATCCTCGATTACGCCTGGCGCTATCCGTTCCTGCTCGGTGGTGTGTTCGGCGTGATCGGCGTTTACCTGCGCCGCTGGTTGAGCGAAACCCCGGTGTTCATGGCCATGGAAGCGCAGCGTGAGGCGCGGGTCGAGCTGCCGCTGCGCACGGTGTTGCGCGAGCATCGACTGGCCATGCTGCCGGCGATGTTGCTGACTTGCGTGCTGACTTCGGCGGTGGTGGTGTTCGTCGTCATCACCCCGACCATGATGCAGAAAACCTTCGGCATGACCGCCAGCCACACCTTCGCCCTCAGCGCGTTGGGCATCGTCTTCCTCAATATCGGCTGTGTGATTGCCGGTCTGTTGGTTGATCGCCTCGGTGCGTGGCGCACGGTCATGCTCTACAGTCTGCTGCTGCCATTGGGTATCGGTGTGCTTTATGGCTGCCTGATCAGCGGTGGCGAGTGGATTGGCATTGCGTATGCCATTGCTGGTCTGGCGTGCGGTGTCGTCGGCGCCGTGCCATCGGTGATGGTCGGCTTGTTCCCCGCGCGTATCCGCGTGTCCGGCATTTCCTTCACCTACAACATTGCCTACGCGGCGTGGGCGAGCACCACACCGCTGTTGCTGATCGGCCTGATGCCATGGAGTCCGTGGATCTGTGTGATGTTCTGCGCGGTGATGGGCGTTGTGGGGCTATTGACGGCAGCGTATTTTGGCTCGCGAATGCCGCGCACAGGACAATGTCAGGTGGCCGGAGCTGCCTGACAGCGTGCGCTCGAACTATTTTTGACCGGCGGGTCGCAAACGCTCTTCAGAAAAGCTTTTCAAGGCCGATGGCTAGGCTGTATCCCGCTTTCTATCCTGCCCATCGGTACTTTCCCATGTTCAACAAACGCCTGAAGCAAGAGCTGACCGCTCTTCGTGAAGAACTCTCCAGCCTTGTGCAGGTGAAGGAAAGCCTGGAAAGCGAGATGCTGGTGCTGTGTCTGGAACCTGACGGGCGCATTCAATCGGTCAACCAGAACTTCCTTACCGAGATGCTCTACAAGAGCCAGGACCTGATCGGTCGAGCGATTGAAGATATCGTCCCGGCCCACGTAAAGACCGACGAATTCCATCACCGCTTCAAAAACGCCATGACCCGCGGCGAGCATTTCGCCGGTGCCGTGCGCCTGTTGCGCGGCAATGGTGAGGAGGCGTGGCTGCGTTCGATCGTGCAACCGGTGCGTTCTTCGGACGGGCGGATCAAGCACATTTCGCTTTACGCCAGCGACCTGACCCGCACCATCGAAGCCTCGCGTGAACACGAAAACCTGATCGGTGCGCTGGTGCGTTCGACGGCGGTAATCGAGTTCGACCTCAACGGTAATGTGCTCAACGCCAACGATCGCTTTCTCAGCGGCATGGGTTACAGCCTGGCGCAGATCAAGGGCAAACATCACCGCATGTTTTGCACGCCGGAGGAATACAACAGCACCGAGTACCAGAACTTCTGGCGACGTCTGAACAACGGCGAATTCGTCGCTGAACGCTTCAAACGTGTCGACAGTCATGGTCGTACGGTCTGGCTGGAGGCGTCCTATAACCCGGTGGTCGATGCCAACGACAAACTCTACAAAGTGGTGAAGTTCGCCACGGTGATCACCGATCAGGTCAACCGCGAACAAGCCGTAGCCGACGCGGCGAGCATTGCCTACAGCACCTCGCAGCAAACCGACAGCACGGCCCAGCGCGGTACCACGGTGGTGACTGAAGCGGTCAACGTAATGCGAGATCTGTCGCGACACATGCAAGCCGCCGGTGAAGGTATCGAAGCACTCAACGAGCAGTCGCAGGTGATCGGTACCATCGTCAAAACCATCAGCGGCATTGCCGAACAGACCAACCTGCTGGCGCTCAATGCTGCCATCGAAGCGGCCCGTGCCGGCGAGCAGGGCCGTGGTTTTGCGGTGGTGGCCGACGAGGTGCGCCAACTGGCCTCGCGCACCAGTCAGGCGACCGAAGAGATCGTCACCGTGGTGCGGCAGAACCAGGAAATGGCGCGCAATGCGGTGGCGCTGATGACCGACGGCAAGCTCCAGGCTGAACAGGGCCTGGCGCTGGCGGCAGAGGCGGGCACGGTGATTGTCGAGATTCAGGACGGTGCGCAGAAAGTCGTGAATGCTGTCGGCCAGTTTGCCAACCAACTCTCCCACTGACCTGCACTAAACCCTGTAGGAGTGAGCCTGCTCGCGATCACGGTCTGACATTCAACATTTGTGCTGACTGATACACCGCTATCGCGAGCAGGCTCACTCCTACAAATTTACGTTGGCGCTACAATCGGCTCCTTTTCCCCCGGAGCAGATCCCATGAGCGATTCCCACCGCCGCCCGGTGCCCCTGAACAAAGCCTACCGTTTGCTCAACCACGGGCCGACCGTGCTGGTCAGCGCCGCTCACGACGGTCAGCGCAACATCATGGCTGCCGCTTGGGCGATGCCGCTGGATTTCGAACCACCGAAAGTCGCCGTCGTCCTCGATAAATCCACCTGGACCCGCCAGTTGCTCGAAGCGTCCGGCACCTTCGTGCTCAACGTCCCGTGCGTCAATCAGGCCGACATCGTGCAAACCGTTGGCAATACGTCGGGCCTGGAGATCACTCAAACCCAAGGGCAGGACAAGTTTCAGGCGTACGGCTTGCAGACGTTTGCCGGCGAACAAGTCCAAGCCCCTCTGCTCGACGGCTGCGTGGCCTGGCTTGAATGCCGTTTGCTGCCGGAGCCGCGCAACCACGAGCAATACGACCTGTTCCTCGCCGAAGTCATCGCCGCCCACGCCGATGAACGCGTGTTCAGCGACGGGCGCTGGCATTTCGAAGGGCATGACGGCTTGCGCACCTTGCACCACGTGGCGGGCGGGCATTTCCTGAAGATTGGTGATGCGGTGGATGGCAAGACGCTAGCGGTCTGAATGGCGGCTGATGGCAAAACATTGCCGGATGTTGCAAGGTAGAGGGCATCGTCGAACCGATCAGGCGCATGCCCCATGGATCTTTCCCTTTCAAGTTATCTGGCGCCGCTGTTGTCGTTGGCCCTGTTATGGACGGTGGCCGTGGTCACGCCCGGCCCGAATTTCTTCAACATCGCGCAACTGGCGGTCAGCCGTTCCCGCCGCCACGGTGTCGTCGCGGCACTCGGCGTGGCCAGCGGGACCGTGGTGTGGGGGCTGGCGGGTGGCCTGGGCATTCAGTCACTGTTCAGTGCCGCGCCGACGCTGTACCTGAGCTTCAAGATTGCCGGTGGCTGTTACCTGATCTACCTCGGGCTCAAACAGTTCAAGCGCAAGGCGCCGTTCGTCCCGGGCACGCTCGATACCTCGGAGCAAACGTTGCTCGGTGCTTACGGGCGCGGCTTTTTGGGCAACATGACCAATCCCAAGTCGGCATTGTTTGTCGCGACCATTTTCGCCACCGCCATGCCGGCTCACATCCCGCCACTGTTGCTGGCCTTGGCGGTGTTGACCATGGCGACGTTGTCGTTCAGTTGGTATTGCTGCGTGGCGCTGTTCTTTGCCAGTCGGCGAATCGCCGGTGTGTATGAGCGGTCAAGGCAATGGCTGGATCGGCTCGCGGGTGGATGCTATCTGTTGTTTGGTGCGCATCTGGTGGCGAATCGCTGAGCCATAGATTTTGGATGGGAAAGCTGTGTGGCCTCGTAGGCTTCGATAAGGCTGATCATGATGTCGAAGTGATCGCCTTCAGCAGTGCCCGGTACTGGCTCGTTGTCGAAAAGTGCAGACACGTTCTTAAGCGCCGCACGATAGTCGTCTTCGTTATGAATCGGGCGTACTTTCATGGATTACTCCACTTCAAAGGAGTCCGCCTAATAGGGCAAAAAGGGACACCAGGTTTATTCCGGGCAACGCCAGGAAATAAGAATCCGATGCCTGCACGGCATCGGATTTTTTATGCATTGCGAAAACTACGTAACCGGCTGAACGTTATCCAGCGCCTGATTCACCGTCAGCTCACTCAGCATGACGATTTGCGCGATACCCAGCGCGGTCTTGCGGTGCGCGGTATCCAGCACAGCGGCGAAATTGTTGAGCATCTCGGTGACCGAACCCAGGGACTCACTGGCATTGGCCAGCAGCGATTCGGTGTCGTAAACCGGGTTGGCGAGGTACATCGGTTCAGCTACGCGAGTGGACGCCATGATGTGAATGGTCGGTTTGAGGTAGTGGTCGAGGGCGCGGTCGGCCGCTTCGTTGAGTTTTTTGCTGTCGATGGTTGCGTACGGGGATGTTGGGTCGGTGTCTGTTTCGGGGGGATTGGGTGTTGGTTTTTTCATGGTGTTCTCCGATCAGGATTGGAGCTGGCCGATTCGGTTTCCGAACGAATAGGTGGCAGCTGTACGCAGGTTGGAAACCCGGGGAACGGAGAACCCGGTTGACCCGAAGGTCTCCCGCGCACAGCCGCCATAACGGAGTGCACACCATGAAGGTGCGCAAGGATACGTTATGAAAGGCGCTTGTGCGCTCGGTTCTACTCGGGGTTTCCAATCCCGGTCACTGAATTGGCAGCGACGAGTACAGGCTAGAGAGCTGACGTCCGACGGACAACCTGAAAACCTTGTGGGACGGTTCTCTGTTTACCTCGCAGTTTTTAAACATCCCGATTTGAAATACGCAGTGTGCTAAGCAAAAGGCCTACCTCCCGGTAAGCCTTTTTTGTTTGCGTCCTAGCCTCAATCCCCCAACGCTTCGCCTTCACGCCGTGGATCCGCGCCCCCCTCCAACGACGCTTTCCCCTGCGCATCCTTGACCCGCACAATGGCCTGGGTGCCGCTGGTCATGTCGATTTCATTCACCGTGTGCCCTCTGTCCTTGAGCGCCTGAATCAGCGCCGGGCTGAACTGGCCTTGTTCCAGTTCGGTCGGGCCATTGCGGCTGCCGAAGTTGGGCAGGCTGATGGCGCTTTGCGGGTCGAGGTTCCAGTCGAGCAGGCCGACGGTGGTTTTCGCCACGTATTCGATGATTTGCGAACCGCCGGGCGAGCCGACCGTGGCGACGAATTCACCGCTGTGGCGATCGAAGATCAGCGTTGGCGCCATCGACGAGCGCGGGCGTTTGCCCGGTTCGACGCGGTTGGCGACTTTCTGCCCGTTCTCTTCGGGGATGAACGAGAAGTCGGTCATCTGGTTGTTCAGCAGAAAACCCTGAACCATCAGGTGCGAGCCGAACGCGGCTTCGATGGTGGTGGTCATCGACACAGCGCCGCCGAGGTCATCCACCGCGACCACTTGCGAGGTGGAGATGCGCAGCGGCGAACGGTCCGGGGCGTAGGCAACCTGCACACCCGGTGGCGTGCCCGGTTTGGCGCTGCCCATGCTGCGTTCGCCGATCAGGCTGGCGCGGCTGGCCAGATAACCCGAGTCGACCAGGCCTTTGACCGGCACCGGCACGAAGTCGGTGTCGGCGACGTATTGCGCGCGGTCGGCGTAAGCCAGACGTTCGGCCTCGGCGATCAAATGCACGGCCTGCGGATCCGGTTCAATGCCGGCCGGTTTGTCGGTTTTCAGCGGTTTGAGCGGTGTCAGCGAAAGACGTGGATCGCGGGTTTCCAGCGCCTGCAACGTGCCGAGAATCTGCGCCACGGCGATCCCGCCCGACGATGGCGGCGGCATGCCGCAGACCTGCCAGCGTTTGTAATCGGTGCACAGCGGTGCACGTTCCTTGGCCCGATAGCGCTGCAGATCGTTCAGCGAGAGGCTGCCGGGGTTGGCGTGGCCTTGCACCTTGGCAACGATTTCTTCGGCGATCGGGCCTTTGTACAGTGCGTCCGCACCTTCGTTGGCGATGCGTTTGAGCACGGCGGCCAATGCCGGGTTTTGCAGGCGCGTGCCGACGGCTTTGACGCTGCCATCGGTGTTGAGGAAGTACTTGGCCATATCCGGCGACTGGCGGATGACTGGGTCTGATTCCAGCAGCGAGTGCAATCGCGGGGAGATCGCAAAGCCTTGCTCGGACAGTTTGATCGCCGGTTCAAACAGCTTCGCCCACGGCAGGCGACCGTGTTGTTTATGTGCCATCTCCAGCGCGCGCAACACGCCCGGTGTACCGACCGAGCGACCGCCGATCTGCGCCTGCGGGAACGACATCGGCTGACCATCGGCACGCAAGAACAGCTTCTCGGTCGCGCCGGCCGGTGCGGTTTCGCGGCCGTCATACGTGCGCACTTGTTTACCGTCCCACAATACGATCATCGCGCCGCCGCCGATCCCGGATGATTGTGGCTCAACCAGCGTCAGCACCGCCTGCATCGCAATCGCCGCATCAATCGCCGTACCGCCCTGACGCAGCATCTCCCGACCGGCCTCGGCGGCCAGTGGATTGGCAGCGGCGGCCATGTGTTTACTGGCGTGGCGGGTTTGCAGATCGGTGCGGAAACCGGACGCGGCTTCCGGTGCCAGCGGCAAGGTCGAGGAGGGCGGGGCGTTGCACGCGGTGAGGGTCAGGGCGCTGATGATCAGCGTCAGGGCAGGCAGGCGAAAGCGGCTCAAGGGCAAGGCTGAAAACACGCGGGCTCTCCGTCCGTGGGATAAAAGTCTCAGGGACTTTATCGACCGCTCGGTCGCGACGCAAACCGATGGGCATTTTTGTCTTTCTTTTCGGGGCGGATGTTCGCTAGGGTCAACCGCAAATCCGTTGAGCTGCACTGAGCACCTGTGGGAGCGAGCTTGCTCGCGAATGCGCAGTGTCAGTTGGCAGAAATGTTGAATGTACAACCGCTTTCGCGAGCAAGCTCGCTCCCACAATTACAAGATCAACAAGAGGATGATATGCACAGCGAGTTCCCCTCCGAGTCCAGCTACCACGATCAACGCGAACAGTTCATCGCCGCCGCTAACGCCGCCGGTGCCACGCTCACCTCGTACGCCCATCCACGCTGCGGTCCGTTTGGCGAACCCCTGAGCACCGACGTCGCCGTGCTCGGCAATCCGCAGGCCAAACGTCGGCTGGTAACGCTCAGCGGCACGCACGGAGTCGAGGGCTATTACGGCTCGGATTGTCAGATCGATTGGTTGAAGGCATTCGTATCGGGCTCGCTGCCCAAGGATGTCGCGGTGGTGATGGTGCACCTGATCAACCCATGGGGCACCGCATGGCTGCGTCGGGTCAACGAAGACAACATCGACCTTAACCGTAATCACCTCGATTTCACCGGGCCGCTACCGGATAACCGCGCGTACGCGGCACTGCATGAAATCTACGCCTGCACCGATTTGCACGGCCCCGAACGCCAACGCGCAGATGCCTTGCTCGATGCGCAAATCAACGAACACGGCTGGCCGGCAGTGATGTCGATTGTCGAGGGCGGTCAGCACAGCCATCCCGACGGACTGTTTTACGGTGGCCGCGCGCCGAGCTGGTCGAATCGCACGTTGCATCAAATCATCGACGCGCATCTGGCGGGTGCGGAAACCGTGATGTGCTTCGACCTGCACACCGGCGCCGGCGAGTACGGTCATCCGATGTTGCTGACCATCACCCAGGCGCCTTACCCGGCACTCGCGCAGGCCCAGGCAATTTATGGCTCATGGCTTTACACGCTGCACACCGGCGCCGACACCTTGAGCGAAACGGGTGTGGCGGCGACGGCTACGGGGTACACCTCGCAGGCGTTGCTCAATGCCTTGCCGGATGTTCAGTTGATGCCGTTCGTGATCGAATGCGGAACGTATCCGGGGCCGGCTGTGCATCGGCATTTACGTGATGACCATTGGCTGCATTTGCATGGTGATCCGCTGGATGCGGTAGGGCGTGAGATCAAACTGAATCTGCTCGAGCAGTTCTATCCGGCTGATCCGGATTGGCGGGCGATGGTCGGTTTGCGCACTCGACAAATCTGGGCGAAAGGGTTGTCGGCGTTGGCTTGCTGAAAAGGCATTTCGCGCCTGTAGTACCTCGCCCCCGACCTAGCGGTTGCTCCACATTTCTCCTACAAACCTTTCAGGTCGACAACTTACGTGCCTTTACCTGAGGATATTTTCTGTTGTTTTTTCCAGGATGGATTTCAGATGAAAGGGATGAGTCCGTTGCCATTCAACTCTATTTTCAGTCGGCCATTGTCATGAGTATTTCCAATGAGGATCGCGATTTTCTGGTGGCGATGGGCAGTCGCATTGCTCACTTACGCACAGTGCACGAGATCACACAGACTCGGTTTGCACGGGCCTTAGGTCTTTCCCGGCAAACCTTTCAGGGCTATGAGGAGGGTACGCGCAGCATGCCGGTCACGACACTGGTGAAATTGGCATTTGCGCTTCGCGTGCCTGTTGAAGACCTGCTCGGGGTTCCCTCGTACACGGAGACGCCCAGACGCAGCTTGACCTCGACGTGGTATCGACGGCTGCAGTCCATCAATGAACTTTCGAAGGTCCAGCAGAAGGTCATTGCGCAGATGCTTGACGCACTAATCGCACAGGCAGCGACCAAAACGAGCGACGAAGAAAGAGAAATTTGAAGTAACCCAAAGAACGCGGAACCAAGGTGCGCGAACACCCTGGCCCCGCTAACCACAAAGCAGCTTAAAAGGAGCTGAGCCATGGCTAAAACCAATCATACGACATCAACCCCCATCACTGAACGCCGGCTGAAAATCGCCGCTGATTTTTACCCGGTCCACACCAAGGAAAAAACCTACAGCCCCGCCAAACCCGTACCCTGGATCAGACTGCGCGGCCTGTGGTTACGGCAGGCAGGATTCGAGGTGAACGAGAACGTCAAAGTGCGTGTGATGAAAGGCTGTCTGGTGATTACAGCGGAATAGATGAATCGTCCGAGTAAAGCCGCAACGCTATTTGCGTAGGAAAAAACGCCGCTAACCCTCAAGGGATAGCGGCGTTTTTTCTCAAATAGCGCTTTTGATTATTTTGAATTTTATGGCGGGCGAGGCCGGTATTACCTGGCTAAAAGCCTGGTTGTGAGGAAGGCATTATCTTGAATGTGATATTGGCTTATGTGAAAAAAGCGAAGTGCAAACTGTAAGAAAGTCTGACTGATGAGCGACTGCGAACCCATTGATCGGTGGTAGCGCATCGCTACACCTCCAGCGCAAACCGTGATTCGGAGAGGTCGGTAACCGGACGGGAGATTATTGCAGGCATAAAAAAACGGCCTACCTTTCGGTAAGCCGTTTTTAGTACTTGGTGGCTACACAGGGACTTGAACCCCGGACCCCAGCATTATGAATGCTATGCTCTAACCAACTGAGCTATGTAGCCAAGTGGCGCGCATTATTCCCCTGAAATGGAAAAGCGTCAAGCGTAAATTTAAAAATTTTTTCTACGCTTTCAACCGTTTATCAAAATCACTGACTCAGCAGCGGTGAAGGGCAGCGTTGGAACCAGCGGCTGGCCTGTTCATACGCGTGCGCCAATTGCAGGACAGCGAAGTCGGCCTGGTGCTTGCCGATGATCTGTAGCCCCATCGGCAAACCCTTCGCATTGAATCCCGCCTGGACATTGGCGACCGGGCAGCCCGACAGCGTGCCGGCGATGACCACCTCCATCCAGCGGTGATACGTGTCCATCGCCACGCCTTCGATAGACGTTGGCCACGGCTGGGTTTTATCGAACGGGAACACTTGGGCGCTGGGCAGCAGCAAGTAATCGTACTTTTCGAACAGCCGAGAAATCGCCCGATACCAATCGCTGCGCACCACCGAGGCGGCAAACACTTGACTGGCCGACAGCTTCAAGCCGTTTTCCACTTCCCAGATCGCCTCCGGTTTCAGCAACGCGCGTTTCTGCGGATCGGCATACGTCGCGCCCAGCGACCCCGCGACCATCCAGTGCCGCAACGTCCGCCAACTGCTCCACAGCCGCTCAGGCGCGAAATCCGGCTGAACGGACTCAACGTGGCAGCCGAAGCTTTCAAAGTCGGCAAAGGTCTTCTCACACAGCGACAGAACGCCGTTCTCCATCGGCAGATACCCGTTGAAGTCGCCCAGCCAACCCAACCGCGTGCCTTTGAAGTCACGCCCCAACGGCGCCGCAAACGCCTCACCGGATTCAGCGATGGACAACGGCGCCCGCGCATCGCCGCCAGCCTGCACCGACAATAGCAACGCCGCATCCTTCACGCTGCGCGCCATCGGCCCCTCATAACCGAGCTGATCAAAAAACAGATCCGCGCTGTCATCGAACGGCACACGCCCCTGCGACGGGCGAAACCCAAAGATGTTGTTGAACGCCGCCGGATTACGCAGCGAACCCATCATGTCGCTGCCATCCGCCACCGGCACCAGATGCATCGCCAGTGCCGCCGCCGCGCCGCCACTGCTGCCGCCCGCAGTTTTGCTCGAGTCATACGCGCAAGCGGTGGCGCCAAACAACGGGTTGTAACTTTGCGAGCCGAGGCCGAATTCCGGGGTGTTGGTCTTGCCGATGATGATCGCGCCGGCCGCCTTGATCCGCTCGACCATGATGCCGTCGCGCTCAGGCACAAAATCCTTGTACAGCGGCGACCCCAGCGTGGTGCGAATACCTTGGGTCAGCGACAGATCCTTGATCGCGTGAGGCAAGCCATGCATCCAGCCACGGTACTCGCCGCGCGCCAGTTCGGCATCGCGCTCATTGGCCTGAGCCAGCAGATGTTCCGGCGATTGCAGGCTGATCAGCGCATTGACCAACGGATTGAAACGTTCGATATGGGCAAGATAAGTCTGCATCACTTCCCGGCAGGACACCTGGCGCAGGCGGATGCGGTCGGCGAGCGCGTGGGCCTGCAACAGGACCAGTTCGCTGATGTTATTAGAGTTCATTGCAAGCGGCCTTTCAGACGGCTGGAAAAGCGCCCCGCCAGTGCGACGGGGCGGTAAAGATCAACGCATCAGGTTGGTCCAGAGACGGTCGGCGAGGCGGATCGCGCCTTCGCCGCAGGTCTTGCTGAACACCACGTTAGTGCCCTCGGGAATGTGCAATTCCGGCGCGTCCTTGAGCGCCGCGTCGAGGAACGGTTCGACGCCTTTGATCGGGCTCTGGTGCTTGAGGAAGTTCTGCGTCATCGCCGAGTTTTCCGGCTGACTGAGGAAGGCGATAAACGCCTTGGCATTCGCCGGGTTTTTACTGCCGGTAGGAATGACCATGTTGTCGACCCAGGCCAGTACGCCTTCTTTCGGATAGAGGTATTTCAGCGTCGGTTTCATCTCGCGGGCACGCATCGACGAACCGCCCCAGAACATCGACATGTCGATTTCACCGGAGGCAAGGTTCTCGCGAATCGAGCCGGCCTTGGAGCTGTAGGTTTTCACGAACGGCTTCTGTGCCTTGAGCAAAGTCAGCACTTGCTGCATCTGTTTCGGGTCTTCGCTGCACAGCGGAATGTTCAGATAGAGGCTGGCCATGTCGACCATGTCGCTGACCGAGTCGAACATGTTGATGCGCCCCTGCAATTCGGCTGGCGGCTCATACAAAACCTTGTAACTGTCAGCCGGGCCTTTGTAGCGCGCGGAGTCCAACACGACGCTGGTGGTGCCCCAAATGAACGGCACCGAATACGCGCCCTCCGGGTCCCAACTCGGTTTTTTCAAGTTATCCACAACGCTGGCGTAGTAGGGTTCCTTGACCGGGTCGAAGCGTTCCAGCAGGTTTTCCTTGATCAGGATCGGCACGAATTGGTGCGACGGAATCGCCACGTCATAACCGGCGCCGCCCTGTTTCAGTTTCGCCAGCAGCGTCTCGTTGGAATCGTAGGAATCAACGGTGACTTCGATGCCGGTCTGTTTCTGGAACTTGGCGAGAATCTCCGGCGAAAAATAGCCGCTCCAGCTCACCACATTGAGTTTCTCGGCGGCCTGAACACTGCCCATCATCGCCAGCGGCACAGTCAGAAACAACGAAGTGCCAACGCTTTTTATCCACTTGCTCATGCTATTTCCCCACAGGTCGTAGAAGGTTCAGGCGTTCTTTTTGCCCAACAGGTAAGAGAGGCTGACGAACAGCACCGAGACGCCGAGGATCAGCGTCGACACGGCGTTGACGTCGGGTGTCACGCCCATCCGTAGCAGGCCGAAAATGAAGATCGGCAGGGTCGTGGTGCCGGCCTGCGAGACCATCATCGAGATCACGAAGTTATCCAGCGAGACGATGAAGGCCAGCATCAGCCCGGAGAAAATCCCCGGCATCAGCAGCGGTAGAGTGACCTTGCGAAAAGTCCGCCACGGGCCGGCGTAGAGGTCGGCGGAGGCTTGTTCCAGCGACAGGTCCATGTCGTTCAGTCGTGCCCGAATCGGCAGGTAGGCGAAGGGAATGCAGAACACCGTGTGCGCGATGATCAGGTTGCCGTAGCCCAGCGACAGACCGATGGTGGAGAACAATGCGAGCGTCGCCACACCGACGACAATTTCCGGCAACACCAGTGGCAACATGATCGCGCCCATCGACAAGTGCAGGCCCTTGAACTTGGCTCCGCGTGAGGTACCGAGGGCGGCGAGGGTGGCAATCGCCGTGGCGATCATGCTTGCGCAGACGGCGATCAACAGGCTGTTGCCAGCGGCCTGGCGCAGGGCCTGATTGGCGAACGCGGCGCGATACCAATCGAGGCTGAATCCGGTCCACACCGTCGCCGATTGGTTGGCGTTGAACGAGAACACCACCAGCACCACGATCGGCGCATACAGGTACAGATAGAATAGAAAACTGAAGCCGCCGAAACCGGGGAAGTCCTGCACGCCCAGCCCTTTGCGTTTGAATAGGCCGATCATCACGCACCTCCTTTGGTGATGCGCTGACGCTCGGCGCGCAAGGCATACACGGTCAGCACCAGCATCACGGCGGCCATCAGCACCAGCGACAACGCCGCACCAAACGGCCAGTTACGCGCATCGCTGAACTGGCGGAAGATCAGGTTGCCGAGCATCATTCGCGTGCCGCCACCGAGCAGTTCCGGGGCGATCATCGCGCCCAGGCACGGTACAAAAGTGAGGATCGCGCCGGCGAGAATTCCCGGTTTGGCGATGGGCAATACCACTTTGCGCAAGGTGCGTATGCGTCCGGCGTAGAGATCCTGCGCGGCTTCGAGCAGGCGGATGTCCATCTTTTCCAGCGTCGCGTAAATCGGCAACACCACGAACGGCGCGTAGGTGTAAACCAACCCCAGCAGCACCGCGCCGTCGGTGTACAACAGCTGCAACGGTTCATGGATAACGCCCATGCCCATCAGGCTGTTGTTGATCACCCCGGTGTTGCGCAGCAGCAGAATCCACGCGTAAGTGCGGATCAGCAGGTTGGCCCAGAACGGCACGGTGATCAGAAAGATCAGCAAGCCACGGCGATGCGCCGGTTGCATGGCCAGCCACACCGCCACCGGAAAACCGATCAACAACGTGATGATGGTGGTCAACCCGGCAATGCCGATCGAGCGCAGGGCGATGATCAAATACGAGTCGGCAAACGCGAGGCTGTCGTCCAGTTGCCGCTCGAACAGCAGTGAGGTATAGGCGTCGCTGCTGAAGACTTTGTTGACCCCGCCGTAGGGGTTGGCCTCCATCAGCGAATAGCCGATGACGATCAGAATCGGCACCAGCAGAAACAGGCCGATGGCGATCAGCGCCGGGCTGACCCCGAGGAAACTCTGGAAAGCCTTGCGGCGTTCCAGCGTGTTGGCAATCGGTAAGGCGTGCATGGCAATTCCTCCGGCTCAATCGTGCAGGACGCTGGCGCTTCCACGGTCGAACAACAGACCGGCCTGAGAGCCCACGGCAAAGCGCAGGCTCTGGTCGACGCAATTGGGCGTACGCACGGTTAGGCGCGAACCGTCGCTGAGGCTGACCTGATATTGCAGATCGGTGCCGAGATAGATCTGCGCTTCGATCCGGCACGGCAGCGCGTTGTCCGTTGCGGCTGCCACCAAGTGCAGGCGCTCGGGACGTACCGACAAGGTGACGTTGGCGCCGACCTGCACATCGCTGCACTGTTGCCCGGGCAGCGGATGACCTGCCGGGCCGGCGAACCACGCCTGACCGTCTTCCACACGGGTGACGGTGCCTTCGATGAAATTGGTTTCGCCAATGAAGTCGGCGACGAAGCGATTGCGCGGCCGTTCGTAGATGTCTTCCGGCCGACCGACCTGCTGCACTTCGCCTTCGGACAACACGGCGATGCGGTCGGACATGGTCAGCGCTTCTTCCTGGTCGTGGGTGACGAAGATGAAGGTAATGCCGGTCTTGGCCTGGATGGTTTTCAGCTCTTCGCGCATCGCCTGACGCAGCTTGAGGTCGAGTGCCGACAACGGTTCATCGAGCAGCAGCACTTTCGGATGCGGTGCCAAAGCGCGGGCGAGGGCGACACGTTGCTGCTGACCGCCAGACAGTTGCGCCGGTTTGCGATTGGCGAAGCGCTCCATCTGCACCAGCGCCAACATCTCGCGCACGCGCTCGGCGATTTGCGCCTTGCTGAGGACTTTGCCCATTGGGTGCGATTCGAGGCCGAAGGCCAGATTCTCGGCGATGGTCATGTGCGGGAACAGCGCGTAATGCTGGAACACCGTGTTGACCGGACGCTGGAACGGCGGGCGATCAGCGATGTTTTCGCCGTAGAGCAGGATCTCGCCTTCGGTGGGAAATTCGAAACCGGCGATCATCCGCAGCAGCGTGGTCTTGCCGCAGCCGGAAGGGCCGAGAAGGGTGAAGAATTCGTTGTCGCGGATGTCCAGGTCGATGCTTTTCAGCGCCACCGGACCGGTCTGCGGATCACCGTAAACCTTGCGCACCGAGCGGATCGAGACCGCCAGCGTTTGCAGCGAATGCAGGGCATTCATGCGTTACCTCCGATTCCCCCATCGCCTGCGACTCGCTTTGCAAAGCGTTGCCGTCGGGCCATGGATATTATTTTTTTGGGCAGGATCGAGATTGCGTTCGGGTGTGAAACCAGCTGTTTTTTGTTCTGCTGTGGCTCGATTATCAGCCAGGGGTTGCGCGGCGCGACACTTCAATTTAAACATGGCAGGTGTTAGTAAATTTAACAGCCGAAGGTGCCAGGAATCATGCCCGACCACCGTTTGCCGCCGCTCAACGCGGTGCGCGCCTTTGATGCCGCTGCCCGTTTGGGCAGCTATGTCGAAGCCTCGAAAGCCCTGCACGTGACCCAGCCTGCGATTGGCCGCCACGTGAAATTGCTCGAGGACTGGCTGGGCATTCAATTGTTCGAGCGCACCTCGCGCGGAGTCAACCTGACGCCAGCGGGGGAGAAGTACCATCGCAAGATCAGCGCCGCTTTGCAGTTGATCATCGAGGCGGGCAAGGAAGCTCGGCCGAAAGATACCGAGCGCTGGCTGCGGATCATGGTGGTGCCGGGTTTCGCCAAGCGCTGGTTGATGCCTCGGATCGAAGCGCTGCGGCATTTGCGCCCGGGATTGAAACTGGCGATCGAGCCGAACTCGACCTTCACCGAAGTGGATGGCAAAAGCGCCGATCTGGGCATCGTCTACGGCCTCGACGGGCAGTATGCCGACTCACGGGAGGCGCTGATCTGCCCGCGGGTTTTTCCGATCTGCACGCCGGCGTATCTGGCCAGCATCGCACCGATCAACAGCCCGGCCGATCTGGTCAGCCACGAACTGATCCACGTCGACGACGGCGAATGGTGGAATCTGTGGTTCGCCGCCCATGACCTCGATATCCACCTCAATTCCGACATGCTTTACGTCAACAATGACCACGCGCTGTCGGTCGCCGAAAGCGGGCAGGGCATCGCGCTGGCCAACGAGGTGCTGGTGCGGCATGAACTGGCCAGCGGCAAACTGGTGCGCGCGGTCGACGCTCAGGTGAAGCTTGAGAGTTATCGGGTGCTGACGCCGTCCGCCGAACTCTCGGCGGATGTGGCGTGGTTTATTCAATGGCTCAAGGCTGAACTGGAAGCGGACTTCCCCGAGGCTGTGATCAACTGAGGCGGAAGCGTGCGGTGTTGTCACTCAGCGCTTTGCTACCCTGGCTCAGGGTGTCTGCGGCAAGATTCACCGCGCGTGCGCCTTCGAGCAGACGCACGGCCGCCTGATCGACCTGCTGGATATTGCCGCTGACTTCGTCGGCGGTGCTCGCCTGTTCCTCAACCGCCGTGGCGATCTGCGCCAACGTGTCGGTGACGCTCTGTACGGCGCTGGCGATTTCTCCTAAACGCTCACCGAGACCGGTGACCGAATCGGCATCGGTTTGCGCCTGACCGCACGCGGCTTCCATCAAACTCACGGCTTCGTTGACCGTCGCGCGCAGGCTGTCGACCGTGCCGGCGATTTGCGCGGTGGACGACTGCGTGCGTTGCGACAGGCTGCGCACCTCGTCGGCTACTACGGCAAAGCCGCGACCCTGCTCTCCCGCGCGTGCCGCTTCGATGGCTGCGTTAAGCGCCAGCAGGTTGGTCTGTTCGGCGACACCGCGAATCGTGTCGACGACCAATTGAATCTGCTGGCCTTGCTCGCTGACCCGGCCCAACGCCGCGGCCGTTTCATTCAAACGCTGATTGAGCTGTTGAATACTCGCGGTGGTGCGCTGGCTGTCGCGGCTGCTGTCGGCGGCGATGCGCCGGGTGTGTTGGGCGCTGCCAGAGGCCTGCTCGCAACTCTGCGCCACGCCTTGCGACGTTGCGGCCAACTGCGTGGCAGCTGCGGCGATCTGGCTGATCTGCAACTGCTGCGCCTCGACTTCGCCGAGAGCGCCGCTGGAGTGTTCGTTGAGGCTGCGCACGGCATGGCTCAGTTGCGAGGTTTCGTGATCGACACCGAGCATGCTCGCCCGCAGTTGCACCACGGCAACGTTGAGTGCGGTGCTGATCGCTGCCAGCTCATCGCGGCCCTCCACCGGTACTTGGAGACTGAGGTTGCCATCGCGCAGGGCTTCGGCGAGCAGGGTGATGCCGCTGGCGCTGCGGCGGATCGAGGCTTGCAGGCAGACAAACAGGTACAACGCCGCGAGCAGCAGGCAGCCGAAGATCGCCGCGACGATGATGAACTGGCGGATCGCTGAGCTGTGGTAAGCGTCAAGTCGCTGATCCAGTGACACCAGCGATTGCTGGCGCAGTGCGGCTAGGTCGGTCAGCAGCGCATCGAGGCTGCGTTCGAACTCTTCGGGTTTGAGATTGATAGAGCCGCCGAACACGCCGTCGTCCAACACCTTCAGACCGCTGTCGAGGTTTTTGAGGCTGTCGTGGTATTGGCTGGCCCAGCTCTGCTGATCTTTCGGCAAGCGTGCTTCGAGCAGCGTGGCGGTTTTGACCAATTGCTCGCGGGCATCGCCGATACGGCTGCGCAAGTCGCGCAACTGCAAACGGCTTTGCAGGGTGAATTGGCCGGAGACGACCGAGGCCTGGCCGACGGCGGCAAGGCGTCCAACGCGTTCGATCAGGTCCGGGGCGTGTTGCGTGGAGATCTGCGTGAGCAGATAAGTTTCCAGCCACGGTGCGAGCGTCAGGCGATTGTCCATGACGATCTGCTCGCGCAACGCTTGCAGGGCGCTGAGGGCGCTGGTGAAACGGTCGTAGCCGTCCGGCCACCAACCGACACCGCTGAGGCTTTTCGAGTCCAGGCCGTTGAGCGCGGTTTGCAGCGCTTGATAGCGGGTGAGTGTTTCCCCCTCGGCGCCTTCATTTTTCAGCGCAGCGCCTAAATCGGTGGTGGCTTGCAGAACCGCCGGTTGCACCGCGTCGAATGCGCCCATGGCGGCGAGGGTGGCCGGCGTCGGTTGGCGATTGGTTTCCGTGGCGCGCCAGCGCGCGGCGCGGTCACGTTGGGCGGCGAGCAGGTTGTCCAGCGCATCCAGCGCGAGCAACTGACGCACGCCGGCACGTTCGCCGGAAATCAGATTGAGTTTGTCGCGATAGTCCTGGCCAATCATCAACAGGCTGCCGGCCAACGGCAGAATGAACAGCAGAAACAACAACTGGAATTTACCTGCGAAGCCAAACCGCCCCAGCAATTTGATCCCCGGTGAAAGGAAAGCCTGCATGCCCCATGACTCCTCTGGACACCACGCACCAATGGCGTGCATCGCGGTCGTGCGACGTTGATGTTGTGCCCTGCTAAAAGGCCTCGAAAGTTCACTCTCGCCCGCTCTGTAGGCCGGCTCTGTAGCGAAACTTCCCATTGTCGGTCGCCTTTGTAAGGCGCCCGCGTTCAAGGGATGAAACAAGGCAAGATTCAGACCATGGCGTTGCGCTATCACTTTGCAGTCGACGACCAGTCAGTTAGTTAGCTGGCTAAGGGGATGGCGCTGGCGCACCGAAAAATGGCACATTGACGCACCTGCCTGCGTGCACCCATCTGCTGTCCGGAAACTTTCATGGCTATCAGCAACGTTCAGACCGCCGCTGCCTCGGCGCCCGCTGCTCCGCAAAGCAGTCCATTGGTGATGCGTATCATCGGCGCGGTGGCGCTGGCGCATTTGATCAACGACCTGATCCAGTCGGTATTGCCGTCGATCTACCCGATGCTCAAGGCCAATTACGGCCTGACCTTTACTCAGGTCGGCCTGATTACTCTGACCTTTCAGCTGACCGCATCTTTGTTGCAGCCGTGGGTCGGTTATCACACCGATCGGCATCCGAAACCCTGGCTGTTGCCGGCCGGTTCGATTTGCACGTTGATTGGCATCGTGATGATGTCGATGGTCGGCAGTTTCCCGTTGATTCTGCTGGCGGCGGCGCTGATCGGTATCGGTTCATCGACGTTCCACCCGGAAGCCTCGCGGATTGCGCGGCTGGCTTCGGGCGGACGCTTTGGTCTGGCGCAATCGACCTTCCAGGTCGGCGGTAACGCCGGTTCCGCGTTCGGTCCGTTGCTGGCGGCGGCGATCATCATTCCGTTCGGTCAGGCCAACGTGGCGTGGTTCGGCCTGTTCGCGGTGTTTGCGTTATTCGTGCTGTACCGCATCAGTCGCTGGTACGCCCATCACTTGAACCTGTTCAAGCTCAAGGCCGGTCAGGCAGCGACTCACGGGCTGTCGAAGGGCAGGGTGACCAGTGCGTTGGTGGTGCTGGGGTTGTTGGTGTTCTCCAAGTATTTCTACATGGCCAGCCTGACCAGCTATTTCACCTTTTACCTGATCGAGAAGTTCGACCTGTCGGTGGCC
The DNA here is from genome assembly GCF_056313565.1 of Pseudomonas sp. 3B-A001-10F. Taxonomy (NCBI): domain Bacteria; kingdom Pseudomonadati; phylum Pseudomonadota; class Gammaproteobacteria; order Pseudomonadales; family Pseudomonadaceae; genus Pseudomonas; species Pseudomonas sp. 3B-A001-10F. The sequence continues at coordinate 40,398 of NZ_JBQYFW010000029.1, forward strand.
AGTTCGCAACTGCACCTGTTCCTGTTCTTGGGCGCGGTGGCGGCGGGGACGTTCTTCGGTGGGCCGATCGGCGACAAGATCGGGCGTAAGGCGGTGATCTGGTTCTCGATCCTCGGTGTGGCGCCGTTCACGTTGCTGATGCCTCACGTCGATCTGTTCTGGACCACTGTTCTCAGTGTGGTGATCGGCTTCATTCTGGCCTCGGCGTTCTCGGCGATTGTGGTTTATGCGCAGGAACTGGTGCCGGGCAATGTCGGGATGATTGCCGGAATCTTCTTCGGACTGATGTTTGGTTTCGGCGGGATTGGCGCGGCGCTGCTCGGCCATCTGGCGGATATTCACGGGATCGAGTACGTGTATTTCCTCTGCTCTTTCCTGCCGTTGTTTGGCGTGTTGGCAATCTTCTTGCCGCGTACCAAAAAGGCCTGATTCACGCATTTCCCATTGTAGGAGTGAGCCTGCTCGCGATAGCGGTGTGTCAGTCAGCACATCTGTAGCTGATAGAACGCTATCGCGAGCAGGCTCACTCCTACAGGGGGAATGTGTTGAGGCATAAATTTCAGGCACAAAAAAGCCGCGTATCAAACGCGGCTTTTTCTTGGGCGTAACGCTTACACGTTGAAGCGGAAGTGCATCACGTCGCCGTCCTTGACGATGTAATCCTTGCCTTCCAGACGCCATTTACCGGCCTCTTTGGTGCCGGCTTCGCCCTTGTACTGGATGAAGTCGTTGTAGGCGATGACTTCGGCACGGATGAAGCCTTTCTCGAAGTCGGTGTGGATCACGCCGGCAGCCTGAGGTGCGGTGGCACCGACTTTGACGGTCCAGGCGCGGACTTCTTCGACACCGGCGGTGAAGTAGGTCTGCAGGTGCAGCATTTCGTAACCGGCGCGGATCACGCGGTTCAGGCCAGGTTCTTCCAGGCCCAGGGCCTCGAGGAACATGTCCTTCTCTTCGCCGTCATCGAGCTCGGCGATTTCAGCTTCGATCTTGTTGCAGACCGGAACGACCATGGCGCCTTCTTCTTCGGCGATGGCGCGAACCACGTCCAGGTGCGGGTTGTTCTCGAAACCGTCTTCAGCAACGTTGGCGATGTACATGACCGGTTTGGTGGTCAGCAGGTGGAAGCCCTTGATCACGGCCTTTTCGTCAGCGCTCATGTTCTTCATCAGGCTGCGCGCCGGTTTGGCTTCGGTGAAGTGCGCGATCAGTTGCTCAAGCAATGCTTTCTGAACGACTGCATCCTTGTCACCGCCCTTGGCGTTGCGCGCAACTTTCTGCAGTTGCTTCTCGCAGCTGTCGAGGTCGGCGAAGATCAGTTCCAGGTCGATGATTTCGATGTCGCGTTTCGGGTCGACGCTGTTGGAAACGTGGATCACGTTTTCGTCTTCGAAGCAGCGCACCACGTGAGCGATGGCGTCGGTCTCGCGGATGTTGGCGAGGAACTTGTTGCCCAGGCCTTCACCCTTCGAGGCGCCGGCAACCAGGCCTGCGATGTCTACGAATTCCATGGTGGTCGGCAGGATGCGCTTCGGATTGACGATGGCCGCCAGTGCTTCCAGACGCGGATCCGGCATCGGCACGATGCCGCTGTTCGGCTCGATGGTGCAGAAGGGGAAGTTCTCGGCCGCGATACCGGATTTGGTCAGGGCGTTGAACAGGGTGGACTTGCCGACGTTAGGCAGGCCGACGATGCCGCAATTGAATCCCATGGTGTTTCCCCTCGGAGTAGAGTCAGGCCTTCTGGCTGTGCAGGTTTTTCATCGCGCGGTTCCATTCACCGGCGAGGATATCCGGCAGCACGCCGAGGGCAAAGTCGATGCTGGCATCGAGTTTTTCCTGTTCGGCGCGTGGCGCACGACCCAGGACGAAATTTGAAACCATACTGGCGACGCCCGGGTGGCCAATGCCAAGCCGCAGGCGGTAGAACGTATTCTGATTACCCAGTTGCGCAATGATGTCGCGCAACCCGTTGTGACCGCCATGGCCGCCGCCCTGCTTGAGCTTGGCAACGCCCGGAGGCAAGTCGAGTTCGTCATGCGCCACCAGAATTTCTTCAGGCTTGATGCGGAAGAAACCGGCGAGTGCCGCCACGGCCTGGCCGCTGCGGTTCATGTAAGTGGTGGGGATCAGCAGACGAACATCCTGACCCTGATGCGAATAGCGCCCGGTCAGGCCAAAATATTTGCGATCGGCCACAAGATTCACATTCTGTGCGTGGGCGATGCGCTCAACAAAAAGGGCCCCTGCGTTATGCCGGGTCTGGTCGTATTCGGCGCCTGGATTTCCCAGGCCAACGATCAGTTTGATGGCAGTCACGATAGGGGCCCTTCCTTTGAGTGGTGAGTAACATCGCCGTGATCAGGAAAAGCGGCGAAAGTGGACGAAAAATGCTCATTTACCATGGATGTAAACTCCGCGTTCTCGCCCGCTTTCTCGCTACGTTCCAGTCCGCGATGTTACTTGCTCACTCAGGCTAAACAGAGTGAATTACTCTGCTGCGCCTTCTTCGGTAGCTTCTGGAGCAACGCGTGGAGCGTGTACGTTTGCAACAGCTTTGTCGTCACCGTGAGCCAGTGCAACGAACTCAACGCCTTTAGGGGCTTTGATGTCGGACAGGTGGACGATTGCGCCGATTTCCAGAGCCGACAGGTCGACTTCGATGAACTCAGGCAGATCTTTCGGCAGGCAAGTTACTTCGATTTCGTTCAGGACGTGCGAGATCTCGCCGCCTTTCTTGATCGGAGCTTCTTCACCAACAAAGTGCACAGGCACGATAGCGGTCAGTTTCTGACCGGCTACGACGCGTACGAAGTCAGCGTGCAGAACGTGACCCTTGGACGGGTGACGTTGCAGAGCTTTGATGATGACGTTCTGCTTTTTGCCGCCAACGTTCAGTTCGATAACGTGGCTGTAGGCAGCTTCGTTTTCGAGCAGTTTGGCAACTTCTTTGGCCAGCATGCTGATGGATTCAGGGGCTTTTTCGCCACCGTAAACAACAGCTGGAACCAGAGCGGCGAGACGACGCAGGCGGCGGCTCGCACCTTTCCCCAGGTCGGAACGCACTTCAGCATTCAGAGTAAAATCGTTCATTTTGTATCTCCAAAATAGCCATGACCGAGTGGCGTTTGCGACCAGCGCCGAACACGGTATGGGCAAAAAAGCCCCGCCCCGGCAGGAATGCCGGGGCGGGGCGCTTTTCGTCAACGAGACATTTCGAGAAGGGCAGGGCCCTTAACGGAACATCGCGCTGATCGATTCTTCATTGCTGATGCGGCGAACCGCTTCGGCAACAACCGGTGCGATATCCAGTTGACGGATACGTGCACAGGCTTGTGCTGCAGCGGACAGCGGGATGGTGTTAGTCACCACCAGCTCGTCCAGCACGGAATTTTCGATATTCTCGATGGCCCGACCCGACAGCACAGGGTGTGTGCAGTAGGCAAAGACCTTGGCTGCGCCATGCTCTTTCAGGGCCTTGGCCGCGTGGCACAGAGTGCCGGCGGTATCGACCATGTCATCGACCAGAATGCAGGTACGCCCTTCGACATCACCGATGATATGCATCACTTCAGAGTGATTGGCTTTCTCACGGCGTTTGTCGATGATCCCGAGGTCCACGCCCAGGGATTTGGCAACAGCACGTGCACGCACGACGCCGCCAATGTCCGGGGACACGATCATCAGGTTTTCGAAGCGCTGATCTTCAATGTCATCCACCAGAACCGGGGAGCCGTAGATGTTATCTACCGGAATATCGAAGAAACCCTGAATCTGGTCAGCATGCAGATCAACCGTGAGAACACGGTCGATGCCGACTACGGTGAGCATGTCAGCAACGACTTTCGCGCTGATAGCCACACGTGCGGAACGCGGACGGCGATCCTGACGGGCATAACCAAAATAAGGAATAACAGCAGTGATACGAGTAGCCGAGGAGCGGCGGAAGGCATCAGCCATCACTACCAGTTCCATCAGGTTATCGTTGGTCGGGGCGCAAGTCGGCTGAATAATGAAAACGTCTTTACCGCGAACGTTTTCATTGATCTCGGCAGTAATTTCGCCGTCGGAGAACTTACCGACAGAGATGTCACCGAGAGGGATATGCAGCTGACGTACAACACGCCGAGCCAGATCGGGGTTAGCATTCCCCGTAAAGACCATCATCTTGGACACGCGCAGTACCTAGAGGCTGAGGGTAACCTGGATGAGTATAGAAAATGGCAGGGGCGGCTGGATTCGAACCAACGCATGGCAGGATCAAAACCTGCTGCCTTACCGCTTGGCGACGCCCCTGTATCTGTTGCATCAAGTGCCGTGCACTTGGTTCCTTTAGAGCAGACTTTGCAGCTTGCGGTGCAACATCGAAACGTTGCTGCCTTTGGCTACAAACCCTGTAAGGGTCTCTGTCAGAAGGGCCGAGACTTTATCAGCTTCAGCTTTGCTTGGGAAGCCCCCAAACACACAACTTCCAGTTCCGGTGAGTTTTGCTTCGGTAAATTTACCTAACAAATCCAATGCGTTACGTACTTCTGGATAACGCCTTGCAACCACCGGCAAGCAGTCATTTCGACTGTTTCCCTCGGGAACGGGGCGCACTTTAATGGGCGGCGTGTTACGTGTCAACAAAGGATCGGAAAAAATTTCTGCCGTACTTACAGAGACTTGCGGCACGAGCACCAGATACCACGGTTCTTCGGGATCCACGGGGGTGAGTTTCTCGCCCACGCCCTCGGCAAACGCCGCGTGGCCACGGACGAAAACCGGTACGTCGGCCCCCAGCGAAAGGCCCGGTGCGGCCAGGCGATCTTCATCCCAGCCCAACTGCCACAAATGATTCAGGCCGAGCAAAGTCGTCGCCGCGTTCGAGCTGCCGCCACCAATTCCGCCGCCCATGGGCAGGACTTTATCAATCCAGATATCGATGCCGAGCGTGCAACCGGACTGTTGCTGGAGCATTTTTGCTGCACGCACGATCAGGTTGCTGTCATGCGGCACGCCGGCGAACTCGGTGTGCAGTTGAATCACACCGTCATCACGCACGGCAAAAGTGATTTCATCGCCGTAATCGACAAACTGAAACAGCGTCTGCAATTCGTGATAGCCGTCTTCACGGCGACCGAGAATGTGCAGCATCAGGTTGAGTTTGGCCGGCGACGGCAGGGTCAGGCGTGCAGCGGTCATGGGTTACTGCCCCAACTTGCGCGGTTGCCAGGTCTTGATCACCAGCGTCACGTCGAGGTCAGTGCCGTGCAGTTTGATGCGCTCGGGCAACCAGTAACCGTTTTGTTCGGTGTAAGCGGTGTATTCGACCTTCCAGCCATCCTGTTCCAGGTTGGCCAGACGGCTGTCGGCGTCCAGGTTCAGGCGACTTTTGCTGTCTGGAGCGGGCAGGCCACGCACCCACCAGGCCAGATTCGACACCGGCAGTTTCCAGCCAAGCTGTTCTTCGAGCAGGGCTTCAGGGGACTGCGATTCGTACCGCCCCTGATTGGCGACTTCCAGCGACACTTTGCCTGGACGCCCAGTCAGGCGTGCGGCGCCACGACCCAGCGGGCCGGACAAACGAATGTCGTAGTAATCCTGACGTTGCAGCCAGAACAGCGTGCCGCTACCGGAATCTTTCGGTGCGCGGATGCCAATCTTGCCGTCGATCTGCCAGCCATCAAGGCCGGTCAGCTGTTGTTTGTTAGCGGCCCATTGAGCCGGACTGCCGTGGCCCTCGACCGATTCGCGGGTACCAAAACCCGAGCAGCCGGCGAGCAGGGCGATGAAGCTGAAAACAATAACGTGGCGCAAAAACATGGGTTAAAGAGTCTCGGATCCGGTCAGGCGCTTGATGGTGCTGCGCAGAATGGTGCTGTCGGGCTGATCCTTGAGGAATTTGCCCCAGATTTGTTTGGCTTCACGCTGGTTGCCCTTGGTCCACAACACTTCACCGAGGTGCGCAGCGACTTCGTGATCAGGGAAGCGCTCCAGCGCCTGACGCAGATATTTCTCGGCGTCATCCAGATTGCCCATGCGGTAATTCACCCAGCCGAGGCTGTCGAGTACGGCTGGGTCTTCCGGATTGATCTGGTGCGCCTGCTCGATCAGCGCTTTCGCTTCAGCGTAGCGTGTGGTGCGGTCGGACAAGGTGTAGCCGAGCGCGTTAAGCGCCATGGCGTTGTCCGGATCGCGCTTGATGATCAGGCGCAGGTCTTTTTCCATCTGCGCCAGGTCATTGCGTTTTTCCGCGAGCATCGCCCGGGTGTAGAGCAGATTCAGGTCGTCCGGGTATTGCTGCAAGGCGTGTTGCAATACTTTCCAGGCCTTGTCGTCCTGTTTGTTGGCCGACAGGGTTTCCGATTCGATCAGATAGAGCTGAATCGCGTAATCCGGTTGCTCGTCGCGCTGGGCGGCGAGTTTGCTCTGCGCTTCAGCGGTCTTGCCGTTGTTCATCAGAATATCGGCCTGACGCAATTGCGCCGGCAGATAATCATTGCCCGGGCCAACCTGGGCGTATTCGATAAGGGCACCTTGCGGGTCGTTGCGCTCTTCAGCGATGCGACCGAGGTTCAGGTGCGCCGAATCGACGTGACTTTCGCGGGCGATCAAATCTTCCAGATAACCCTTGGCCTCGTCCCAGGCCTTGGCTTCCAGGCAGACCAGAGCCAGCGAGTAACGCAGTTCGTCGTCTTCCGGGTATTGCTGAACCAGACTGGAAAACTCGGCCTTGGCGTCGTCCATGCGGTCTTGCTCAACCAGCATGCGCGCGTAAGTCAGGCGCAGGCGTTTGTCGTCCGGGTACTTCTTGATGCTTTTTTGCAGCAGGGGCAGGGCTTCGTCGCCACGGTTCAGCAATTGCAGCAGGCGCGCGCGCAGCAGAATCGGGGCGATCTCGCCTTCTTCCGGCGGGTGGTCTTCGAGCAATGCCAGAGCGGCTTTGTTGTCGCCGTCCTGTTGCAACAACAGGGCCTTGCCGAAAATCAGCTGGCTGTTGTTCGGATGGCGCTGCAACAAACGGTCGAAACTTTTCATCAGGCCGTTACGGGTTTCCTGATCGGTATCGGCGGCCGACAGCGCGAGGAAGTCGAAATGGGTATCGCCCTTGCCCTGCAGGACTTTCTCCATATAGACCATCGAGTCGTCATAACGCCCGGCGCGCGCCAGTTGCACGGCGGCGGCGCGTTGCGCTTCGAGGTCGTCCGGGGCGTTTTTCGCCCAGATCAGCGCGGTATCGAGGGCCGGTTGATCAGCGCCCAGATATTCGGCGATACGGAACGCACGCTCGGAGACGCCCGGATCCTGGGTGTTGATGGCCTGGGTCACGTAGTTATCCAGGGCAATGTCGAAACGATTGCGCTGGCCGGCGAGTTCGGCGCTCAACAGGCTGAAAACGGTTTCCTCGCTGAACGAGCTGTAAACCTTGGGCTTTTCAGGCGCAGGCGTGGTGTCTTCGACCGACGGCGTACCGTCCGGCGAAACGGGCGCCAAGGCCTGGCAGCCGCTGAGGAAGACAAAAGCGAGGAGCAACGCGGAAGATCTATTCATATAGGAAGAGGACGACTAACCTGCGGTCGGATCATCATGACACAAGCCTTCGGCCAAACATAACCGAGACTCAATTGTGCCCATTATAGGGGCTGACGATTGGGACAATAGTCAGCGGTAGTTGTTCTGAATCTTTCGAAGTAGGACAATTGCCGGCTTCACGTCACCATCAGCGACCTTGAATGGCCTTCCTTGCACTCGGTATCAACCACAAGACTGCTTCAGTAGACGTCCGCGAGCGCGTGGCTTTTACTCCTGAACAGCTGGTGGAGGCCTTGCAGCAGCTCTGCCGACTGACCGACAGCCGCGAAGCTGCGATCCTCTCCACCTGCAATCGCAGTGAGCTTTATATAGAACAGGATCAGCTTTCGGCCGATATCGTGCTGCGCTGGCTGGCCGACTATCACCATTTAAGCCTCGATGAGCTGCGCGCGAGTGCTTATGTGCATGAAGATGATGCGGCAGTTCGTCACATGATGCGCGTCGCCTCCGGGCTCGACTCGCTGGTGCTGGGCGAGCCGCAAATTCTCGGTCAAATGAAATCGGCCTACGCCGTGGCCCGCGAGGCCGGCACCATCGGGCCGCTGCTGGGGCGGCTGTTTCAGGCAACCTTCAATGCCGCCAAACAGGTACGCACCGACACCGCCATCGGTGAAAATCCGGTATCGGTGGCGTTTGCCGCCGTCAGCCTGGCCAAGCAGATTTTCAGTGATTTGCAGCGCAGTCAGGCTCTGTTGATCGGCGCCGGCGAGACCATCACTTTGGTCGCCCGCCATTTGCACGAGCTGGGGGTCAAGCGCATCGTCGTTGCCAACCGCACGCTGGAACGGGCCAGTCTGCTGGCCGAGCAGTTCGGTGCTCACGCGGTGTTGCTCTCGGACATCCCGGCCGAACTGGTGCGCAGCGATATCGTCATCAGTTCAACCGCCAGTCAGTTGCCGATTCTTGGCAAGGGCGCGGTGGAAAGCGCATTGAAACTGCGCAAGCACAAACCGATCTTTATGGTCGACATCGCCGTTCCCCGGGATATCGAGCCGGAAGTCGGCGAGTTGGACGACGTTTACCTCTACAGCGTTGACGATCTCCACGAAGTGGTCGCCGAAAACCTCAAGAGCCGCCAAGGCGCAGCGCAAGCCGCCGAAGAGATGGTCTCGGTCGGCGCTGACGATTTCATGGTGCGCCTGCGCGAACTGGCGGCGGTCGACGTGCTCAAGGCCTATCGTCAACAAAGCGAACGCCTGCGCGACGAGGAGCTGCAAAAAGCCCTGCGCCTGCTGGCCAATGGCGGCAACGCCGAAGACGTGCTCGGGCAACTGGCCCGTGGCCTGACCAATAAACTGTTGCATGCGCCCAGTGTGCAACTGAAAAAGCTTTCTGCCGAAGGCCGCCTCGATGCGCTGGCCATGGCCCAGGAACTCTTTGCCCTTGAGGGCTCACCGGATAGCTTTTCGGATAAAAAACCGCAATGAAAGCGTCACTGCTCAACAAGCTGGATGTCCTCCAGGACCGTTTCGAGGAACTGACCGCGCTGCTCGGCGACGGCGAAGTCATTGCCGATCAGGCCAAATTCCGTGCTTATTCCAAGGAATACGCCGAACTTGAGCCGGTGGTACAAGGCTATAAAAAGCTGCTCAGCGTACAAAGCGATCTTGAAGGCGCACAGGCGCTGCTCAAGGACAGCGACCCGGACATGCGTGAAATGGCCGTGGAAGAAGTCCGCGAAGCCAAGGAATTGCTGATCACCTTGGAAGCCGACCTGCAACGCATGTTGCTGCCCAAGGATCCCAACGACGGCCGTAACGTCTTTCTCGAAATCCGTGCCGGCACCGGTGGCGACGAGGCCGCGATCTTCTCCGGCGACCTGTTCCGCATGTACTCGCGTTACGCCGAGCGTCGCGGCTGGCGTGTCGAGATCCTGTCGGAAAACGAAGGCGAACACGGTGGCTATAAAGAAGTCATCGCCCGCATCGAAGGCGACAACGTTTACGGCAAGCTGAAATTCGAATCCGGCGCGCACCGCGTACAGCGTGTACCCGCCACCGAATCCCAGGGCCGTATCCACACCTCGGCCTGCACCGTGGCGGTATTGCCCGAGCCGGACGAGCGCGAAGCCATCGAGATCAACCCGGCGGATTTGCGCGTCGATACGTTCCGCTCCTCCGGGGCCGGCGGTCAGCACGTTAACACCACCGACTCGGCGATCCGCATCACGCACATACCGACCGGCACCGTCGTCGAGTGTCAGGAAGAACGTTCCCAGCACAAGAACCGCGCTCGGGCGATGGCCTGGCTGTCGGCCAAACTCAACGATCAGCAAACCGCAGCGGCGGCCAACGCGATCGCCAGCGAGCGTAAATTGCTGGTTGGCTCGGGCGACCGTTCCGAGCGAATTCGTACCTACAACTTTGCTCAGGGCCGGGTCACTGACCATCGCGTCAACCTGACCCTGTACTCCCTTGACGAAATTCTTGCCGGTGGCGTTGAAGCGGTGATCGAGCCATTGCTGGCCGAATACCAGGCTGACCAACTCGCAGCGATAGGTGAATAAATGACCATCATTGCCAGCCTGTTGCGTGCCGCTGAATTGCCGGATTCACCGACTGCGCGTCTGGATGCCGAGTTGCTCCTTGCCGCTGCACTGGGCAAATCGCGCAGTTTTCTGCACACCTGGCCCGAGCGCATCGTGCCGAGTGAAGCAGCACTGACTTTTGCCGAGTACTTGCAACGCCGCCGTAGCGGTGAGCCGGTGGCTTATATTCTCGGGCAGCAGGGTTTCTGGAAACTCGATCTTGAAGTCGCGCCGCACACGCTGATCCCGCGTCCTGACACTGAATTGCTGGTGGAAGCGGCGCTGGAGTTGCTCCCCGCGACGCCGGCCAAAGTGCTCGACCTCGGCACTGGCAGTGGCGCAATTGCGTTGGCCTTGGCCAGCGAACGCCCAGCGTGGAAAGTCACTGCCGTGGATCGTGTGCTGGAAGCTGTCGCACTTGCCGAACGCAATCGTCAGCGTCTGCATTTGAACAACGCCACGGTGCTGAGCAGTCATTGGTTCAGCGCGCTGGAAGGTCAGCGTTTCCAGTTGATCATCAGCAATCCGCCGTACATCGCTGCGGCCGATCCGCATCTGGTCGAGGGCGATGTGCGCTTCGAACCGGCCAGTGCGCTGGTTGCCGGTGAGGATGGACTCGACGATCTGCGTTTGATCGTCGCGCAGGCTCCGGAACATCTGGAGGCGGCTGGCTGGCTGATGCTCGAACACGGCTATGATCAAGCCGAAGCCGTGCGCGATCTGCTGCTCACGCGCGGTTTTGAAGAAGTCCACAGCCGCACTGATCTGGGCGGCCATCAACGCATCAGTCTGGGGCGCCTGCCGTGCTGAATGATCAGGAATTGCTGCGCTACAGCCGGCAGATTCTGCTGCAACACATCGACATCGACGGGCAACTGAAGCTCAAGGGCAGTCGCGTGTTGATCGTCGGCCTCGGCGGTCTCGGCGCTCCGGTGGCGTTGTATCTCGCGGCGGCGGGTGTCGGTGAGCTGCACCTGGCGGATTTCGATACGGTCGATCTGACCAACCTGCAACGCCAGATCATTCATGACACCGACAGCGTCGGCATGAGCAAGGTCGACTCGGCGCTCAAGCGTCTGGGCGCGATCAATCCTGAGATCCAACTGATCGCTCATCGTCAGGCACTGGACGAGGATTCTCTCTCTGCTGCTGTGGCGGCGGTGGATCTGGTGCTCGACTGTTCCGATAATTTTTCCACCCGCGAAGCGGTCAATGCTGCGTGTGTGGCGGCGTGCAAACCTTTGGTCAGCGGCGCGGCGATTCGGCTGGAAGGGCAGTTGTCGGTGTTCGACCCGCGTCGTGCCGAGAGTCCGTGTTACCACTGTTTATACGGGCACGGCAGCGAAGCCGAACTGACTTGCAGCGAAGCCGGTGTGGTCGGGCCGCTGGTCGGTCTGGTCGGCAGCCTGCAAGCACTGGAAGCCTTGAAGGTCTTGGTCGGTTTCGGTGAGCCGCTGGTGGGCCGTTTGCTGTTGATCGATGCCCTCGGTTCGCGTTTCCGTGAGTTGCGCGTCAAGCGTGACCCAGGCTGCAGCGTCTGTGGTCCGCGCCATGCGTGAAGCGCCGATCGGCGTGTTCGACTCCGGTGTCGGCGGCTTGTCGGTGCTGGCGGAAATCCAGCGTTTGCTACCCAATGAAACGTTGCTCTATGTCGCCGATTGCGGGCACATTCCCTACGGTGAGAAAACCCCGGATTTCATCCGTCAGCGTTGCAGCGTGATGGCCGGGTTTTTCCGCGAGCAAGGCGCCAAGGCCTTGGTCATCGCGTGCAATACCGCGACGGTCGCGGGTGTCGCCGATCTACGCCGTGATTTCCCTGACTGGCCGCTTGTCGGCATGGAGCCTGCGGTCAAACCTGCCGCTGCCGCGACCCGCAGCGGAGTGGTCGGCGTGCTCGCCACCACCGGCACGTTGCAGAGCGCCAAGTTCGCCGCACTGCTTGATCGCTTTGCCACCGACGTGCGCGTGATTACTCAGCCATGTCCCGGTCTGGTCGAGCTGATTGAAAGCGGCGATCTGCACAGCGCCGAGTTGCGCCAGTTGCTGCAAGGGTATGTCGAGCCACTGTTGGCCAGCGGTTGCGACACGATCATTTTGGGCTGCACCCACTATCCCTTTCTCAAGCCGATGCTCAAGTCGATGATCCCCGCGGACATTAGCCTGATCGATACTGGCGCTGCTGTGGCGCGGCAACTTCAGCGGCTTTTGGCGGAGCGCGATTTGCTCGCTGTCGGCCCGAACCAACCGGTCAGATTCTGGACCAGCGCCGATCCTGAGTACTTCAAAAACATCCTGCCACTGCTCGGACAAAACGCTGGCGAAGTGCAAAACTTCGACTTGTAAAAAAATTGTGAAATAACTAAAAAATCAGCTGAACTTCTAAGCAGGCGCCAGCTTCTATAGCGAAGAGTTATCTAGAAAACCAAACGATCGTTCCGGAAAAGGAAGTTTCAACGTGAAGCGACTATTCTGCTTGGCCGCGATTGCGGCCGCACTGATGGGGCAAAGTATTACTGCACAAGCGGCAGGTGTTGAGTTTGCGGTGGGGGCCACCAGCGACTCGACCATGACGTACCGCCTGGGCATGAATTTCGACTGGGACAAGAGCTGGCTGCAAAGTGATGTCGGTCGTCTGACCGGTTACTGGAGCGGGGCTTACACCTACTGGGAAGGCGACAAGACCTCCAGTAACAACAGTCTGTCGTTCTCGCCGGTATTTGTTTACGAGTTTGCCGGTCAATCGGTCAAACCGTATGTGGAGGCGGGGATTGGTGTCGCGGCTTTCTCCAATTCCAAGTACGAATCGAACAATCTCGGCGGCTCTTTCCAGTTCGAAGACCGCTTCGGTTTTGGTCTGCGTTTCAATGGCGGACATGAAGTCGGGATTCGTGCGACGCACTATTCCAACGCCGGTCTGGCCAGCGACAACGACGGGGTAGAAAGTTACTCGCTGCATTACACGATGCCGCTCTAACGGCTAAACGCTTGACCCCTGTGGGAGCGAGCCTGCTCGCGAAAGCTGTTTCATGTTCAACGAAGATGTTGAATGAAAGACCGCTATCGCGAACAGGCTCATTCCTACATTTGTTTTGGGGTGTTCTTGTGATCAGCGGTAGGCAGTCGTGATGCCTTTGCGTTCTTCAATGCACTCCGGCGCGCCCATCTCGAACTCGCGGCAAATCAGCGGACGCTTTTCGTAAATCGTGCACATCATCGTGTCGCGATCCAGCGCCGCGCACCAGCCGTCATCCAGACGCAGCATCACTTCGCCGCCCCATTCATCAGTATCGATAAAGCGATCAGGCACGCCAGTGTCGGTGATCAGCATCACTTCGAGCTGGCAACAACACGCCGCGCAGGTCGAGCAAGTGACCGCCGGTTCAGTGATTTGTTGGTGGGGAATGGTCTTCATGGTCGGCAGTGTAAGGCAGTGACCGATACGCGTGTGAACGGTCTGACAGACGCTCAGTGCGCCAGCCGCCGAGCCATCCCATGCAGCAACGGAAACAACAACGCCCAGAGCAGGCCGATGCCGATCAGTGTCGGCAGTTCGCCATAGGGAAATTGCACCCCGGCCAGGCGCCCGCCAGCGTAATACGACAGCGCGCCGCCGACAGCGCCGAGTAAGCTCGCCAGCCACCAGGGCCGCGCGCTCCAGGCCAGGCAATGGCGCAAGGTGGTCGCCAACAATGCCCAGAGCAACATCAGCCACAACGGAATTAGCGGCGACTGATCCTGAAACGCGAACACCCCGGCACCACGCAACACACTGTCGACAGCGGTGCCGACAATCACCACGCTGAGGATCAAACGCCCCTCAGCCGCCCAACTGCTGATCCAGCACAGATGGATCACCAGCACCGCCAGCGCGACCAGCAACCACAGGCTGTTGCCGCCGAGCACGCAGGTCAGCCAGCCGATCTGGAACAGTACGGCATTGGCGACACGCTCAAGCATCGAAGCGTCCGAGCAGCGGCGCAGTCATGGCGGCGGGTTTGGCCAATAGCAACTGCGCGGTGCCGATGGTGCGTTCGAGGAAACCGCCCTCGCAGTAACACAGGTAAAACTCCCACAGCCGCAGGAAATAATCGTCATAGCCCAGTTCGCTCAAGCGGCCATGGGCGCGGCGAAAGTTCTCGTGCCACAGGCGCAGGGTGCGGGCGTAGTGCAGGCCGAAATCTTCCATGTGCAACAGGTTCATGTCGGTGTCGCGGCCGACCACTTCGAGCATTTTCTGCACGCAGGGCAGGGCGCCGCCGGGGAAGATGTAGCGCTGGATGAAATCGACGCCGCGCTTGGCCTGTTCGTAACGCTGCTCGCGGATGGTGATCGCCTGGATCAACATCAGGCCGTTGCTCTTGAGCAACTGCGCGCACTGTTTGAAGTAGGTCGGCAGGAAGCGGTGGCCGACGGCTTCGATCATCTCGATCGACACCAGTTTGTCGTATTCGCCGGTCAGGTCGCGGTAGTCCTTGAGCAACAGCGTGACGCGATCCTGTAAACCCAGTTGTTCGATGCGTTGCGCGGTAAACGCGTACTGCTCTTTCGACAGGGTCGTGGTGGTTACGCGGCAGCCGTAATGTTGCGCGGCATACAGCGCCATACTGCCCCAGCCGGTGCCGATCTCCAGCAAATGGTCGCTGGGTTGCAGCGCGAGCTTCTGACAGATCCGCTCCAGTTTGTTCAGTTGTGCCTGTTCGAGGCTGTCTTCCGGGGTCAGGAACTGCGCCGCCGAATACATCATGGTCGGGTCGAGAAACTGCTCGAACAGATCGTTGCCAAGGTCGTAGTGCGCGGCGATGTTCTTCTGCGAACCCTTGCGCGTGTTGCGGTTGAGCCAGTGCAGACCTTGCACCAACGGCCGGCTGAGGCGGGCCAGACCACCCTCCATGGCATCGAGCACGTCGAGGTTGCTGACGAACACGCGGACGACGGCCGTCAGATCCGGCGAACTCCAATAGCCGTGGATAAAGGCCTCGCCGGCACCAATCGAACCGTTCCCGGCAACCATGCCCCAGACGGCCGGATCGAGCACATGGATTTCCCCGAGCAAAGCACTGCCCGGGGTACCGAACATCAGGCGTTCGCCGTCCTCGACCACCAACAGTTGGCCGTTTTTCAACTGAGCCAATTGGCGCAGCACGCCACGGCGCAGCAGCGACCCGGTCAAACCGTTGGTGCTGAGCCGACTGACCGACAGACTAGAGGATTTCATGGCGGTGCTCCTTGGGAGGCACGGTGGCGGTTTGAAAACTGCCGTCGGCAGTCTGATGAGCAAAAATCGGTGCGCGTTTGAGCAGCAGTCGCAGCGCTTGCCAGTAAATGGCCAGGGCGGTTTTCGCGGTCATCCACGGAAAGCGCCGCAGGTAACGATGCAGGCTGCGCCGGTCGAGGCTTTCGCGTTGCAGATTGAGCGTCGCGTCGAACAGTTTGTGCTCGCCCTGCCAGTCAGCCATGTGCACGCCGAGTTTTTGCGCGGCGGGGCTGAAGCTCATGCGGTATTCGAGATCGCGCGGCAGAAACGGCGAAACGTGAAAGGCTTTGGCCACGGCAAAATGCTGATGGAAATCCTGCAGATTGACCGGCGGGCGCGCCGGCAACACATAGTGATAGCGCTCGCCCCACGGCGTGTTGGTGACTTCACAGACGATCGCCGCCAGTTGCCCGTCCGCCTCATGGCAGTAAAAGAAACTCACCGGGTTGAACGACAGCCCCCAACTGCGCGCCTGGGTCAGCAGGCAGATCGAGCCTTGCGGTTCGTGGCCGATGGCGATGCCGACCTGCTGGCGTACGGCATCGATCAGGCGTATGCCACGGCCGGTAAAGGTCTTCAGGTAGTCAGTCTCGCGAAATGAAAACGGCGCAAAGCGACTGCGTCCGGCCAGCGGCGACAGTGCAAGCACGGCGTCCTGTTCGCTGAGATCGAGGTAGAGCAAGCCGATCCGGTAACGGAATTCATGGCGGCGCGGCGAAAAACGCCGATGGCCGATCCAGCCGCTATACAGGGCGCTGTTCATAAGCTTTCCCCGAACGCGGCGGCCACGCGCAAGGCGCTGACCACACCGTCCTCATGGAAACCGTTGGCCCAATAGGCGCCGCAATAATGTGTGTGCTGCGCGCCATCCAGTTCGCCCCAGCGCTGCTGCGCGGTCACGGCCGCGAGGCTGAACTGCGGGTGGGCGTAGGTGTAGCGGGCGAGTACTTTGTCGGGGCTGATGCCGGCACTCTGATTGAGGCTGACGCAGAACGTGGTGTCGCTCTGAATGCCCTGCAGAATGTTCATGTCGTAGGTGACGGCGGCGTGAGTATGGCCGGCGCCGCTGAGCCGATAGTTCCAACTGGCCCAGGCCAGTTTGCGCGTCGGCAGCAAACGGGTATCGGTGTGTAGCACCACTTCGTTGTCGGCATAGGGCAGCGCACCGAGGATCGCGCGTTCGGCATCGCTGGGCACCGCCAGCAGTTTCAGCGCCTGGTCGCTGTGACAGGCGAACACCACCCGATCGAAATGCTCAAGGCCTGCCGGGCTGTGGATAACTACGCCATGCACATCGCGATCAACCCGGGTGACCGGACAATTGAGCCGAATCCTGTCCTTGAACGCGGCCGTCAGTGGTGCGATGTAAGCACTCGAGCCGCCTTCGATGACTTGCCATTGCGGCCGATCACTGACTGACAACAGCCCGTGATTCTTGAAGAACCGCACAAAAAACTGCAGGGGGAAGTTGAGCATTTCCGCCATCGGCATCGACCAGATCGCCGAACCCATCGGCACGATGTAATGCAGGATGAAACGTTCGCCGTAGCCGCCGGCCTTGAGGTATTCGTCGAGGGTGGTGTCGGCGGCAATGCGCAGTTCGACGAGGTCGCGCTGGGCTTCTTTGTTGAAGCGCAGGATGTCGCGCAACATGCCCCAGAACCCCGGTGACAACAGATTGCTGCGCTGGGCGAAGAGGCTGTTGAGGTTGTTGCCGTTGTATTCCAGGCCGGTGTCCGGGTCGGTCACCGAGAAACTCATTTCCGTCGGTTTGAACGCCACGCCAAGCTGGCCGAGGAGGCGGATAAAGTTCGGGTAGGTCCAGTCATTGAACACGATGAAGCCGGTGTCCACGGCATATTGACGGCCATCGACGGTCACCGGCACGGTGTGCGTGTGGCCACCGACCCAGTCGCCCGCCTCGAACACCGTGACTTCATGGCGGCGATTAAGCAGGTAAGCGCAGGTAAGCCCGGCGATGCCGCTGCCGACGATGGCAATTTTCATGTCGGATCCGTCAGCGGAGGCGACTTGCGCACCATGCGTTTGCCGATGGCCAGTTGCACGCGTGCCGGCAGTTTCGACAGCGGCCACAGCGCGGCCATGAACAGCGCCGGGAAGGCGATTTCCAATGGCCGATCTTTGAGCTTGGCGAAGATGTGCCGCGCGGCTTTATCCACAGGCCAGCTCAAAGGCATGGGGAAATCGTTTTTGGCGGTCAGCGGTGTTTCCACAAAACCGGGGCTGATGACTGTGACTTCAATGCCTTCGTCGGCGAGATCGATGCGCAGCGATTCGAACAGGTAACGCAATCCGGCCTTCGAGGCGCCGTAGGCTTCGGCCCGTGGCAGCGGAAGGTAGGTGACCGAACTGGCCATGCCGACCAGGTGCGGCGCGGTGCCTTTGCGCAACAGGGGCAAGGCGGCCTCGATGCAGTAGCTGCTGGCGAGCAGGTTGGTGCGCACCACATGCTCGATGATCGAGGCGTCGAACTGCTTGGCATCGACGTACTCGCAGGTGCCGGCGTTGAGAATCACTGAATCCAGTGAACCCCAATCCGTGGCGATCTGCTCGCCGATTTCGCGCACCGTCTGGCTGTTGGTCAGGTCCCCCGGCACCACCAAAACTTGCCCCGGATAGCGTTGCGACAAGACCTTGAGCGGGGCGATCTGACGGGAACTGACCGCCAGGTGCGCACCGGTTTTCAGGATCTCTTCAGCCAGCGCCGCGCCGATGCCACTGCTGGCCCCGGTCAACCAATAGCGCCGTGGAGGTGTACGACTCATCCCATTCTCCTTTTCAGCCAGGCGATGACCCGGCCCAATACTGGCAAGTGTTCATACAGCAGCGCCCCGGCATCGAAATAATCCCGATGGCGATAAACCTTGTCATGCCAAAGCAGGTGCGAGCAGCCGCTGACACGAATCACACGGCCACCCGCCAGGCGCGGATGGCGATAACTCATGACCCAACGCAGGTAGCCTTCGCAGTCGCCGATCTGGTCAAAACCATGAAAATCGAAACGCAGTTCGCTGACGTTGGCGTACAGCTCGCCGAAGTAGTCGCGCAATTGCGCCAACCCTTGCACCTCGTGCAGCGGGTCGGTGAAATGAATGTCATCGCTGTACAGCTCGCCGAGGTTCTGCAGGTTGTCTTTGTTCAACGCTGAAAATTGCCGGGCGAAGCGGCGCAGGAATTCACTCATCATCGCCTCCGGTAGACGTACGCGAAGGCAGGTTCTTGAAGGCGGCCAATGCGCGCTGGCGCGAAGTGCTGAGGTTGACGATCGGCGACGGGTAGTCAGCCGCGCCGAACAAACCACCGACGTCGGCCGGGTTGTGCACTTCTTTCTTGTTGAGAGCCGCCAGTTCCGGCAACCAGTGCTTGATGAACAGGCCTTCGCTGTCGAATTTTTCCGACTGGCTCAGCGGATTGAAGATGCGGAAATAAGGCGCCGAGTCGGTGCCCGTCGACGAACTCCACTGCCAGCCGCCGTTGTTCGCCGCCAAGTCGCCATCAATCAGGTGACGCATGAAAAAACGCTCGCCTTCGCGCCAGTCGATCAGCAGGTTTTTGGTCAGGAACATCGCCACGATCATGCGCAGGCGATTGTGCATCCAGCCGGTTTCGAGCAATTGGCGCATGGCCGCGTCGATGATCGGCAGACCGGTGCGCGCCTCTTGCCACGCGGCGAGATCGTCCGGCGCATCACGCCACGCCAGCGCTTCGGTTTCCGGGCGAAACGCGCGGTGCCGCGAGACCCGTGGATAGCCGACAAGAATGTGTTTGTAGAACTCGCGCCACAGCAGCTCGTTGATCCAGGTAACCGCACCGACCTTGCCGCTCTCGAACTCACCCTGATTGCTTTGCAGGGCGGCGTGCAGGCATTGGCGCGGCGAAATCACCCCGGCAGCGAGGTATGCCGAGAGCTGACTGGTGCCGGGCTTGGCCGGGAAGTCGCGTTCGCTTTGGTAATAGTCGATCTGCGCGTCGGTGAAGGTATCGAGACGGCGCCGGGCTTCCTGTTCGCCGGCCGGCCACAGATCGCGCAGGGTTTGGCTCGGTGTGGCGAAGCCTTTGACGGAGTCGGGAATCGGGTCGCTGTCGATGGCAAGTTTTGCCTGTTTACCTGGTGCCTTGACCAACGCAGGCATCGAGCGGTGCAAGCGTTCATAACAGACTTTGCGGAACTGGCTGAACACCTTGAAGTAACTCTCGGTCTTGGTCAGCACGCTGCCGGGTTTGAACAGCAACTGATCAAGGTAGCTGTTAAACGTGATGCCCTCGGCCTTCAGCATGTCCGCCACCGCTGCATCGCGACGGCTTTCATGGACGCCATATTCTTCGTTGACGTGGACGGCTTCGATCTTCAGTTGCCGACAGAGCTTGAGCAGTTCCGCTGGGGCTTGATCCCAGTGCGCAGCAGTACGGATCAGCAACGGAATATTCAACGCGGCGAGGCTTTTGCTCAGCTCATCGAGGTTGCGCAACCAGAAGTCGACCTTGCACGGCGCATCGTCATGTTCCAGCCACTGCTGCGGACTCAACAGGTACACGGCGACCGTCGGGCCGCGCGCTGCGGCGGCCGCGAGGGCGGTGTTGTCATGTTGGCGCAAGTCGCTGCGCAGCCAGATCAATTGCATGTCGGCACTCACGGCGTCCATTAAATCAGCCCACGCTGAACGAGTTCCTGGTGCGCAAGAAGCGCGTCTTCCGCCAGGAACACATCAGCCATCTCGGAGGTTTTTACGGACAACTCGGCGTGGTGGATGCATACCGTTGGTCCGACCAGCATTTTGGCGCAACTGACTCCGTTCAGCAGCTTGGGCAACTGCGCAAGGTTCATGGCTTTGCTGGAATACAGCAGTACGCCACGGGCCTGCAGGTGTTCAACTGCCAGCGCCAGTTCGGTGGCCGGCAGCGGCCAGTCAAACACTTGCACCGGACAATCGGCGCTGCTGATCAGCCACGCGCACAGCCACAGATGAGGTTCCAGTGGCAGGTCGGAATGATTGATCAACAACAGCGGGGCGCCATGCAGCTGACGATTGTTATGGTAGATGCGTGTGCCGAATTTGCTGCGTAGCCACGAATAAAAGAACACCCGCTCCATCTGCGCGCCGAACTGGCCTTGCCAGCGCTGCTCCAGTTCCGCCAGCAGCGGCATCAGCAATTGCTCGCACAGCGTGCGTGGCGGGTAGAGCGCCATGGCCTGATTGACGCTGTCGTCGAGGCTGCGTTCATTGAGCTGCGTGACGGCCGCCAGCAATGTCTGGCGCAAACGCTGCCAGTCGTTTTCCACCGATTCGCTGAACGCCTGTGGTGCGTCGAGCAGCGGTTTGACCTGACTGACGGCAACACCACGGTTGAGCCAGGTGAGGATGGTCAGAATCTGCTGCACGTGTTCGGCCGAATACAGTCGGTGGCCCTTGGGCGTGCGTTGCGGCACGACCAACCCGTAGCGGCGCTCCCACGCGCGCAGGGTGATCGCGTTGACGCCGGTCTGCCGCGCGACTTCGCGAATCGGCAGCCAGCCCTCGTCGAGGGCTTTCTTAAAATCCGCGCCAAGGTCTTCCTGGGCGCTGGTATCCATTTTGTCGTTCATTAGATTGCGTTTCGCAGGCTGAGGTTTTCCGGGTGCGGTTGCAGGTAAACCTGTTGCGCGATGTACGAATCCGGATGGAGGCGAAAGTGATGCTTGAGCAGCGTCAACGGCACCACCAGTGGCACGATGCCCTGGCGGTATTGGCCGATGACGTGTTGCATTTCCTGTTTGTCTTCGGCGCTGATCGCCTGCTTCAGATAACCGCTGATGTGCAGCAGGACATTGCTGTGAGTGCCGCGCGTGGCACATTTCTTCAGGGCGGCCATCAGTTCGCTGAAATAGCGCGGGCCGAGTTCGGCGGGATCGGTGTCGGCCATATTGCCCAACAACTTGCCCAGCGTTTTGTATTGCAGTGGGTTGTGCGCCATCAGCAAGTATTTATAGCGCGAATGGAATTCGGTGAGGGCGCGACGGCTCAGGCCATTGGCGAGGACCTGTTGCCATTCGCTGTAAGCGAACACACGGGTGATGAAGTTCTCACGCAGTACCGGATCGTTGAGGCGACCGGCTTCTTCCACGGGCAGATCCGGGTGCTGTGCGCAGAACGCCTGGGCGTAAATCCCGCGCCCACCGCCGTTCACCGGGGCGCCGTTGGCGTGGTAGACCTTGACCCGCTCGAGGCCGCAGGACGGCGACTGCTGCATGAAGATGTAGCCGCAGATGTCATTCAGCTCGGCGGCCATTTTTGTGCCGTACTCGGCCAATGGCTGAGTGACGTTGATCGACGGGTTTACCGTGCCGACCGCTTGAGGATGCTCGGCCTCGCCGACAAGGCGGATCGGCTCGCGCGGGATGCCCATACCGATCGCGACTTCCGGACACACCGGGACGAAATCGAAATGCTCAGTGAGGGTGCGGCTGCACAGGCGGGATTCCTTGTGTCCACCGTTGTAGCGCACCTCGGCGCCCAGCAGGCAGGCGCTGATGGCGATTTTGGGTTTGGCTGCGCAAGAGTCAGACATGGGCACCTCGAATCCATACCTGTACAGAGGTTGATCTCTGTACAACTTTGCTCAGCATAGATTCATGGGTGTACAAGTCAAATGGTTTGTATAACTTTTTCGGTTGAGCGCGGTTCATTGTGGGAGCGAGCTTGCTCGCGAATACGGATTAACATTCAACAAATTCATTGATTGACACACCGCCTTCGCGAGCAAGTTCGCTCCCACAGGGGACGGCATTTACTTCCAGCCCTGCAGCCATTCAGCGTTGTTTTGTAGTGTCTGCCAATCGAGTCGCTCAGCACGCTGGGTCAACACCGCCTGCAACTCAACCTCCAGCACCGTGCCTTCCTCGTCGCGAAAAAGCTCGGTCACCAGAAAGTGTTTTTCACGATTCTGCGGGTGGGCTGCTGTCCATTTCGACAGCAGCAATTTACGCGGATTGATGCGGTTCATTGCAGGTGTTCGTGCAAGCGTCGCGCTGCTTCCTGGCCACTGAGCCAAGCGCCTTCGACGCGGCCCGACAGGCACCAGTCGCCGCAGGCATACAAACCCAGATCGGCATCGGCCAGGGTGCCCCATTCGTGGCCCGTCGCCGGACGTGCGTAGAGCCAGCGGTGGGCGAGGCTGAAGGTTGGCGCGGGCATGGCGCTGTGCAGCAATTCGGCAAAAGCACCGTGCAGTTGCTCGATCACAGCTTCCTTGGACAGGTCGATGTGCTGCCGGCTCCATGCGCTGCTCGCATGCAGCACCCAGGTGTCGAGTGTGTTGTCACGTCCGGGTTTGCTGCGGTTGCGTGCCAGCCAGTCGAGAGGACTGTCCTGCACGAAGCAGCCTTCAATGGGCGTATCCAGCGGTGTGTCGAAGGCGAGGGCGACAGCCCAGGTCGGGTCCATTTTCACCCCGGCGGCGGCCCCGGCAAGTTTCGGGGCTGCGGCCAGCAAGGCTGTCGCTTGAGGGGCCGGCGTGGCGATCACCACGTGGCTGAACGGGCCATGGGTGAAGCCTTCGGCGTCCTGCAAGTGCCAGTGCTCTTCACCGCGAAAGACCTCGGTGATGCGGCAGGCAAAGTGCACTTCCAGGCCATCGAGCAGTCCACGAGTGATGGCGCTCATGCGCGGTGTACCGACCCAGCGCGTCTGCTCGTCCGGCGACAGATTCAGTTGCCCGCCCTGATACGTGTAGAGCTGCGGTGTCCACTCGGCGACCCAGCCCAGGCTTTGCCAACGCTGCACTTCGGTGACGAAGCGCCGATCACGCGCGGTGAAATATTGCGCGCCCATGTCCAGCGAGCCAGCGTCGCTGCGCTTGCTCGACATGCGCCCGCCGCTGCCGCGACTTTTATCGAACAATTGCACGGTATGCCCGGTCTCTGTCAGAGCCTGGGCGGCGGAAAGTCCGGCGATGCCGGTGCCAATGATTGCGATAGGTACAGTCATAGGGGCCTCGTTTACCTTTCTGTACAGACTACGCCGTGGATGAAACCTGTACAATTTTGTTTTTTGGTATAACTTCTAGCGTTCTCGATCTGACAGCTTGGCCTATGGTTAAACAATAGAGCCTGCCCGATAGAAAAGATCCCTGCTTATAAAAATAGACTAGTGATCCGGGTTAAACGCCACGCGAGGAAGATGTCATGCACATATTGCTGACCGGCGGTACTGGTTTGATCGGACGTGCGCTCTGCCGACACTGGTCGCAGCAGGGCCATCGCCTGACGGTCTGGAGCCGAAAACCGGAGAAAGTCGCGAAAATCTGTGGTGCGCAGGTGCGGGGTATTGCGCGTCTGCAAGACCTTGGCGATGAGCCTGTGGACGCGATCATCAATCTGGCCGGTGCGCCGATTGCCGATCGGCCGTGGACCCATCGACGCAAAGCGTTGCTGTGGAGCAGCCGTATCACGCTCACGGAAACCCTGTTGACCTGGCTCGACACGCGCGCACAGAAACCAGCGTTGCTGATCTCCGGATCAGCCATTGGCTGGTATGGCGATGGCGGTGAGCGCGAATTGACTGAAGATTCACCGCCGGTGATCGACGATTTCGCCAGCCAGTTGTGCATCGCTTGGGAAGAAACCGCGCAACGTGCCGAGGGGCAAGGCATCCGTGTGGTGCTGGTGCGAACCGGTCTGGTGCTGTCGGCGGAGGGCGGCTTTTTGTCGCGGCTGTTGCTGCCATTCAAACTCGGGCTCGGCGGGCCTTTGGGCAATGGCCGACAGTGGATGCCGTGGATTCATATCAACGATCAAATCGCCCTGATTGATTTTCTTCTGCATCGTGATCAGGCCAGTGGTCCTTATAATGCGTGCGCGCCGAAACCTGTGCGCAATCGCGAATTCGCCAAGACGCTGGGCAGCGTGTTGCACCGCCCGGCGTTCATGCCGATGCCGACCCTGGCGCTGAAGGTCGGCCTCGGTGAGATGTCATTGCTGTTGCTCGGCGGCCAGAAGGCTATGCCGGCACGCTTGCTGGAAGCGGGTTTCACTTTCCAGTTCACGGATTTACGCGCGGCCCTGGACGATCTTTCCAGCCGCCTCTGAAATAGGACGTTGCATGACCGATCACGCCTTGCTTCTGGTCAACCTGGGTTCCCCGGCCTCAACCTCAGTGGCCGATGTGCGCCGCTACCTCAATCAATTCCTGATGGACCCGTATGTGATCGACCTGTCATGGCCGGTGCGGCGTCTGCTGGTGTCGCTGATCCTGGTCAAGCGCCCGGAACAATCGGCCCACGCTTACGCCTCGATCTGGTGGGAGGAGGGCTCACCGCTGGTGGTGCTCAGCCGTCGTCTGCAACAGCAGATGACAACACAGTGGAATCACGGCCCTGTGGAATTGGCGATGCGTTATGGTGAGCCGTCGATTGAAACCTGCCTGCTGAAACTGGTGGCGGCGGGGCACAAGCGCATCACGCTGGCACCGCTGTATCCACAGTTCGCCGACAGCACCACGACCACAGTGATCGAAGAAGCCAAGCGGGTGATCCGCGAAAAGAAACTCGACGTGCAACTGTCGGTGCTGCAGCCGTTCTACGATCAGCCGGAATATCTGGATGCGCTGGTCGAAAGCGCCCGGCCGCATCTGCAGCAGGATTACGATCACTTGCTGCTGAGCTTCCACGGTCTGCCTGAACGGCATCTGACCAAACTCGATCCGACCGGCAATCATTGCTTCAAGAATGAAGACTGCTGCAAGAACGCCTCGCCTGCGGTATTGGCGACCTGTTATCGCGCGCAATGCCTGCGTACTGCAGCGTTGTTCGCTGAGCGCATGGGCCTGCCGGATGGCAAATGGTCGGTGTCGTTTCAGTCGCGTCTGGGCCGGGCGAAATGGATCGAACCGTACACCGAAGCGCGCCTGGATGAATTGGCGAAAAGCGGCGTGAAGAAGATTCTTGTGATGTGCCCGGCGTTTGTCGCCGATTGCATCGAGACGCTGGAAGAGATTGGTGATCGCGGCAAGGAACAGTTCCGCGAAGCAGGGGGCGAGGAGTTGGTGCTGGTGCCGTGCCTGAATGACGACCGGCAATGGGCGAAGGCCTTGGCGACCCTCTGCGAAAGAGCACCGCTGGCGTTGTGATGATCGTTCCCACGCTCCGCGTGGGAATGCAGCCCGTGACGCTCCGCGTCACTGGACGCAGAGCGTCCCTAGAGGCATTCCCACGCAGAGCGTGGGAACGATCAGATAAAAATCTTCAGGGCTTAGATCAGCGGCTCATCCGCCTTCTTGTTCTTCCAGCCATCATTGCCCGGCAGAATCAGGTTCAGCGCAATCGCCACCACCGCGCACAGCGCGATGCCTTTGAGGCCGAAGTCGTCCGGACCAGTCCCGGTGCCGACCAGCACACCGCCAATGCCGAACACCAGCGTCACCGACACGATCACCAGATTACGCGCCTCGCCAAGATCGATCTTGTGACGAATCAGGGTGTTCATCCCCACCGCCGCGATCGAACCGAACAGCAGGCACAGAATCCCGCCCATCACCGGCACCGGAATGCTCTGCAGCAGCGCGCCGAACTTGCCAATGAACGCCAGGCTGATAGCGAAGATCGCCGCCCAGGTCATGATTTTCGGGTTGTAGTTCTTGGTCAGCATCACTGCGCCAGTCACTTCGGCGTAGGTGGTGTTTGGCGGACCGCCGAACAGACCGGCGGCGGTGGTGGCAATGCCGTCACCGAGCAGGGTGCGATGCAGGCCGGGCTTCTTCAGATAGTCGCGACCGGTCACGCTACCGACGGCAATCACGCCACCGATGTGTTCAATGGCCGGAGCCAATGCCACTGGAACGATGAACAGAATCGCCTGCCAGTTGAATTCCGGCGCGGTGAAGTGCGGGATCGCAAACCATGGCGCTGCGGCAATCTTCGCGGTATCAACGACACCGAAATAGAACGCCATGGCAAAACCGACCAGCACGCCGGAAATGATCGGCACCAGGCGGAAGATGCCTTTACCGAACACCGCCACGATCAATGTGGTCAGCAATGCCGGCATCGAGATCAGCATCGCGGTCTGGTAATGGATCAGTTCAGAACCGTCGCCAGCCTTGCCCATCGCCATGTTCGCGGCAATCGGCGCCATGGCCAGGCCGATGGAAATGATCACTGGACCAATCACCACCGGTGGCAGCAAGCGGTCGATAAATCCGGTGCCTTTGATCTTCACGGCAAGACCGAGGAAGGTGTAGACGAAACCGGCCGCCATCACACCGCCCATGGTCGCGGCGAGGCCGAACTGGCCCTTGGCGAGAATGATCGGGGTGATGAAAGCGAAGCTCGACGCCAAAAACACCGGCACCTGACGCCCGGTGACGATCTGGAACAGGATCGTCCCAAGACCTGCGGTAAACAGTGCCACGTTCGGGTCCAGGCCCGTGATCAGCGGCATCAGCACCAGGGCGCCGAAAGCCACGAACAGCATCTGGGCGCCGGACAGCACCGTGCGCCAGAGCGGATCGTTGAACTCTTGCTGCATGGTCACGCGTCCTTCTGCTTGGTGCCGAAGATCTTGTCACCGGCGTCGCCAAGCCCTGGGATGATGTAACCGTGCTCGTTCAAGCGCTCATCGATGGACGCGGTGTAGATGGTCACGTCCGGGTGAGCCTTTTCTACGGCGGCAATACCTTCCGGCGCGGCAACCAGCACCATGGCGCGGATGTCTTTGCAGCCGGCTTTCTTCAACAGATCAATGGTCGCCACCATCGAGCTACCGGTAGCGAGCATCGGGTCGATGATCATCGCCAACCGTTCGTCGATTTCCGGAACCAGTTTTTCCAGATAAGTGTGCGCTTGCAGGGTTTCTTCGTTGCGAGCAACGCCCACAGCGGAAACCTTGGCACCCGGGATCAGGCTCAGCACGCCTTCAAGCATGCCGATGCCGGCGCGCAGGATCGGCACGACGGTGATCTTCTTGCCGGCGATTTTCTCGACCGACACGGTGCCGCACCAGCCTGCAATATCGTAGGACTCCAGCGGCAAATCTTTTGTAGCTTCGTAGGTCAACAGGGCGCCGACTTCCTGAGCGAGCTCACGGAAGTTCTTGGTGCTGATATCGGCGCGGCGCATCAGGCCGAGTTTATGACGGATCAGCGGATGGCGGATCTCGAGGATGGGCATGGAAAAACTCCGGCGGCGGGCAAAAAAACCGGCCTAGATTAATCTATCCGAGGGTGATGTCCTATAGGACATTCTGTACGTTAGTCCATAAAGGCTTGATTCGGCCTCAATGGATGCGTACCTTTGCCCGCTTTTCCGAAAACATCCCCCCCTGGAGAGCGCCATGTCCGCTGATCTCGAGCATATCCGTCAAATCATGCGAGAGGCTGACTGCCTGTACACCGAAGCTGAAGTCGAGGCCGCCATCGCCCGCGTCGGTGCACAAATCAACGAACAACTGGCTGACAGCAATCCGGTAGTGTTCTGCGTGATGAACGGCGGGCTGATTTTCTCCGGCAAACTGCTGACGCATCTGCAGTTCCCGCTGGAAGCCTCCTACCTGCACGCGACCCGTTATCGCAACGAAACCAGCGGCGGCGACCTGTTCTGGAAAGCCAAGCCGGAAGTTTCGTTCATCGACCGCGACGTGCTGATCATCGACGACATCCTCGACGAAGGTCACACCCTCGGCGCGATCATCGACTTCTGCAAACACGCCGGTGCGCGCAAAGTGCACACCGCCGTGCTGATCGACAAGGATCACGACCGCAAGGCGCGTCCTGACCTGAAAGCCGATTTCGTCGGCCTGCCGTGCATCGACCGCTACATCTTCGGTTACGGCATGGACTACAAAGGCTACTGGCGCAACGCCAACGGGATCTTTGCCGTTAAAGGCATGTAAGAACCCAGCACTACCCCCTGTAGGAGTGAGCCTGCTCGCGATAGCGTCGTATCAGCCAACATCAACGTTGCTGACAGACCGCTATCGCGAGCAGGCTCACTCCTACATTGGTTTGCACGATACCCATGCTAGAGTGCTCGGCCCCGCCTTCCGGAGCCTGTCATGCGCCTCTTGATCCGCAGCTTTGCCGCCTTGTTGCTGACTCTCAGCCTGCCGCTGTCCGCCGCGCCGATGCACAGTCAATTCCTGCCGCCGGACGATCTGACCGTGCGCGATGCCGAGCCCGAGCAGCAGCAACTCATGCAGGTCACCGATTACTCCGTGGTGGTCGGCGCACAACGCCAATCCAATCAGCAGCCGATCCCGGTCACTTCACCGCTGCTGATCCGCCTCAAGGGCAAATCCCTCAACAAAGGCGCGACCATTACTCAGGTGTTGGTCAATTTCGACGGTGAAAGCAAAAGCCTGAAAAAGCCGGTTTATGACGACAAGAGCAAAACCCTCACACTGTTTTATCCACAGGCCCAATACCGCGTGATCATCGATCTTCTGCGCAACGATACCGTGTACGTGCAGTTTCTCAGTTATGCCAACGGCCACATCTGGGCCGATTTGCACACCGGGGCGGTGCGATCGCGTTGAGCCGGGCGGCCGGGCAGGGGTAAACTGCCCGCCCCGTGTAATGTCTGCGAGCTGGAGTCGGCAATGCGTAAAGATAAAAAACAAGTGATTGGTGACGAGATCGGCGATGAGCAGATCAAGCTGTTCCTCGATTTTGAGCCGGTCGACGCCACTTCGCCGTCGCTGCACAAACTGATCAAGGCTTACCGTGGCCTGCGCATTGATGATTTCGAGCGGTTTCTGACGTTCTTCGTTGCCGCCGGTTATGACGTGGATGGCAAGGACGAGCACGGTCAGACGTTCGTTGCTCAGATCAAGGATCAGCGCAACGCGGCCGAGTACATCGGGCTGATCGACAAGGCCCGCAGCTAAGATCAAAAGATCGCAGCCTGCGGCAACTCCTACAGAGAGTTTGTGTTTACCCTGTAGGAGCTGCCGCAGGCTGCGATCTTTTGCTTTTCAAGGCCATAAAAAAACGCCCCGCACTCACTGAGTACGGGGCGTTTTTTTATGCGGCAAGATCAAGCGTAGCTTGGGGTTTCGCTGCTTTCTTCAACCAGTTCCAGCGCGATGTTGTTCTGCGTGTTGATCTTGCGATACAGCGCAGCATCGGTTTCCAGGACCTTTTCACGGGCCGGGAAGATCTCGGCCAGTTTGCCAGCCCACTCACCCTTGGCCTTGGCCGGGAAGCATTTCTCGATCAGTTCCAGCATGATCGAAACCGTCACCGACGCGCCCGGCGAAGCGCCGAGCAGGGCGGCGAGGGAGCCGTCCTTGGCCGACACCAGTTCGGTACCGAACTGCAGGATGCCGCCCTTTTTCGGGTCTTTCTTGATGATCTGTACCCGTTGGCCGGCCACTTCCAGGCGCCAGTCTTCGGCTTTCGCCTCAGGGTAGAAGCGGCGCAGGGAATCCAGACGCTGCTCCATCGATTGCATCACTTCGCTGACCAGGTACTTGGTCAGGTCCATGTTGTTTTTCGCCACGGCCAGCATCGGCCCGATGTTGCCGGCGCGAACTGACAGCGGCAGGTCCATGAAGGAGCCGTGCTTGAGGAACTTGGTGGTGAAACCGGCGTATGGCCCGAACAGCAGGGACTTCTTGCCGTCGACCACGCGGGTGTCCAGGTGCGGCACCGACATCGGTGGCGAACCCACTGCGGCCTGGCTGTACACCTTGGCCTGGTGATGCTTGACCACTTCCGGGTTGTCGCAACGCAGCCACTGGCCGCTGATCGGGAAGCCGCCGAAGCCTTTGCTTTCCTCGATGCCCGAAGCCTGCAGCAACGGCAGCGCCGCGCCACCCGCGCCGAGGAAAACGAACTTGGCGTCGACTTCACGGCTGCTGCCGCTGTTGACGTCCTTGATGCTGACGGTCCAGCCAGCGCCGTTACGCTTGAGGCCGGTGACGCGCTTGCAGTATTTGACCTGAGTGTCGGGAGCGCTGGTCAGGTGCTTGAGCAACTGATTGGTCAGGGCGCCGAAGTTGACGTCGGTGCCGTTCATCACGCGGGTCGCGGCGAGGACTTCGTCTTGCGCGCGGCCCGGCATCATCAGCGGCATCCACTCGGCCATCTTGGCCTTGTCCTCGGTGTACTCCATGTCGGAGAACGCGTGATGCTTGTGCAGGACCTCGAAACGTTGCTTGAGGAAGGAAACGCCTTTGTCGCCCTGGACAAAACTCAGGTGCGGCACCGGGCTGATGAATGATTTGCACGAGCCGAACGTGCCTTTCTTGGTCAGGTACGACCAGAACTGCTTCGACACCTCGAACTGGGTGTTGATGTGCACGGCTTTCTTGATGTCGACGGTGCCATCGGCGGCTTGCGGCGTGTAGTTCAGCTCGCAAAGGCCAGCGTGACCGGTGCCGGCGTTGTTCCAAGGGTTGGAACTCTCGGCAGCACCGGAATCCATCAGCTCGACGACTTCCAGCTTGATCGCGGGGTCGAGCTCTTTGAGCAGCACGGCCAGGGTGGCACTCATGATGCCCGCCCCAACCAGAACTACGTCGACTGCTTCGTTATGCGCCATTTAACGCGTCTCCAAAATCTGCAGCACCAAATTGTCGGCATGGCTGCCAGGCGTTCCGGGACAGGTCAGTGATGTCCAGGCTATCCATGGTCAGGTTCGCCATGTCCGAATCTTCGCAATTTTTCGCAACTTCGACGGATGTATGCGGCTTGGCTTTCAAGAGCTCCATGAACTCATTTCAGCACGCAGCTGGCAATTCGACTTATGGTCGAGACATCCGTTTTTGTGCAACCAAATCCGTAGCGGACAGGCTTCAGGCTCCGATATTCGAGGTATACCCGGTCCTGTGTCGTTGGGCTGTTTCAGACGCTAATGGTGCATGTTCAGACGCAAAACTTTTCATTTGCTCGCCACACTCTTGTGAAGTTGTGAAAACCCGTTTTTTTCACGCTCTTTTGAAGACGTGAACCTCAAAAAAGGGCTGTCCAGGCCTGGCACCTTGCCCGCAAAGGCAAAACAACGCGGTGGCCGAGCGTCATGACAGCTCTGCAGATTCGCGAAAAGCGGGGTTTTTGCCGGAAGAACAGGCAAGCGCGCCAACTTCACTCGATCTGTGTGGGCGGCTCTCTGTGGGCGATTTTGGGTGTCGATGCATGCGCATTGACGCTGTTGCGGGGCCCGATCAGGAGACGTCCTTATAATCGGGGGGAGATTGTATCGAAGAAATGCGGGCAGTTGCTCGTGTTTAATGACTTTTATTAGGCATCCGGTCAGATGCTCAACATCGCTTGCGCCCGTGCACGGGGCTGCGACGCTATGACGCGGGCGCTGGCGGGCAGTGGCTGGTGCAACCAGTTGAGGCGGATTTCTTCGATTTCCACCCAATCGTCGCCCATCGGCTGCAGGCTGCACTGCTTGAATGCCTGGCAATGGCCATTGCGGTCGAGCAGGGCGAAGCTGCGGTGCAGCGGACGTGGGGCGAACAACGAGATCAGATAACGCATGATTGAGTACCTTGTGGGGGACTGATTGCAAGGTTGCCAAGGCGCCGTGACGTGAACGTGTATGCCGGGTGAATAATCTGTGACAGGAACCGCTTGCACACGGGTTTGTCAGACATTTCAGTATTCGCTGCCGGGCGCTGGTTACCCGCACTGGCCCACCGCTATACTGCCGGCCTGTTTGTGCCTGATTCTGGAGAGAAGAGCATGTTGCAACGCCTGTTGTTCGGTTTGATCACTGTGGCCGGTTTGACCTTGGCCGGCTGCGCCCACAGCCCGCAACAACTGAGCCCGGAGCCAAAGCTGACCACTCAGCTGCCAGCGGTCGGCCGTGGCCAGCCAGTCGTCGTACGCGTGGTCGACGGTCGTCCGTCGCCAACCTTGGGCACCCGTGGCGGCCTGTACCCGGAAACCAGCGCTATCACCGTGCAGCGCGAGCAGATCCTGCCGAAGTTGCAGGCTCAGGCTGAAGCCGCCGTGCGTCTGCTCGGTTTCACCCCGACCAACAACGCACCGAACGCTCCGCAATTGACCGTGACTTTGGCCGAGCTGAAATACCAGTCGCCGAAAGAAGGCATGTACGTGACCGAAGCGACCATTGGCGCAACCTTCCGCTCTGATGTGCAGAACGCCAACCGTCGTTACAGCGGCCGTTACGGCGCTTCGCTGGACCAGCGTTTCGGCATGGCGCCGAACCAGGAAACCAATACCAAACTGGTCAGCGATGTATTGAGCGATGCGCTGACGCGTCTGTTCAAGGATCCGACGGTGGGTCAGGTTCTGGCTGAGTAAGTTTTCGGCGGATGTGAAAAAGCCCGGGATCAGTGATGAGCCCGGGCTTTTTTGTGGGACTTGTCTCGTCCTGAATAAGGTTTACACCTTCTGGCTTCTTATCAGGAGGGTGCAATGGAGACGGGCGAAAAGCGCAGTCAGCGCGATTACACGCTGACTTTTAAATTGTCGGTTGTCGATCAGGTCGA
>NZ_JBQYFW010000030.1:0-72942 GCF_056313565.1 Pseudomonas sp. 3B-A001-10F
GCTCGCGATAGCGGTGTGTCAGGCGCGTTGATTTTGAATGTGGCACCGCTATCGCGAGCAGGCTCACTCCTACAGGGTGGCTCGTGGGTCAGTCTTTGGACTCGGCTTTGGGGTCGAGGCACGACGCATCGATCAGGCAGCGATAGCTGTTCTCTCGATTGCCACTGGCGGTGACCCTGTCGATCGACCAGCGTCCGCGCATGAAGTCCGGCCAGGTGTCATCGAGCAGCACCAGGCCTTCGGCCGCCAACCGTGGATCGCCGGGGCAGGTGATCTTCACCTTGAACTTTTGCCGGAGCATCTTGCGCACTTCACCCTCGCCGACGGCGATGGCATCCGCTTCGTTGGGTTGCTTCTGGCGGATGGTCTTGAACGGCGCAAGCCCGGTTTCGACCCAGCGCAACACGCCTGTCGCCGCATCGACAAAACAGGTCTTGCAGCCTTTGGCCTGCTCGCGGGCGGATTCTTCCAGAGTGGCGCTGATAAAGGCATGATCGCCGGGGCGGTTGTTGCGGGTCACCGACAAGGTCACATCCGCCAGCGTCTGCCCCGACAACGATTTGGTCTGGCCGGACCGCGCCAGCACGTAAATCTGATCGTACGGTTTGGCGACCACGTTGTACTTCATCGCCAATCGAGTCAGAAAGCCCATGTCGGTTTCGTTGGTCTGATCAATGTGCTCGATACGGATCAACGACACATCGGGAGCCACCCGCGGTGAAAAGCCGTGTCGCAATACCAGCTCGCGAAACAGCGCACCTAAAGTGGTCGGCCCGTGACTCTCCGTGCGGCGCTGCTTGAAGCCGGTCTCGTCATCCTTGCTGAATGGCGCTGCAGTAGCGACCAGGGTCAGACGGAACGGGAACAGCGTCGGCGTCAGGCGAGTGACTTTGAATTGGCCTTTGTCGACCATGCCCGATTCCAGGTAACCGACTTTCAGGCCGATTCGACCACCGAGACTCGGCAAACCGTCGAGACCTTCAAGGTCCACCGTCAATGTCAGTTGGTCCGACTCGATGCCCGCGGCATCGATATGTTCCCAACTGATCAGACGCTGATTGAGCAGGGCCGCATGGGCGCCGTAGATTTCTACCGCCGGGGTAAAACCCAGTGTCATGCGACCTCCTTAATCCCAGGCTGTGAGCGGTTTGATTGCGGCGGTTTTTGTATCGAGTTCCGGCAGTACCACCCAGACACCTGCGGACAGGACCGGGCCATGCTCGGCGAGGGTCGGATTAAGTTTCCACAGCGCTTCTTCAGCCACATCATCGCTGCGCCCGGTTTCGCGATAGAGCAGCAGATTCACCGAATCACCGGCCACGCTTCGTACCTTACGCATTGTTGAACTCCGCCAATTCGATGACCCAATCGACCACCATCGCCGTACCGTCATCGATGATCTGGGTCTGGGTTTCCTGAACGTTGTTGATCCGCCACAAGCCCCAATTGCGACCGATGCCGTCAATCAATGGCAGCGGTATGCGCAGTGCCTGTAAGGCGCGCAATTCATCCAGCCGATCCATGGCCACGGCGTACATCGACTTGCCGGTGATGGTCAGGGTTTCCGACTTCTGGCCGGTCTGACTGGATTTGGGTTTGCTGGTGAGAATCTGTATTTCTGTCCAGCCGCCATCGGACTTGCGCAACAGCGAGTGGTACGCAAATTGGCGCGAGAGGCCGAAAATGAAACTGCCCAATGCCATTTGTTGTTTCATCAGGCGACTCCATCGGTCAGGGCTGCGTCACGGCGGGTGGCGAGAGGGTTGTTGGTCAACAGCGGCAGGAACTGGCCGTGGAATTGCCCACTCAGTTGCTGCCCGATGATTGTGCGGATTTGTTCAGCCGTGTCCGGAGCCGGACAGGTGACCTGGATCAAGGGCGAGAAGGTGACTTGCTGGTTTTGGCTTTGGGAGGGAGCGTTGACCAGATTTTTCGCGACATCTCCCGG
The DNA here is from genome assembly GCF_056313565.1 of Pseudomonas sp. 3B-A001-10F. Taxonomy (NCBI): domain Bacteria; kingdom Pseudomonadati; phylum Pseudomonadota; class Gammaproteobacteria; order Pseudomonadales; family Pseudomonadaceae; genus Pseudomonas; species Pseudomonas sp. 3B-A001-10F. The sequence goes on from NZ_JBQYFW010000030.1 coordinate 1,949, forward strand.
CGCAGAGAGTTTGTCGGCGGGCGGGCTGGCGAGTTTTTCCCCCAGGTATGATCCCGCTAATCCACCCAGGACTCCCCCGATGGCTGTACCGACAACGGGAAGAAAAAGCGAGCCGACGGCCGCGCCAATGGCTGTACCCGCTAACTCACCTGTTGCCGCTCCCACGGCTTTGTCATCGCCCTCACGCCAGCCTTTCAGGCCTTTGTAGGCGGCGTGTGCAATCATCAATGGCGCAGCGACTTTACCCACAATAGGCGCAGCTCGAGACAGCATAGGCATAACCTTGGCGCCTGCGCTCCGCACTGCGGGCAAGACCTTGGCAGCCGTGCTTTTGATGGCAGGCATAACCTTGAGCGCTGCACCGCGTAAGCGATTGCCCAGGCTTTGGCGAGCAGTTTGAGTGCGCGGCGGAGCACTTTTCGCCGGGGTCTTGGCCCGTTTGCCTTGACCCGGCCTGCGTGCTGATCGTTTCTTTTTGCGACCGCCATTGTCGTCATCCTCACCGGCGATCATTTCGCCGATTTCAGACGGTAAACGCGCAGCCGCCAAGCGCAAAAGTCTTGTGGAAACCGCGTCGAGCACTGAGGACACACCGGTCTTCAGCGCGCCCGCTACGAACGGAGTGGCAGCTACCCCAAGCAACGTCAGTGCAGCTGTGACGAACGGGAAGCTTTCGGCTGCGGCGCTCAGTCCATTTACCACCGCCGTGAGCGCGACGGCAAAGCCATCTGTCACCGGGGCCAATGAGTTGCCGACTGCCGTGGACAGCCTGTTCAGACTCGCATCCAGCGCATTCCAGCGTCCCTGCGATGTATTGCCATAAGCCTCAGCGGTTTGCGCCGCCGAACCTGCATCCTCACCGCGTTTGGATGTTGCATACAGGGATTTGTCAGAAACCAGTTTGAACGCAGTTTGAGCATCCTCAGGCTTCTTCAACAACTCAAGGATTGCATCATTGTTGCCAAACAGCGTTTTTGTCAGTGAAGCCTGTTTCTCTTCAGGTTGTTTCCTGAGTTCTTCCAGAACCAACTTAATCGTTTGGGGGGCATCTTCACTCATCCCACGTGCCAGCGACTCGGGGTTCAGCCCCATTTCGGCCCAGGCCGAGCGCTGCGCCGATGAGGCGGACTGACCTTTACCCAGAACCGTCGTGAAACTCTTCAGCGCCGCTGCGGCATCTGTCTTGTTAGCGCCACTGTTCAGAAATGCTGCCGCAAGTGCAGCCACTTGCTCGGGCGTCATCCCTGCAGCTTTGGCGCCCTCCCCGGCACTTTGAACGACGGAACCGATGTCAGCGGTTTTGACGTTCAGGCCGCTGTTGCCAAGGTAGCTGGTCGCGTCTGCCAGATCCTGGCTCTGCACCCGATCAAGCTTCAGAGCGGTGCGCCAGTCCGCCAACATCTCGCCAGCAGCCTTGACATCGATCTTGAAGGCCGAGGCATTGATGGCGGCATCACGAGAGAAGTCCTGTAATGCCTCCTTTTTCTGCTCGCCCTTCAGACCATCACTGATGCCGGACCGCAGCGCTGCGAGTTGCACTTGCAGCAAATCCGCGCCAGTAGACCCACTAGGGGCAACCCGTTTATCACTGGCGATTTCCAGGTTCGTTTCCGAGAGTGCCTGAAGCGATTCGTTGCTCAGGTGCAGCACCTGATTCAATTCAACCAGCGCCGTTTCGTTGGCCATTGCCGATTGAGTGATTTTCGGCGGCGGACGCTGCTCGATTTCGGCCTTGAGTTTGGACTTCGGCTCAGCGCTTGCAGCAGGGGCTGCTGCGCCGGCCTTGAACAACGACTGCTGGGTGACCAGTAGCTCCCGCAGCTTGATCTGCTCTTGGGTCAGCAAACGAATATCCACGCTTGCCAACGCTAGCGTCAGACTCAAATCCTGCAGCGGTTTACCGAGGTTGTCGGGCAGCGACAATCCGCCCGTTGTATTGCCGCTCTCACCGGCGTATGTGAGCGCATATCTGTTCTCTGCCATTGCCGCTCTACTCCTGTTTCACGCCAAGGCGAGTGATCGCTATGTCGTAGCGGCGCAACGCCTTTTCGGCGTCCCATTCGAGAATTTCCGCCTCACTTACCGGGTAAATGAGCGGGACGATATCGAGGATTACTTCGATATCGCGTTCCGAAAGTAGGCCGCCGGCTGGTTTAAAAAATCGTCGATGCGCACCTGCAATTGCGTCCAGTCCGGGACGGTCATCAGGGCCAGATCGGGGATCATCAGGCCGGTGCAATGGGCGGTGATGAACTCGGCGCGTTCCTTGGCCGTTTTCAGTTTCTTCATCACTTTGGTCGCGCGCAGCGCAGGCATTTCCAGCGACAGCGAGGTCACGGTGCGGCCGCTCACTGCGAGCGGTTGCAGCAATTGCACTTGGTCGGGATCGTCGGACTTTTGCGCGTCTTCGACCTGGTCGAGAAAGTACGACGCAGGGCGTGTCGACATCTCGTGCACGTACTGGGCGATGCTCACGTAGTCCGGGCGCTTGAGCTGGTCGAGTTCCTTGACCGACAGGCCGGTGGCGAGCAGCGCCAGTTCGAAGAACTGATCGTCTTCATCATCGCCGGCACGTTCCAGCGCATCTTTTTGCGCGGCGTAGAACAGCGGTTTGAGCTGGATCGTTTCGATCTGCGAACCGTCATCGCCGGTAATTGGCGACAGCAGGTCATGCTGGGGTGGCATCCACGACATGTATGAATTCCTTGGTGATTCTTGGGGGTTACTAAATTTCTGCCAGTCACACTGGCCCACTGTGGGAGCGAGCCTGCTCGCGAAAGCGGTCGTTCAGTCACATTGATGTTGAATGTGCCAAAGGCTTCGCGAGCAGGCTCGCTCCCACAGGTTTTGCGGTGTAACGGGTTACGGCATCAACACCGCACGCCGGGCATCACCGAGGATGTCGACGCCGTTAAGCACGAACTTCTGGGTGCGTACGTCGATGTCGATCACCGGCACACCGTTTTCCAGGCGGTTGTAGGTGCGGCAGGACAGCTCCAGATTGGTCTTGGGTTTTTCACCCATTTTCACTGCGGTTTCTTCGAGGGATTTCAGCTTGCCGCCGACGGTGTGATAGGTGAACCAGGTGTTGCCATCCTGATCCTGACCGGCTTCACGCACGTTCAGCAGGATGTCGTCGCCCAGCTTCACACCCAGTGCCAGCATGACTTCGGCGCCGAGACCTTGCAGGGTAAGCTTGGCGTTGAGCGCTTTGCCGCCCTTGGCCATTTCCTCGACGATAAAGCGGCCGCCACGCATCTCTTCCACATCGAATTCGATCTTCGGCGGGGTGAATTCTTCAACGGTTGCCGACAACGGCAGGCCTTGCAGGGTGGCCGCGATGGCCTGTCTTACGCGGTTGGTAAACATTAGAGAACGTCCTCCAGGAACTGCTCGATGATTTCATCGCGGGCGTTGAGTTGATAAACCATGTGTTCGTTCGGCGCGTAGCGGCCGTAGTCGATAACCACGTACCAGGTGCCGTTCTTGTACTTCTCGACGCTGTTGAGTTCCGGGTGCAGATAAACGCTGCCGCCGGGAATGGTTTCGTCGGCGACCAGGGTTTGCAGCCAGTCGTTGATGCGCTTGACCTCTTGATCCATGAAGGATTTGGTGAGGTTCTTGGCCATGGCTTTCTGGCCGGCTTTGACCAGCTTGCGGCTGATCGCATCTTCGAGGCCGACGTAGCTGATGAACTTGCCGGTGATCGAGCGGTTACCCAGCAGCGAGAAGCCGCCGAGCACGGTGCGGGCGTAGTAGCTGACGCCGTAGCGGTTGAGCAGATCGCCTTCGGTGGAGGTATCGAGGATGTTGTATTCAACGACCCGCGAAACGTCTTCGGCGTAGGTCAGCTGGTTGCCCGGGCTTTCCCACTGCTTGACCTTGGCCAGCGCGGCAATCGCCAGGCTGGAAGGCGACAGGAAGACGTTTTTCTTCGCCGCTTTCGAGTACACGGCCGGCATGTTGTGCACCACCAGGCAACGGTCGAAACCGAGGTCGGCGCCGCCGAGTTCCTGGCTGTACAGCACTTGATCGGCGACCGAAGCGTCCTTGCCGTCCAGCACCACACGGGCCTTGATGCGCTTGCCGAACGAAGCGAACTCGCTGGCCACCGCTTTGGTGCCGGTGAAGCCCGGCGCACCGATGATGGTCAGGTCTTCCGGAACACTGCCCAGCGCGGCCAGACCAAGCTTGCGGCCAGTCAGTGGATCAACGCCGCCGATCACATTGTTAACGGTGTCGGCCGGAGTCGCGCCCGCTTCGACGATCACCACGTACACCGGCACCTTGACCACTTTGAGGATCTGGTAGACCGCGTGGTATAGGGTGCCCTCTTCCGCACCGGTCGGATCGAGCAGCGCGTGGGTGGTGAAGCTGTTGATGCGGAACGGGGCGTTACGCGGAATCAGCAGATCGGCTTTCGGCGCAGTGCCGACCAGACCGATCACGTTGTCACCCAGGCCACCCATGGCCTCGGGGGATTCGGTGGCATTGACGGTAATGCCGTTGTGCTCGAAGTTCAGAACCTCAGCCATAGTCAGTCAGCCTTCTTGGCAGCGGCCTTTTTGGCCTGGGTGGAGGGGGTTTTCAGTTCCAGTCGACCGGCGCTGTGCAGGGCACTGGCTTCGACGTCGAGCAGATCAAGGTCTTGGCCGATGCTCGACCAATGCCCACCGCCGGTGGGGAATGGGACGAGCACGGTGTAGGTTTGGCGGGTTGCCATTTTTCGTTTCTCCATAAACGGGAAAGCCCCTCTTGGGGAGGGGCTTGGCGGGTGTTGAATGCTTTTTAAGCGGGCAAGAAAACGCCCCGGAGTGCGGGGCGTTTATTCGGGCTGTTCGACGATCCAAGCAGGTTCGACGGGACGCGCTCCTGCTGACGGAAACTCTGAAGATTGTGGCCAGTCGCGCAGGTTGCGAATGTAAGTCAGCAACTCGTTGAACTGTTCAGCTGTCAGGGTTGGTAACTGATTCAGATCGAGTTGGTCACGGTGACGTTCACGCAGCCACAGGATCGCGTTGATCTGCTCGTCTCGCCAACCGCGCTCTTGCTCTGCTCTCTCGAATGACGTTAGAGCGGGCGGATCAACCAGGATTGGTAGCCCCTCATCGTCATGACCGCAAACCTTGCCCAACGGCCGGTTAGCAAAAACTTCCAGATAACGTTCCTCCGTCATCGGAATCACGTCACCGGGCATAGTGCTATGCAGGCTGTCCAGATAGGTGCCGCCAGTTGTCTTGCTGTAATAACGCATATCATGCACCTATCGCGAAGTAACGGAAGTTCGTTGTTGCGACGTTACCGTAAGCGGTAAATGCCGCTAGAGATATGGCCGTAGCCCCAAGCGAATGGGCTCCACTGCCCGCATCCGTGGCCACCATCTGATAGACCTGCGATCGAAACGCAGTCGGGTAGTTGAAGGTTTCCGTTGTTCCCTGCATGTAGGCCTGCCCCCACTGCAACATGAGACCGCCCAGCCACGACGGGAACACAATGTACCCATTAGGAGCGATGCTCACCTCAAAGCCAAGACGGAGCTTTTTGGGCGTGACAAAAACACTGTCATCTGAGCCCGCATTCACCTGATTTTGGGTGGCTACTTTTGCCGTGCCTTGTTTGATTTCAGTCGCTTGTTGAGCCAGAACGGACAACGCGGCGATATCAACGCTTCCTTGATTGACCGGCGCATTCCAAGCTTTGATGCACCACATCACTGCCAGGTTTCGCGGGCGCGCCACACCATAGTGCGCCTGAGTATAAAGGGAGGTTCCTGGGACATTCACTCCGCTTGCCGTGTAAGTACCGACTCCGGAATAGTCAGCCATCACCGGAATATCCCAGCCCAGACCAGTTCGATTAGCACTGATCCCATTGAGCCCATGAACTTCAGCACCATTGTCATCGTTACCGTGGAGCAGTGAGCCTTTCTGATAGCTGCCAACTGCGCGACCTCCATCTACTCCTCGGCCATGATCCCAACCACGCAAAAACTCGCCACGCGATTCCGGCAAGCGGAAGTTACCCGCACCCTCATTACCCTTGTTGTAAGTGGTGCCGAGATAAGCTGCGAGATCCGGATAAGTCGCAATGCTCTGAACACTGCCATCCAGCTCCAGATAACCGGGAGCGACAATGCCGGTAGGGAATGCCAGAACTGCACCCACCGGAACGGCAGATTTGAGCCGTTCGACTTCCTTGGCCAGCGCGGCGACATCGATGGTTCCCTGATTGACCGGGGCGTTCCAGGCTTTGATGCACCACATGACGGCGATGTTGCGAGGTCGTGCCTCCGCGCCACCAGAACTATTGAAGCCAGCCGCGAAATTGGTCATTACGGCCGTATTGCCGTTGTCTACCACTACGGCACTCGGATTACTGCCGGTCGCATTGGCGAATGCCTGCATGCGGGTGACGGTATGAGCATGCGCCTTGTTGTCGTCGGCCTGCCAGCTGCCGAGACCACGTCCGGCGTCTACTCCGCGCCCATGATCCCAGCCACGCAAAAACTCCCCGCGCGCCTCCGGTAAACGGAAGTTGCCAACGCCCTCATCACCCTTGTTGAACTTGCTACCTAGATAAACGCTCAAGTCCGGATAAGTCGCGCTGCTCTTGACGCTGTTATCCAGCTCCAGAAAGCCCGGCGGTGGTGCATCAACCGGGAACGCGACAATCGAACCTACCGGCAACGCCGAAGCCTTGGCGATCAGCGCTTCAACTTCGGCCTTGGTGTACGAATCCTTGATACCAAACCCAGCCAACGTTTCAGGATTGGCACCCGCCGTCGCACGACCATATTCATCAACCGTCAGACTTTTGTAAGTCCCGGCCGCAATCCCGGTGCGCCCGGCCAGCATCTTGAAGGTCAGTGCAGTAGTGCCCAAAGTGATAGGTACATTAGTCGTGAGATGCCAAAGCGAATCACCGTTCGCCGTACCCTCCTCCACCATCACCGTCAGGCCCGGCGTCACCTTGGCGCTGCTGTTGGCATCGGTCGCCCGTACCCAGTCGCCATTGGCAACAACCCACAGGCCGTTATCCTTGGCCAGCGTCTGGCTTGGCAGCAGCACGCGGTCGCCAGCAACCACTGCAACACCATCGATTTGCTGCGCACCGTTCAGCACCACGTTGGTGGTAGCCGCAACACGCACCGACTGCTTACCATCCAGCTTGCCGAGTTCTTCGGCGAGGTAACTCATGACCCAGGCACGCGTGGCTTTAACCACGGTGTCATCAATCAACAACGTCACCAGCGACGCATTACTCGTCTCGAAAATCGAGCGAATGTAGAACTCTTTCCCCGAACCCGACGTCGCCAGTACCGGTTTGAACGACTCCGGATATTTGACGATGGCGTAAAGAATCCCGGTATCAGTCCACAGCCCCGCCTCTCGCACATACCAGCCGCCAACATCCGGCGGAATGGTCACTTCGGCGAGCAGCCAGCTCGGGTTCTTCTCGTCCTGGAACAGCGCATTGAGCGGGCCGCGCCAGACTTCGCGTTTCAGCGCGGTGGCGGTCGCGGCCGGGTTGTAGACCGTGCCGCCGCCGTCACCGACGGAAATCTGCGTCAACTTGATCGGCGTGCCCGCGGCCTTGCACGCCGTTTCGTAGGCAATCCCTGCGTTGGTGAGCAGGGTGTAATAGTCAGCCATTCAGGCCCCCTGAGGATAAATAGTGGATGTTTCGACGGTGTACATGCCGGTAGCCATGAATGCCTCTCCCGAGGTTTCGAGCCCTTCGATGAACACCGGATAAACCGTGGTCAGTTCACCGCAGAACGTCGCGGCGGCGATGACGTGATTGCCGAAAGCGCTCAAGCCGACCGAGACCGTCAGCACATCCCGTTCGCTTTTGGCATCCGCCAGACGTCGGTCGAGACGGGCGTCGATTTCTTCGCTGTAGGGCTGGTCGCTAAAAGCTCGTACGGAAAAGCTGTACGGCGCACCGGGCGGTGTCTGTTCGTACCAGGCGCGGATCTCGGGTCTTAACTGCAAACCCTTGGCGGCATTTTCCAACGCCTTGCGAGTGCCGGCCTGGCGCGCGGTGGGCCAGGCCAGTTCAACGGTCAGGCGTTTTTCCGCTTCCGGTGCGGCGGTGCTCCATTCGGCGACACCACGATCCGCTGCCAGATAAGGCAGAAAGGCGACAGGCGTTTCGCTCGGGTTCATCAGTTCGGGAAACGGCGGCGCGATGCGATCAAGCAGTGCGCCGAAGCCCAGATCCAGACTTCGTTCGAGTGCCGAGCTGTTGGCCGGCAGCAGCGTCGGACGCTGAGTTGGCTCACTCATAGCGTCAGCACCTCAACTTCGACTGCGGTGCAGTACGGCGCTTGAAACGCCGTCGTCACGATCGGCGCCAGCGGTTCGAGAATCTGCAGTTGCACAGCGCCGGCGCTGTGCAGCGTGTAGTCGATCCAGCTTGGATCAACGCGGCCTTCAAGACGATGGCAACTGTCGGCGTAGGCCTGCAATTGCTGTTGCGCGGCGACTTTGGTCAGACCCGAATCCGGGCCGGAATTGATCTTGGCGACGACGCGGATCTTATAGCGCTGAATGTCAGCAGCCTTGACGGTAACGAGGTCCGTTTCAGGTCGCACATCCGGTCGAGCGAAGTGCTGACGAACGCCGTCAAGCAACGACACGGAAGGTGTGCCATCGCCGTCTCGGGACAGCACAGTGACCTGCACTTCGCCCGGCGCGGTGCGCCGACCATTGCCATCCTTGACCTGTGCAGCGAGGCCGTCCGGGTTGAAGGTGTAAGTGACATTCACCACACCCGCCTCAGTGGATTCGACCTGCACCGTCGGACGCTCGCCGAGCGTAAAGACTTCGCGGCGATACTGCATACGCGAGCCCGCCGCCGGAGCGTGTGGCGCCAGGTAATAACGCAAGCGGGCATCGTCGTCGCTTTCGTAAATCGCCGGCACTGGCGGGAATGCCGCCGGGTCGCCGGGATCAAGCAACTGCCGCTCCAGGCCCATGTCCGCTAGCCGCGCATCGAGGTTGCTCCCCGTCGCCCACCACGCCAGCATCTGTTTGATGCGGGCGTTGTATTTGCGTTCGTGGGTTTGCAGACGGATACAGAAAGCCTCAAGCGCCAGCGTCAGCAGTTCGCTTTCGTTTTCCAGGCTGTTTTTGAGTTTTGCGGCACTGTCCGGCGAACGCACACCGACATATTCGATGACGAAAGTCTTGAACTCGGCGAGCAGATCTTCGAAAGCCTCGACGGTAATCAGCGCGGGTTCGGCCAATTGGTTCTGGCCGGGGATCAACATGCTCATGTCACGACCTCGAAGGTTTGTTGACGGTTTTTCCAGGTGCCGGCGAAGCGCAGCAGTAGACCGGCGCCCTGACGGCTGGCGACGATCACTTGCGGCTGAAAATCGTCGATGCCGTTTTGCTTGTTGTAGAACGCCTGCGCGGCGTGGCTCTGGGCCAACAGCAGAACGTCGTCACCGAGGTTCTGCCCCAGCAGCGAGGGGATCAGCGATCCGTACAACGGGCGTTTTTGTCGGGTGCCCAGCGGCGTGGTCAGGGCCCGGGTCGCGCGCTGCACAAATTGCAGCCAGTCGTCGACCGTGGCCCCGCTGTCTCTATCGATTCCGATCATGTGGAGGCTCTTGAATCAGGGGCTGATGACACGGCCCTGGTGATCGACCAATGGACCGCTGAAGTGCACGCCAGAGGCGTCGATGGTCAGGCCGACGGCCCCCAGTTGCAGGGTAATCAGTTGTGGCGTCATCGCCAGTCGTGCCGGGCCGATGCTCAGTTCCAGCGACTCGCGAGAACCGCTGAAAGCCGCTGGGCCGTTTTGCCAGTGGAGGGTGTGCGTGGCATCGTCGTAGCCGCTTTCGCTGCCGTCGACATGAACCCGTCGCGTCAGCGTGGGGACAGTCGAAACGGGTGGAAAGCGATCACTGTTCAGGCCGAACAGGGCGACACTTTGTGCGCCACTTTCGCCGCTGCCGTAGTTGAACAGCAGACACTGCTCACCCACGGTCGGAATCCGCGACTCACTCTGTGCGCCGGCGCTGGGGTTGAAAAACTTGATCGCTGGCGTGAGCAAGCCACCGTGGCTGACCTGGCAGGTATTGCTCGCCGCATCGACTGTCTGGCAAATGCCGATGCGGCAGAAGCTTTCAGCGCGGCGGTGCAGGTCGTCGATTTCCGCTTCCATTTCGGCCAGGCGTTCGATGATCGGACCCAGTTGCATGCGCAATAACGCGTCGAACATCGGTCAGGCCTCTAGCGCGGTGTATTGGTCTGGATCGTCGATGTTGCTGACTTCCCAGGTACGGGCGAATTTCGGTGTGCCCAGCGGGTCATCGAGCAGGGGCTGGCCAAGGTAAAGGGTCTGATTGAACGTCAGGGTCCAGGCCTTGAATTGCTCGCCGAACAATGACGGCAAGCCATCGATGTTGGTCGGCAAATCACATTGATCACCGGGCAAGTTCCAGCGGTTATCAGTGATCAGGTTTTTCAACACGGCAATCAGATCGCACGCTGCAAACGCGGTTGCAGAAAGCGCCGGGACGACTTGCAGCGACACCGTCATGACATGAGCGATGCGCCCGTCAGCGGCACGCCATCCTGATGCATTGCGGTCGAAGTTGATCAGCACCCAGGCCTGATCGCCTGGCGCCGTGAAATCGTCGCGACTGCCGACGCTGATATTGAGTTCGGCGGTGTTGCGCAGTGTCGTCGCGATGGCTGTGAACAGTTGCGACGGCTGCTGGATCGGTGTGGGCATACATGACCTCCTTTTCAATCGTCCACGCGCAGCCCTGCCGCCCAAAGGGCGGCACGAATCACATTCGAGGTTAAGGCTGGTCGCGGGGTGGGACTTCGCAGACGCCGATGCGCTTGGCGGCCCAGCGTTCATAGAGACCTATGGCCACATCGGCCCCGGCCATTGCAGTCAGGCAACCAAACGCGCCAGCGGCCCAGATCGACATGCCGGCGGCATACAGCAGCATGATTGCCGACACGCCGCAGATCATGCAGGCGCCGGAACGCAGGGCCAGGCGCCGCAGCAATGACCAGCCGCGTGCCCCCTCCTTGTCGGCGCGCCACATTTCGCCGGACACCCCGCCGACAACGGCAAGAAGGATGACCAGCCAGATCGGCATGTCCGCCAACGCTTGTTGCTCGCTTGTCATGTCACGCCTCCTGAGGGTGATTGATGAGTGATGTGTGTTGGGTTCAATCGTTTTCTCTTGAGGTAGGCATTCCAAAAAGCCCGGAGCTAGAGCCGGGCTTTTCAGTAATGCACTCCAGACTTGGTTACGGCGGATAGGCCGAATCAGAACGGAGCGACTGGCCAATTGATCGTCGGGAATGTGTTTTGCTCGTTAACTTCGCTGACGGCAACGAAGTACTGCTTATAGGCGATCAACGCCAACTCGTCCGCTGGAGTGGCGATGCCGAGGTCCGACTTGTATTGCAAAGGGTTAAACATCAGCCAGCGCTCGGCTGCATCAAAACGTTGTTGCATGCGACCAGTGGTGATCAGTTGTTGCTCGAGGGGAGTAGCCGCAACATATTCATCTCCAGCAGGGCCCCATGTGATTTTCATTCCCGACTGAGCAGTGTCGTTACCGGTGATGTCTCGCCATGCGGCATAGGGTTCATTTGCCGGCACAGCCGGCGCGTCTCCCTCAATGTCGACGACCTGAAGAATCACGGTGTAACCCATTACGGTGGTTGTAAGTGCGTAACGATTCATTCCAATTCCCTTTTTTGATGAGTTCTGAGCGAACGCTATGTCCTATGTCTGTCAGTACGGAGCGACAGGCCAGACCAGTTAATAAAGATTCATTTCGTCTTGCTGAGTTTGTTGTTAGCGATAAACAGCGCGATGAAATTAGGCAGGCATTCCAAAAAGCCCGGCACCAGTGCCGGGCTTTTCAGTAATGCGCTCCTTCGCCTTCCTTCAAATCCTGTGTTCAAGAAGGAAGCTGACTTTTCGGCGCTACTGGCGCGGTACGAGTCCATTCAGATTGTTTTTCCGACCGCGGTCCCTGCCCGCCGGATAACTGCTTCTGGTGCTTTACGCTGCACACCCGGGTCAGTTGCCAACCCTCTGAACCGTTGAGGCCGGTTCATCGCTGCCTGTTCTTGTGGAACTAAAGAGCTTTCTTGCCAGCCGCTTTGTCGAGCGGCTTGGCGACAAGAATATGCATGCATGCATATCCAGTCAATGCGCAAATGCATTTATTTATGCATTTGAAATGCGCAGATGCATGGAAGCCCCGCGGTTCAAGGGTTTGGCGGTTTCACAAAGGCGAAAAAAAACCCGCCAATGCAGGCTGTGTGAAAACGCACTGATGGTGGTTCCAGCAAACGCCCCGACTTGTTCGGGGCGTTTGCTTTTGTGCTCACAGCAGACGAAAAAAGGCGTTTCAGCCCATCAGCGCCATCATCTGGCGCACGCCCAACACGTTAATTGCTCTTTTCAGGTTGTAGGCGTTCACCGCCAAGGCCATTTCAGCTCTCGCACCTTCAAGCTGTCGCAGCAAGAATCGAGCGTTACCAAATAACCACTGTTTAAGGTTGCCGAAGGGATGTTCGACGATGGATCGTCGGCTGACCATCATTTCGGGATGCGCCTGCATTCGCTGCTCCATTCGCTCGAAAGCCTGTTCGTGCAGATGGCGCGAGATGTATCGGCGTTTGGCGTCGGTGCACTTCGCTTTAATCGTGCAGCTTGCGCAGTCGCTGACCTTCGCTTGGTAGATCCGGCCTTTATTGCTGATCTGCTTAAAGATCAGCCATTTTCCAGCAGGGCATTGATATCGATCTTGCGACGCATCGTAGGCAAATGCTGTTCGATCGAAAAATATCTGTTCCTTGCCGCAGGAGTTGAGTGATCGCGCCACAGGCACATAAGCCGTGATGTTCTCATCCTCACATGCCTGGAACTGCTTGCCATTGGAATAGCCCGCATCCGCGGTGACCGTCAGTTCATCCTGCGAAAGTTGTTCCTTGGCGGCCTTGGCCATCGGTTCAAGTTGCTTGCGATCATCGCTGTCCTGAGTCACTTCATGATGCACAATCATGCAGTTTTCAGCGTCCACGGCTGTCTGCACGTTGTACCCGACCCGAGGCCCTTTGTGCGTTCGCAGCATTCGCGCATCGCTTTCGTGGGTATTGAATTGCTCAAGCTCCATGGATTTCATCAGCGCCTGGCACGTCAAGTTGTTGGAATGCCTGACTTCAAGTTGCGCCAAAGTCGCCTTGATTGCATTGCGGTCAATCTTCTCGCCGGCTTCGGTTTTATCTGCCTCGTCCAGCTCTGCCAAATAGTGGGCGATGCGCTTCTCCAGCTTCTGCTCTTGATGTTGGAGCCGCTTCAAATTCATATGACGCCGTGAAGAGGCGACCGCCTGAAATTTGCTGCCATCAATGGCCACCAACTCGCCGGTTATCAGCCCCGCTGTGCGGCAAAACTGCACGAAGGCCCGGCACGTCGCGATAAAAGCGGCTTTGTTGTCTTTACGGAAATCGGCGATGGTCTTGAAATCAGGCTTGAGTCGATTGATCAGCCACATCACTTCGACGTTGCGCTGGCACTCGGCTTCGAGCCGTCGTGATGAGCGAATCCGCTGGAAATAGCCGTAGAGGTAGAGTTTGAGCTGATCCGCTGGATCGTAAGAGGGACGGCCGGTGCTTTTGGGAAGTGCTTTATCAAAGCCCAGTCGAGCCAGATCCAGCTTGGCGACGTAAAGATCGATAACGCGAACGAGGTGATCCTCGGGGATCAACTCTTCCAGCGAGACCGGAAACAGGCTGGTCTGGCTGCGGGACTGTCCCTGGATGTAGGCCATAACGAAAAATGCTCCGTATCTTTCGATACGGAGCATTTTCTTTGAGCGCTGCGCAGATTGCTAGGTTTTCACACAGTCTGAATGGGCGGGTTTGTCTTGGGAGGATCGGGTTAGCGGGCGTACATGCCCCACCAGAAGACGTGACCGAGGATGACGATCTGCTCTTCCTGGATTTCCTGGAAGCTGTAGTCCTCGTCCGGGTGTTCATCGCGATTGAAGCTGCGCAGACGAATGCCGGTCGGCAGGCGATAGAGTTGCTTCACACGCAATTGGCCGTTGTGATTGATCGCGTACAAGTCGCCATCAATGATGTCGCCGATGCCGCACTTGCCGGCGTTGACGCCGACGGTGGCACCATCACGCAACACCGGCAACATGCTGTTGCCGCGCACAGTCACGCATTTGGCCTGGTCAAACTGCACACCGTTATGACGCAGGCTGCGCTTGCCGAAGCGCAGGCTAGAGCGCTCGCTCTCTTCGATGACGAATCTTCCTGATCCAGCAGCCAATTCAACCTCGCGAAGGAACGGCACCGACACTTCGTCATCATCGACCGGCGTATCGTCGTCCCACAGCATTATGTCCTTGAGTTCCGCGTGCACGTCTTCACGCGCGGCACCGGCCGACGGCGCGACATCCGCGCGCCCGCGCAATTGATCGGTGCTCACGGCGAAGTATTCGGCGATCTTCGAGATGTGTTTATCCGAGGGATCGACGATCTTCCCGCTGAGAATCCGCGAGAGAGTGGATTGAGGCACGCCGGTGCGACGGTGGAGCTCCGTGGGGGAGATCCCGTGCTGGTCGAGCAGTGCTCTTAAGACGGAGGCTACGTTGCGTTTTTGCATAACGCGCATAGTGCTTGAAGTTATTCGCGAAGACAAATGCTGATTTGCATAAATCATGCATAAATACACTTTCCGATGAAGAAAGCCCTCACCCGGCCGCGATGCCTGCGTCCGACAGACTGCCCATGGTAACCTTGCGCCCATCGCGGAAAAGCCCGGCTTATGCCCTCGCTTTTGCCCTACATCTTTTAACGAGTTGCCTGACAATCCGATGAATAAAGCCGTCTCCGACCTGTCCTCCCACACCCCGATGATGCAGCAGTACTGGCGCCTGAAGAATCAGCACCCGGATCAGCTGATGTTCTACCGCATGGGCGACTTCTACGAGATCTTCTACGAAGACGCGAAGAAGGCGGCCAAGTTGCTCGACATCACCCTGACCGCGCGCGGACAGTCGGCGGGGCAGGCGATTCCGATGTGTGGGATTCCTTACCACGCGGCGGAAGGCTATCTGGCGAAGCTGGTGAAGCTTGGCGAGTCCGTGGTGATTTGTGAGCAGGTCGGCGATCCGGCCACCAGCAAAGGCCCGGTTGAGCGTCAGGTCGTACGGATCCTCACGCCGGGTACGGTCAGTGATGAAGCGCTGCTTGATGAACGCCGCGACAACCTGATTGCAGCCCTGCTGGGTGACGAACGTCTGTTCGGCCTTGCCGTGCTGGACATCACCAGCGGCAGTTTCAGCGTGTCGGAAATCAAAGGCTGGGAAAACCTGCTGGCGGAACTGGAGCGGATCAATCCGGTGGAGTTGCTGATCCCGGATGACTGGCCGAGGGATCTGCCAGCGGAAAAACGCCGTGGCGTCAGTCGTCGCGCGCCGTGGGATTTCGAGCGTGATTCAGCACTGAAAAGCCTTTGCCAGCAGTTCTCCACCCAAGACCTGAAGGGTTTTGGCTGCGAGAACCTGACCCTGGCCATCGGCGCTGCGGGTTGCCTGTTGGCCTACGCCAAGGAAACCCAGCGCACCGCCCTGCCCCACCTGCGCAGCCTGCGCCACGAACGTCTTGATGACACCGTGGTGCTGGACGGTGCAAGCCGTCGCAACCTCGAACTCGACACCAACCTGGCCGGTGGTCGCGACAACACCCTGCAATCGGTGGTTGATCGCTGCCAGACCGCCATGGGCAGTCGCCTGCTGACCCGCTGGCTGAATCGTCCGTTGCGCGATCTGACCGTACTGCTGGCGCGCCAGACCTCGATCACGTGCCTGCTCGATCGCTATCGTTTCGAAAAGCTGCAACCACAGCTCAAGGAAATCGGCGACATCGAGCGAATTCTCGCGCGGATCGGCCTGCGCAACGCACGTCCTCGTGACCTTGCTCGCTTGCGCGACGCCCTCGGTGCCCTGCCTGAACTGCAAGTGGCGATGACTGACCTGGAAGCACCGCACCTGCAGGGTCTGGCGACTATCACCAGCACCTACCCGGAACTGGCGGCACTGCTGGAAAAGGCCATCATCGACAATCCGCCGGCGGTGATCCGTGACGGCGGCGTGCTGAAAACCGGTTACGACAGCGAACTCGACGAGCTGCAATCGTTGAGCGAGAACGCCGGCCAGTTCCTCATCGATCTGGAAGCCCGCGAGAAAGCCCGAACTGGTCTGAGCCATCTGAAAGTCGGCTACAACCGCATTCACGGCTACTTCATCGAACTGCCGAGCAAGCAGGCTGAATCGGCGCCAGCGGATTACATCCGGCGCCAGACGCTGAAAGGCGCCGAACGCTTCATCACGCCTGAGCTGAAAGAGTTCGAAGACAAGGCCCTCTCTGCCAAGAGCCGTGCCTTGGCGCGCGAGAAGATGCTTTACGAAGCCCTGCTGGAAGACCTGATCAGCCAGTTGCCACCGCTGCAGGACACCGCCGGCGCGCTGGCCGAACTGGACGTGTTGAGCAACCTCGCCGAGCGTGCGCTGAATCTTGACCTGAACTGCCCGCGCTTCGTCAGCGAGCCGTGCATGCGCATCTCCCAGGGTCGTCACCCGGTGGTCGAGCAAGTGCTGACCACGCCGTTCGTGGCCAACGACCTGAGCCTGGATGACAACACCCGTATGCTGGTGATCACCGGCCCGAACATGGGTGGTAAATCCACCTACATGCGCCAAACCGCATTGATCGTGTTGCTCGCTCACATTGGCAGCTTCGTGCCCGCAGCCAGTTGCGAACTGTCGCTGGTCGACCGCATCTTCACTCGAATCGGTTCCAGCGATGACCTGGCCGGTGGCCGTTCGACCTTCATGGTTGAGATGAGCGAAACCGCCAACATCCTGCACAACGCAACCGAGCGCAGTCTGGTGCTGATGGACGAAGTCGGGCGCGGCACCAGCACCTTCGACGGTCTGTCGCTGGCATGGGCGGCGGCCGAGCGTTTGGCGCACCTGCGCGCGTATACGCTGTTTGCCACCCACTACTTCGAACTGACCGTGTTGCCGGAAGCCGAGCCACTGGTGGCCAACGTCCACCTCAATGCGACCGAGCATAACGAACGCATCGTCTTCCTGCACCACGTGCTGCCGGGACCTGCCAGCCAGAGCTACGGTCTGGCGGTGGCGCAACTGGCTGGTGTGCCAAGTGAAGTGATCGTGCGTGCCCGTGAGCACTTGAGCCGACTGGAAGAAACCGCTTTGCCGCATGAAGCGCCGAAACCTGCCGCCAAGGGCAAACCGGCGACGCCACAGCAAAGCGACATGTTCGCCAGCCTGCCGCACCCGGTGCTCGATGAGCTGGCTAAACTGGATCTGGATGACCTGACCCCGCGCCGAGCTCTCGAAATGCTCTATGCACTGAAGAACCGGATATAAGCACTGAAGAAGCGGATATAACGCAAACGGCTTCAAGCTGTTAGAATCTCGCGCGGTTTGGGATGCTGCTGGCTAATAGCCTAGCCAGCAGGTATCGCTCCCGAACCTGGCGACCCCAACCGTGAAGGGGCAACGCTGCCGCCGCCTGAGGAGAAAATTAGAAATGACCTTCGTCGTCACCGACAACTGCATCAAGTGCAAGTACACCGACTGCGTAGAAGTGTGTCCGGTGGACTGCTTTTACGAAGGCCCGAACTTCCTGGTGATTCACCCGGATGAGTGCATCGACTGCGCCCTGTGCGAACCGGAATGCCCGGCCGTAGCCATTTTCTCCGAGGACGAAGTTCCGGAAGAGATGCAGGAATTCATTCAACTCAACGTTGAGCTGGCTGAAATCTGGCCGAACATCACCGAGAAGAAAGAATCGCTGCCGGATGCCGAAGAGTGGGATGGCGTCAAAGGCAAGATCAAAGACCTCGAACGCTGATCTGTCGCGCGTTCAATAAAAGGCCCCTTGCGGGCCTTTTTGCTTTTTGCGGGTTCTACTTTTCTGCAGGCGAAAAAAGGGGCGGTATGACCCGCCCACATTTTTTCCCTATTCCCTGTATTCCTTTTCATCGTCCTGATGAATCGCGTCCTGCGATGTCCGTTCCCCTCTTCCTTGAAGGGCGTGTCTGTCCGTCGACACAACCCAGATACTAAAGAGTTCCCTGCCGAGAGCAATCGGCCGTAGGAGCGAAAGAGCGCTGTAATAAGCACTTCACATTAAAAAATATATATAAAATTCAATAAGTTAGAATTAGCCATCTAGAGCAATCGACGTCTACTCCCGCATAAAGATAGTGAACACTTACGAAAGAGTAAGCCAAGGCTTACACCGCGAGACTACAAACGATGGAAATGCCAACCATACGTCCGGCAATGCGCAGGGTGGTGCTGGATTGCCAACAAATTCAGGCCAACAAAAAACCCCGAACCAGTCGGGGCTTCTTGCGGGCGAGCGTGGGAGGCGCTTACTGGAACAGCGACTCGCTCGACAGGCCATTCTTCTCGAGGATTTCACGAAGGCGCTTGAGACCTTCTACCTGGATCTGCCGCACCCGTTCCCGGGTCAGGCCGATCTCCAGACCTACATCTTCCAGAGTGCTGCTCTCATGACCGCGCAGGCCGAAGCGGCGTACGACCACCTCGCGCTGCTTGTCGGTCAACTCCGACAGCCATTGATCGATGCTCTGCGACAGGTCGTCATCCTGCAGCAATTCACAAGGATCGGTCGGACGATCGTCGGTAAGGGTGTCCAGCAGGGTTTTATCCGAATCCGGACCCAGCGAGACGTCGACCGAAGAAACCCGCTCGTTCAGGCCAAGCATGCGCTTGACCTCGCCCACCGGTTTTTCCAGCAGGTTGGCAATTTCTTCGGGTGAAGGTTCGTGGTCGAGCTTCTGCGTCAGCTCCCGTGCAGCCCGCAGGTACACGTTGAGCTCCTTGACCACATGGATCGGCAACCGGATGGTCCGGGTCTGATTCATGATCGCGCGCTCGATGGTCTGACGAATCCACCAGGTCGCGTAGGTCGAGAAGCGGAAGCCGCGCTCGGGATCGAACTTTTCCACCGCCCGAATCAATCCGAGGTTGCCCTCTTCGATCAGATCCAGCAGCGACAGCCCCCGATTGACGTAACGCCGGGCGATTTTGACCACCAGCCGCAGGTTACTTTCAATCATGCGCTTGCGTCCGGCCGGATCGCCACTTTGCGACAGTCGCGCAAAATGAACTTCTTCTTCCGGAGAGAGCAGTGGGGAAAAGCCGATTTCGTTGAGATACAACTGCGTGGCATCAAGTGCACGCGTGTAGTCGATGTACTTATGTTGTTTAAGTGAAGCGGAGTGTTTGGATTTGGAACGAACGGAAGGTGGAGCAGCCCCTTCATCATTCGACATCGAAGATTCCGAATCGATGCCGGTCTCCATAAGGAGAACCTCATCGTCGATGTCAAACTCCGGCACTTCTTTACTGAGAGCCATTGTTATAGTCCTTTGGTGAGTTCGACCCCAAGCTCAAGCGACGCCTTTATCCTTGGCAGCGCTGGAGCCTGTCCCCTCTACGCGACGGAACAGGCTGGCCTACAAATCAACGTCTTGGCAGGAACTGCAGCGGATCTACAGGTTTACCTTGGCGGCGAATCTCAAAATGCAGTTTCACCCGGTCTGTACCCGTTGACCCCATTTCGGCAATTGTCTGTCCGACCTTGACCTGCTGTCCCTCCCGAACCAACAGCCTGCGGTTATGTCCGTAGGCACTGACGTAGGTTTCGCTGTGTTTGATGATGACTAATTCGCCGTAGCCCCTTAAGCCACTCCCGGCGTATACCACCGTCCCATCAGACGCAGCTAAAACAGGCTGTCCCAAATCTCCGGCGATATCAATTCCTTTATTCAAACTACCGTTTGAAGAGAATTTTCCAATCAGAATGCCATTAGATGGCCATCCCCAGCCGGTCGGGGCTGGGCCTGCCGGAGGCAACGGCGCGGGCGCTTGCTTGTTGGCGACGGACGGTACAGCCCCCGTAGAACCGGTGGTTGTAGTGGTCGTGGTGCCATTTGCCTGGCGCCGGATTACCGTGGTTTTACTCGACGAAGAAGGTGAAGAACTGCTGTTGCTCACCACCGCCGTCGGCGTTGAACCGGTGCGGCCGTCGAAGCGAATCGTCTGACCCGGATGGATCGTATATGGCGTAGGAATATTGTTCCGGGCCGCGAGGGCTTTGTAGTCCCAGCCGTAGCGAAATGCGATCGAAAACATCGTATCGCCCGGACGGACTACATATTGTCCGGTCGTCACCGTAGGACGCTGGGCCACCGCGTTGTTGCGATCGACCACCCGCACATTGCTCGATTTGGTGCTGGAGCAACCGACCAGCAAGGTGCTCAAGACGAGGCCAGTCACCAGGCGCTGAAAGCTCGTGTTACCCATACGCTGCGCAATGACTGTGAGACTCACCCGCCGCTCCCTTTGTGGTGGCTGAAAAATGTGGAATGCCGGATGTCGGCATGAGGTGTCGCAAGTATAACGGGCCGGATCGGCTTTACCTTTAATGAAGCGAAATCGCTTCACGCACACGTTTGCCAGCTGACAATCTGCTGCGTTTAAACCATCGTCGCCGAAGTAAGACACAAGCGAACGAAAGGAATTCAGCGCACGCAAACAAATGCTCAGGCCAGTGGCCCATTGAGCAACGGCACAAAACGGACAGCCCCGAGAACATGCCGGGAAAAGCCGTTTTCCTCACGCACGATCAGCAACAATTGCTGCACTTCCCCGGAGCCCACCGGAATCACCATGCGTCCGCCCGGAGCCAGTTGGTCAAGCAAGGCTTGCGGTACATCCGTGGCCACGGCGGTGACGATAATACCGTTATAAGGTGCCAGCGCCGGCCACCCTTCCCAACCATCGCCCCAGCGGAACACCACGTTGCGCAGGTTAAGTTCAACCAAACGTTCCTTGGCGCGATCCTGCAGTACCTTGATGCGCTCAACCGAGAACACCCGCTCAACCAGTTGTGACAACACCGCCGTCTGGTAACCGGAACCGGTGCCGATCTCCAGCACCTTATCCAGTGGGCCCGCCTCCAGCAGCAGCTCGCTCATGCGCGCCACCATATAAGGCTGGGAAATCGTCTGGTTATTGCCGATCGGCAGCGCCGTGTCTTCATAAGCACGGTGTGCCAGCGCTTCATCGACGAACAGATGACGCGGCGTACGCCGGATCACTTCCAGCACCTTGGCGTTGGACACGCCCTCTTCGTACAGGCGCTGGATCAGCCGCTCGCGGGTACGCTGAGAGGTCATGCCGATCCCGCTGCGCAGCCTGTCTTCATGTTCACGGGCCATCAGCGCAGTCCCTCCAGCCAGCCATCGAGGCTTCTGAACGCATCGTTGAAGGTGCGATCAAGCTGCAACGGGGTGATGGAAACGTAGCCCTGCATCACCGCATGGAAGTCCGTGCCCGGGCCGCCGTCTTCGGCGTCGCCGGCTGCAGCAATCCAGTAACCGGCCTTGCCACGCGGATCGACCACTTTCATCGGCGCCGCTGCACGGGCGCGATGGCCGAGGCGGGTCAATTGAATACCGCGAATATGGTCGATCGGCAGATTGGGAATATTCACGTTGAGCACCGTGCGCGGTGGCAGATCAAGCCCGGCATGGGCCTCGACCAGTTTGCGCGCAAAGTAGGCCGCCGTCGGCAGATTATCCACCTGCCGCGAGACCAGCGAAAAAGCGAACGACGGACGCTCGAGAAAACGTCCCTCAAGGGCGGCCGCCACTGTCCCGGAATACAGCACGTCATCGCCAAGATTGGCGCCGAGGTTGATCCCGGAAACCACCATGTCCGCCTCGCGCTCCAGCAAGCCGTTGAGGCCCAGGTGCACGCAGTCGGTCGGAGTGCCGTTGAGGCTGATAAAGCCGTTGGCCAGGTATTGCGGGTGCAGCGGACGGTCGAGCGTCAGCGAACTGCTGGCGCCGCTTTTGTCCTGCTCCGGGGCGATAACCACGCACTCGGTGTAATCCGCCAGCGCAGCATAAAGCGCGGCGAGACCGGGTGCGGTTACCCCATCGTCGTTAGAAATCAGAATACGCATGGGCTGTCCGTCTGCCCCACCGGCACCAGATCAACGAGTTCGCGCACCAATACGGTGGCGAAGCATCCGGCCGGGAGGACGAATTCCAGTTGCAGAATGTCAGGCTGGGGATAATGCCACGTCAACCCGGCAATGGGCAGCCGCAGGATGCGACGTTCGTGGCTCATGCCGGCATGAATCAACCAATCGCGCAGCTCTGCTTCATCGGCGGCGATCCCCTGCTCCAATTCATGGACAACGCCTGCGGTCGGCGAGTCACCTTCGCCCCACTGTGGACCGGTCGGGTGCAGATCGAGAATCGCCAGACGCGGGTCGCTGCATTCAGCTTCTCCGGCCGGGAAAAAACTGCGGCTGTCGGTGAACGCGAGCAGGTCGCCGACCTGGGCTTTTTGCCAGGTGCCATCGGCCACTCGTGCGGCGAGCACCTTGTTGAAGAGAAAACTGCGCGCGGTCGAGAGCAGGCGCGAACGCACATTGCGTTGTTCCGGCAAGGCCTTGCGCGCCGCCCACGAACGCGCGTCAACGACGTTGCCGCCGTCGTGGCCGAAACGCTGGGCGCCGAAATAATTGGGGATGCCTTGTTGGGCTATCAGCTGCAGGCGCTGTTCAATTGCTGCTTTGTCGCCATCGAACTGAGTCAAACGCAAGGTGAAACCGTTGGCCGAATGCGCACCGCGTTGCAGTTTGCGTTTGTGGCGAGTGGTCTTGAGAATCTTCAGCGTGTCGTTTTCCGCCGCCGACAGATCCGGATCGGCCTTGCCCGGCAATTGCACGCTGAACCACTGGCGAGTCAGCGCCTGACGATCCTTGAGGCCAGCATAGCTCACCGTGCGCAACGGCACGCCGGCAGCCTTGGCGATACGCCGCGCAGCTTCTTCAGTGTTCAGGCCGCGTTTTTCGACCCAGATCCACAGATGTTCGCCATCGCCGCTGAACGGAATATCGAGGACTTCATCGACCTGAAAGTCTTCAGCGATGGCTTTCAGTACCGCAGTGCCGAGGGGTTCACCATAGGCCCGCGGGCCGAGCAATTGCAGTTCGTTCATGCGCGCAGCAACAAGGCAACGGAGTGCACGGCGATACCTTCTTCGCGACCGACAAAGCCGAGCTTTTCGGTGGTGGTAGCTTTCACGTTCACTTGATCCAACTCAACTTGAAGATCCGCCGCGATCAGCGCGCGCATCGATTCGATATGCGGGGCCATTTTCGGTGCCTGGGCAACGATAGTGTTATCGACATTGCCGACTTTCCAGCCTTTGGCATGGATCAGCGCGACCACATGACGCAGCAGCGCACGGCTGTCGGCGCCCTTGAATTGCGGGTCGGTGTCCGGAAAATGCTTGCCGATATCACCCAGCGCAGCGGCGCCGAGCAAGGCATCGCTCAAGGCGTGCAGCAGGACGTCACCGTCGGAATGAGCGAGCAGCCCGAAGCTGTGTGCGATGCGCACGCCGCCCAGAGTAATGAAATCGCCTTCAGCGAAACGGTGCACATCATAGCCGTGGCCAATACGCATAAAAAAACGCCCCGATTTTTGTCAGGGCGTGATTCTACCTGCATTAGTCCCGAAGGGCTTGTGCGTGATGCTGCAAGTGGTCGTCTATGAAGCTTGAGATGAAGAAATAGCTGTGGTCGTAGCCCGGTTGCAGGCGCAATGTCAGCGGATGACCCGCTTGTTTTGCCGCTTGTTGCAGAGCTTCGGGTTTGAGCTGGGTGGCGAGGAAGTCATCGCGATCCCCTTGATCGACCAGCAGCGGCAGTTTTTCATCCGCCTCGGCAATCAGTGCGCAGGCATCCCACTCTTTCCATTTAGAACGGTCTTCGCCCAGGTAGCGCGAAAAGGCCTTCTGACCCCACGGGCAATCCATCGGGTTGTTGATTGGCGAGAACGCCGACACCGATTGATAGCGTCCCAGGTTACGCAGCGCGCAGACCAGCGCACCGTGACCGCCCATGGAGTGACCGCTGATGCTGCGTTTGTCCGAGGCGGGGAAATGCGCTTCGACCAGTGCAGGCAACTCATGCACGACATAGTCATGCATCCGATAGTGGCGCGACCAAGGTTCCTGCGTGGCATTCAGATAGAAACCGGCACCGAGGCCGAAATCCCACGCGCCATCCGGATCACCCGGCACATCCGGCCCACGGGGGCTGGTGTCCGGCGCAACGATGATCAGACCCAGTTCGGCAGCCATGCGCATCGCGCCGGCCTTTTGCATGAAATTCTCGTCGGTGCAGGTCAGGCCCGACAACCAGTACAGCACCGGCAACTTACCGCCCTGCTCCGCCTGCGGTGGCAGGTACACGGCGAACACCATGTCGCAACCGAGCACGTCTGAGCGATGGCGATAACGCTTGTGCCAACCGCCGAAACTCTTCTGACAGGAGATGTTTTCCAGACTCATGTAAAGACTCCTACACGGTCATGAGCGCAAGCCTTCAAGACTTGCGCCCATGTCGCCACGATTGATCAGAAATGAATGACGGTACGGATGCTCTTGCCTTCGTGCATCAGGTCGAAGGCCTTGTTGATGTCTTCCAGGCCCATGGTGTGGGTGATGAAAGTATCCAGCGGAATCTCGCCGCTCTGGGCCATGTCGACGTAGCTTGGCAACTCGGTACGACCGCGCACGCCACCGAATGCCGAACCGCGCCAGACGCGACCAGTCACCAGCTGGAATGGACGGGTAGCGATTTCCTGGCCGGCACCGGCCACACCGATGATCACCGACTCGCCCCAACCTTTGTGGCAGCACTCAAGGGCGGCGCGCATCAGTTGCACGTTGCCGATGCATTCGAAGGAGAAGTCGACGCCGCCATCGGTCATGTCGACAATCACTTCCTGAATCGGACGATCGAAATCTTTCGGGTTCACGCAGTCGGTTGCACCCAGTTGCTTGGCAATCTCGAACTTGGCCGGGTTGATGTCGATGGCGATGATGCGCGCAGCCTTGGCTTTCACCGCTCCGATCACTGCCGACAGACCGATGCCGCCCAGACCGAAGATGGCCACGGTGTCACCCGGTTTGACCTTGGCGGTGTTGAGCACGGCACCGATACCGGTGGTGACGCCGCAACCCAGCAGGCAAACCTTTTCCAGTGGCGCATCCTTGGAGATCTTGGCCACGGAGATTTCCGGCAACACGGTGTATTCCGAGAACGTCGAAGTGCCCATGTAGTGGAAAATGGTTTCGCCCTTGTAGGAAAAACGCGAGGTACCGTCCGGCATCAAACCCTTGCCCTGAGTCGCGCGAATCGCCTGACACAGGTTGGTCTTGCCCGACTTGCAGAATTTGCACTGGCCGCATTCCGGGGTGTACAGCGGAATGACGTGATCGCCCACCGCAACCGAGGTCACGCCTTCGCCGATCGCTTCGACGATGGCGCCGCCTTCGTGGCCGAGGATCGACGGGAAGATACCTTCCGGGTCTGCACCGGACAGGGTGTAGGCATCCGTGTGGCAAACCCCGGAAGCCACCACGCGCAGCAACACTTCACCAGCCTTGGGCATGGCGACATCGACTTCTACGATTTCCAGCGGCTTCTTGGCCTCGAAGGCAACGGCGGCGCGCGACTTGATCATGCTGACTCTCCAGTGAATCCATTGAATAAAAAACCAGACGGCCAGTGTAGTTCAACGCCAACTGATGAATAATCAGGACAAAAGCAAAACATTATTGCCATACAGGGATAATCCCGATGTCCGAAAATCGCTGGGAAGGCATCGACGAGTTCGTCGCCGTCGCTGAATGCAGCCAGTTCACTGCCGCTGCCGAGCGTCTTGGAGTTTCGTCCTCGCACATCAGCCGACAAATCGTACGGCTGGAAGAAAGACTTCAGACGCGCCTGCTCTATCGCAGCACACGCCGGGTGACGCTGACCGAGGCCGGGCAGACCTTCCTGCAACATTGCCAACGCTTGCAGGATGGCCGCGAAGAAGCCTTGCGCGCCGTCGGCGATCTGACCAGCGAACCGAAAGGCATGCTGCGCATGACCTGCGCAGTAGCCTACGGCGAGCGTTTCATCGTGCCGCTGGTGACGCGGTTTATGGGCCTTTATCCGCAGTTGCGCATCGATATCGAATTGAGCAATCGCCAGCTCGATCTGGTGCATGAAGGCCTGGATCTGGCGATTCGCCTGGGCCGCTTGCAGGATTCGCGGTTGGTCGCGACACGCCTGGCGCCACGGCGAATGTATCTGTGCGCGTCACCGTCCTACGTCGAGCGGTACGGTCGCCCACATAGCCTGTCGGAATTGAGTCGGCACAATTGCCTGATTGGCAGCTCGGACATCTGGCAGCTTGAGCAAAACGGGCGGGAGTTTTCCCAGCGCGTGCAGGGCAACTGGCGCTGCAACAGCGGGCAAGCGGTGCTGGATGCGGCGTTACAGGGGGTGGGGTTGTGTCAGTTGCCTGATTATTACGTGCTGGAGCATTTGCACAGCGGCGCGCTAATTTCGTTGCTGGAGGCGCATCAGCCACCAAATACGGCGGTGTGGGCGCTGTACCCGCAACAGCGGCACTTGTCGCCGAAGGTGCGCAAGTTGGTGGATTTTTTGAAGGTGGGGTTGGCTGAGCGACCGGAGTATCGAAGCTGAGAGATGGGTTGCTCATGCGTCCGCCTTCGCGAGCAAGCTCGCTCCCACAGTGGACCTGCAGTGACTGCAAATCTGGTGTCAGGCGCAAATCAAATGTGGGAGCGAGCTTGCTCGCGAAGGCTGCGGAATAGGCGCCACAGCAATCAGCGGCGATTCGCCCAACGCTGACGCAACCACTCCAGATCTTCCGGCCGGGTCACCTTGAGGTTATCCGCCCGCCCTTCAATCAGGCGAGGCTTAAGCCCCGCCCACTCCATCGCCGATGCTTCATCAGTGATCACAGCATCCGCCACCAGACTGTCCGCCAACGCCCGATGCAGCGTACCGAGGCGAAACATCTGCGGCGTATACGCCTGCCAGATCACGCTGCGATCGACGGTTTCCAGCACTCGACCGTGCTTGTCGACTCGCTTCAAGGTGTCGCGCGCCGGGACGGCGAGCAGGCCGCCGACCGGATCGTCCGCCAGTTCATCCAGTAACTTGTCGAGATCTTCGCGACTCAGATTCGGTCGTGCCGCGTCGTGCACCAGCACCCAATCCTCATCATCGGCACCCTGCGCATGCAAATGCAGCAAAGCATTGAGCACCGAACCGGAACGCTCGGCGCCGCCCTCGACGCGCTGAATACGCGAGTCGCCAGCGCACGCCAGGTTCGGCCAATAAGGATCATCAACAGCAAGACTGACCACCAGGCCCTTGAGGCTTGGGTGATCGAGGAAACAGCCGAGGCTGTGTTCGAGAATTGTGCGTCCGCCCAGTTGCAGGTATTGCTTGGGACGGTCCGCGGCCATTCGGGCACCAATGCCCGCAGCAGGAATCACGGCCCAGAAGGCCGGCAGGGAATTGATCATTGGGCCAACTGGTAAAGGGTTTCGCCGTCCTTGACCATGCCCAGTTCGTGACGAGCCCGCTCTTCAACGGTCTCCATGCCCTTTTTCAACTCGCTGACTTCAGCGTCCATCACGCGATTGCGCTCCAGCAAACCTTCGTTCTCGGCGTGTTGATCAGCTATCTGCTGATTCAGCTCGGCGACTTGCGCCAGACTGCCATTGCCCACCCACAGGCGGTACTGCAAACCGGCCAGTAGCAAGAGCAAAACGAGAAACAACCAGTAAGGACTGCGCATCGAATATCAGGTATCCAGTGAAAAAAGACAGCCACGCCAAAACTTTGAAGCATCTGATAGCACGAAGCCTGGAAGACCCAGGCTTGTGCTGTTAAGGCATCAGATTAGTGGCAAATCCATCGCTGTCACGACTTTTTCGACACAATCCGGTGTCCTTCCATCGATTTGTACTTAGCCGCGGAACTCGCTGCGACCGTTGTACTTGGCCTTGCCAT
This sequence comes from Pseudomonas sp. 3B-A001-10F, assembly GCF_056313565.1. NCBI lineage: Bacteria > Pseudomonadati > Pseudomonadota > Gammaproteobacteria > Pseudomonadales > Pseudomonadaceae > Pseudomonas > Pseudomonas sp. 3B-A001-10F. Next base: position 29,989 of record NZ_JBQYFW010000030.1, read on the forward strand.
TCAACTGCTCTTCGATACGCAGCAGTTGGTTGTACTTGGAAACGCGGTCGGAACGGCACAGCGAGCCGGTCTTGATCTGGCCAGCCGAAGTGCCCACAGCCAGGTCGGCAATGGTCGAATCTTCGGTTTCGCCCGAACGGTGCGAGATCACTGCAGTGTAACCGGCAGCCTTGGCCATCTGGATGGCTTCCAGGGTTTCGGTCAGGGTGCCGATCTGGTTGAACTTGATCAGGATCGAGTTGGCGATCTTTTTATCGATGCCTTCTTTCAGGATCTTGGTGTTGGTTACGAACAAGTCGTCGCCCACCAGTTGAGTCTTCTCGCCGATCTTGTCGGTGAGGATCTTCCAGCCAGCCCAGTCGGACTCGTCCAGACCGTCTTCGATCGAGATGATCGGATAACGTTCGGTCAGGCCTTTGAGGTAATCGGCGAAACCTTCAGCGGTGAACACCTGGCCTTCGCCGGACAGGTTGTACTTGCCGTCTTCGTAGAATTCGCTGGCCGCGCAGTCCAGGGCCAGGGTCACGTCGGTGCCCAGTTTGTAACCGGCGTTGGCCACTGCTTCGGAGATCACTTTCAGCGCGTCTTCGTTGGAGGCCAGGTTCGGTGCGAAACCGCCTTCGTCGCCAACGGCAGTGCTCAGGCCACGGGCCTTCAGCACAGCTTTGAGGTGATGGAAAATCTCGGTGCCCATGCGCAGACCTTCCGAGAAAGACTTGGCGCCAACCGGCTGTACCATGAATTCCTGGATGTCGACGTTGTTATCAGCGTGCTCGCCACCGTTGATGATGTTCATCATCGGCACCGGCATCGAGTAGACACCCGGAGTACCGTTGAGGTTAGCGATGTGTGCGTACAGCGGCAGGTCCTGGTCCTGCGCAGCAGCCTTGGCCGCAGCCAGGGACACGGCGAGGATGGCGTTGGCGCCCAGGGTTGCCTTGTTTTCGGTACCGTCGAGCTTGATCATCGCGTGATCCAGGGCTTTCTGGTCGCTTGGGTCGGTGCCCAGCAGCAGATCGCGGATCGGACCGTTGATATTGGCTACCGCTTTGAGCACGCCCTTGCCCAGGTAACGGCTCTTGTCGCCATCACGCAGCTCGAGTGCTTCACGCGAGCCAGTGGATGCACCGGACGGCGCGCAAGCGCTGCCGATGATGCCGTTGTCGAGAAGCACGTCCGCTTCCACGGTGGGATTGCCACGGGAGTCGAGAACTTCACGACCTTTGATGTCGACGATTTTTGCCATTGTTGTAAACACTCCAAAGTTGACGAAAACGACGCAGCTAGAGGAAATCTTTTTACCGTCGGCAAGGGGTGTGCAGCGGGCAGGCTTGCAGACGATAACGCTCACACCCGAGGGCATGAGCGACAAATCGTGCGGTACTTTACCGGAGAATTGAGGTTTACGCGGTTTCTACCGTCGGAAAACTCTTCACCAGTTCGTCCAAAGCCTTGAGCTGGGCCAGAAATGGCTCCAGTTTGTCCAGACGCAAGGCGCAAGGGCCATCGCATTTGGCGTTGTCCGGATCCGGATGCGCTTCGAGGAACAGACCTGCCAACGACTGGCTCATGCCCGCCTTGGCCAGATCCAGAACCTGGGCACGGCGACCGCCGGCGGAGTCGGCACGACCACCCGGCATTTGCAGCGCATGGGTCACGTCGAAGAATACCGGGTACTCGAACTGCTTCATGATGCCGAAGCCGAGCATGTCGACCACGAGGTTGTTGTAGCCGAAGCTCGAACCACGCTCGCAGAGGATCAATTGATCGTTACCCGCTTCCACGCACTTGTTCAGGATGTGTTTCATTTCCTGAGGCGCGAGGAACTGGGCTTTCTTGATGTTGATCACTGCATTGGTCTTGGCCATCGCGACGACCAGATCGGTCTGGCGCGACAGGAAGGCCGGCAGTTGAATGATGTCGCAGACCTCTGCGACGACCGCAGCCTGATCAGGCTCGTGGACGTCGGTGATGATCGGCACGCCAAAGGCTTGTTTGATGTCCTGGAAGATGCGCATGCCCTCTTCCAGGCCAGGACCACGATAAGAGGTCACAGAAGAACGGTTAGCCTTGTCGAAACTGGCCTTGAACACGTAAGGGATACCGAGTTTTTCGGTGACCTTTACGTACTCTTCGCAAACCTGCATGGCCATGTCACGGCTTTCCAGCACGTTCATGCCGCCGAACAGCACCATGGGTTTGTCGTTGGCAATTTCGATGTCGCCGACGCGGATGATCTTCTGTGCCATCGGGGTTACGCCTTCTTCTGGTGTTGAGCCAACGCTGCTTTGACAAAACCGCTGAACAGCGGATGGCCATCACGTGGTGTCGAGGTGAACTCAGGGTGGAACTGGCAAGCAACGAACCATGGGTGATCGGCCGCTTCAACCACTTCAACCAGCGCCGCATCAGCGGAGCGACCGGAGATTTTCAGGCCAGCTTCGATCAGCTGTGGCAGCAGGTTGTTGTTCACTTCGTAACGGTGACGGTGACGCTCGACGATCACGTCCTTGCCGTAGCAGTCGTGGACCTTGGAACCGGCTTCAAGCAGGCAGTCCTGAGCGCCAAGGCGCATGGTGCCACCCAGGTCGGACGACTCGGTACGCACTTCAACGGCACCGGTCGCGTCTTCCCACTCGGTGATCAGACCGACCACCGGATGACCGCTGGCGCGATCGAACTCGGTGGAGTTGGCGTCTTTCCAGCCCATCACGTTACGGGCGAACTCGATGACCGCCACTTGCATGCCCAGGCAGATACCCAGGTACGGAACCTTGTTTTCGCGAGCGTACTGAACGGCAGTGATCTTGCCTTCCACGCCACGCAGACCGAAGCCGCCCGGTACGAGGATCGCGTCAACACCTTCGAGCAGCGCAGTGCCCTGGTTTTCGATGTCTTCGGAATCGATGTAACGCAGGTTGACCTTGGTGCGGTTGCTGATGCCGGCGTGACTCATCGCTTCGATCAGCGACTTGTAGGCGTCCAGCAGTTCCATGTACTTGCCGACCATGGCGATGGTCACTTCGTGTTCCGGGTTCAGCTTGGCGTCAACCACTGCGTCCCACTCGGACAGATCCGCGCTGCCGCATTGCAGGCCGAAACGCTCAACGACGAAATCGTCCAGACCCTGCGAGTGCAGGATGCCCGGGATCTTGTAGATGGTGTCGGCGTCTTCCAGCGCGATCACCGCACGTTCTTCAACGTTGGTGAACTGAGCGATCTTGCGACGCGACGAGATGTCGATCGGGTGATCGGAACGGCACACCAGCACGTCTGGCTGCAGGCCGATCGAACGCAGTTCTTTTACCGAGTGCTGGGTTGGTTTGGTCTTGGTTTCGCCAGCCGTGGCGATGTACGGCACCAGTGTCAGGTGCATCAGCATCGCGCGCTTGGCGCCGACTTCGAAACGCAGTTGACGGATGGCTTCGAGGAACGGTTGCGACTCGATGTCACCGACGGTGCCACCGATTTCAACCATCGCCACGTCAGCGTCACCGGCACCCTTGATGATGCGGCGCTTGATTTCGTCGGTGATGTGCGGGATCACCTGGATGGTTGCACCCAGGTAGTCACCACGGCGTTCTTTGCGCAGCACGTGCTCGTAGACACGACCGGTGGTGAAGTTGTTGTTCTGGGTCATGGTAGTGCGGATGAACCGCTCGTAGTGCCCCAGGTCCAGGTCGGTCTCGGCGCCGTCGTGGGTGACGAACACTTCACCGTGCTGGAACGGGCTCATGGTGCCCGGATCGACGTTGATGTACGGATCCAGCTTCAGCATGGTGACCTTAAGTCCCCGCGCCTCCAGGATGGCTGCCAATGAAGCCGATGCAATGCCTTTCCCCAATGAAGAAACAACACCGCCCGTGACGAATATGTAGCGCGTCATGAAAAACCCTAGAAGTCTGCGTTAAAGCGGTACGAGCCGCCGGGGAAAGCGAAGGAAGGCCGAAGCCCCCGATCACCTGCATTAATCACAGTGCACCTTTCAAAAAAACCGCCGCGTTGGGACAGACCGGCAGGTGAAACACCGGTACGTTGCTCGCTACACATTTTTTGGAATCGCCCAGCAAAGACTGCTTGGTAATCGGCAACTCCTGCAATTCAGGCGAATCCACAGAAGTTGTATCAAGAAGGGAGCGTAGTCTACCGGAATGCTCCTTTCAGCTCAAACCTTGATCTTCGTCTGTTGGCAGCCAATGCAATTTCCAGCCATCCTGTGCATGACCATCAAGTCCCGGCAGATTCGCCACCGCGAGCAATTCATCGCCGCGAAACAGCAGCGGCAATCTGCCACGCATGAAGCCCGGGACCGCGCGCTCATTGAGCAGGCGCTTGAGGTCACGGTGGCCGCGATCCGCCAGATGCATGACTTCACCGCCCTGACGATAGGCAATGCGCAAAGGCCCGACGGGAGTCTGCCCGCTGAACGTGACACGTCCGTTATCGGCCAAGCGTAGCGCTGACGCCGGGCTCTGCCACTCGACGCCGATCATCGGCGTGCGTAGCCAGTGACCGCTGAGCCACCACAGACGACCGGCACTGCGGTGCAACTCGCCATCGGCCAGACGCCAGACCGGTGACGCATCAGGAGCGGCATCGCACAGATCCGTCCAACCCGACCAATGGTCGGTGTCAGGCAGGCGCGTCAGCGGCTCAAGCCAGTGACTGAGGGCGTTTCGCTGGCGGGCGGCAGACAACGCCGCCAGCGGCGCCAACTCCAGCGACGGTAATCCCAGCCATTCGAAATCATGAGCGGTAGCGGCTTGCGTCAGATCGATCTGCGCCAATTCATCCAGCAACCCTTGGGCTTCACGCAGATGCGCGGCACTGCGAGCCATGCTTGTCTGTGCTTGCGGCCAGCGTTCGCTCAGCAACGGCATGACCTGATGACGCAGGTAATTGCGCGAGAACTGTCGATCCTGATTTGACGGGTCTTCGATCCAGCTTAACGAGTGAGCCTGTGCGTAACGTTCCAGCTCGGCTCGAGTGACATCCAGCAACGGGCGAATCAACATGCCCTGCCCCACTGGCCTTTGCTGCGGCATTCCCGACAATCCGCGCACTCCCGCTCCACGCAGCAGCCGGAACAGCAGTGTTTCCGCCTGATCATCACGGTGCTGACCAGTGATTAACACCTCATTAGCTTGGGTCAGCGCATTGAACACGGCGTAACGCGCATCCCGCGCCGCCCGCTCCAGACTCGCGCCTAGTTGCACCGTCACATGCTCGATCAGCAACGGCACTCCCAGCGCATCACACACGGACTGGCAATGTTGCGGCCACGCATCAGCCGCAGCCTGAAGGCCGTGATGGATATGGATAGCGCTTAGCGCGGGGATGGATTCGGTTTTTGCCAGATCGGCAAGCAGGTGCAGCAGGACGGTGGAATCGAGACCACCGGAAAACGCGATACGCCAATGAGCGGCATTGCGCCAAGGCTCAAGGCTGTGCAAAAGCCGTGAAGGCAAATCAATCATGGACTGCCCCATATTTAACTCTTTGCCCCAAAACAAATGTAGGAGTGAGCCTGCTCGCGATAGCGGTGTGACAGCCAACACATTGGTTGAATGTTACGCCCTCATCGCGAGCAGGCTCACTCCTACAGGGGTATTGCGCTCGACTTAGAGACCGTAGCTCATCAGTCGATCATAACGGCGCTTCAGCAACGCTTCGTTATCGAACTTTTTCAGCATCGCCAGTTGCGAGCTCAGCTCGGCACGGATCGACGCAGCGGCAGCTGCCGGATCACGGTGGGCGCCGCCCAGAGGCTCGCTGATCACCTTGTCGACGATACCGAGGCCTTTCAGACGCTCGGCAGTGATGCCCATTGCTTCAGCAGCATCCGGCGCTTTTTCGGCGGTTTTCCACAGAATCGAAGCGCAACCTTCCGGCGAGATTACCGCGTAGGTCGAGTACTGCAGCATGTTCAGCTGGTCGCAGACGCCAATGGCCAGTGCACCACCGGAACCACCCTCACCGATAACGGTGGCGATGATCGGGGTCTTCAGGCGCGACATCACGCGCAGGTTCCAGGCGATCGCTTCGCTCTGGTTACGCTCTTCAGCGTCGATACCCGGGTAAGCACCCGGGGTGTCGATGAAGGTCAGGATCGGCATTTTGAAACGCTCGGCCATCTCCATCAGACGGCAAGCCTTGCGGTAGCCTTCCGGACGCGGCATGCCGAAGTTACGGCGCACCTTCTCACGGACTTCACGACCCTTCTGGTGACCGATGATCATCACCGGCTGGTCTTCCAGACGGGCGATACCGCCAACGATGGCCGCGTCGTCAGAGAAGTGACGGTCACCGTGCAGTTCGTCGAACTCGGTGAAGATGTGCTCGATGTAGTCGAGGGTGTACGGGCGTTTCGGGTGACGCGCCAGACGTGCGATCTGCCAGCTGGTCAGTTTGCCGAAGATGTCTTCGGTCAGCGTTTTGCTCTTGTCCTGCAGGCGGGAGATCTCATCGCCGATATTCAGCGAATTGTCATTACCGACCAAGCGCAACTCTTCGATCTTGGCTTGCAGGTCGGCGATCGGCTGTTCGAAATCTAGAAAATTCGGGTTCATAGGCGTCCGTCTTGGGTCGTGTCCCAAATGAGCTTGGGCCGGCCGGTTGTCTATTCGCGCCCTACCTTAAGGGAGAGGCGCGCTGAGGTCGAGATTAAAAATTCAGGTTGCGGGCAAGCGCCATGATGGCACTTGCCGGTCAACGGTATTGGAGGAAGACGTTGTCTCGCCCGAACTGGTCACGCAGGGCTTGAATCAACGCATCCGCCGGATCGATCCGCCAGGTCTCGCCGAACTGCAGCAAGGTCTTCGCATCCGGGCTGGTGTACTCCATGGTGATCGGGCACGCGCCGCGATGACGCTTGAGCAAATCCCCCAACCAGCGTAGCTGATCGCCTTTCAGATCCTGGGTTTGCAGCTTCAGGCGCAGGCTTTCGGCGAGATTGGTGCGTGCGTCTTCCATGCTCATCACCCGCTTGACGCGCAGGCGCAGGCCACCGGAGAAGTCATCGTTGCTGACTTCGCCTTCGACCACCACCATCGCGTCGGTCTGCAACAATGACTGCGCAGAGTGGAACGCATCGGCAAACAGCGACGCCTCAATCCGCCCCGAACGGTCGTCGAGGGTGATGAAACCCATCTTGTCGCCCTTCTTGTTCTTCATCACCCGCAGGGCAATGATCATCCCCGCCACGGTTTGCGTATCGCGCGCCGGCTTCAGGTCGATGATGCGCTGACGGGCGAAACGGCGGATCTCGCCTTCGTATTCGTCGATCGGGTGACCGGTCAGGTACAGGCCCAAGGTGTCTTTCTCACCTTTGAGGCGCTCCTTAAGCGTCAGCTCCTTGGCCTTGCGGTGCGACGCATACACGTCGGCGTCTTCCTCGACAAACAGCCCGCCAAACAGGTCGGCGTGACCAGAGTCGTGGGTACGCGCGGTCTGCTCGGCCGCCTTGATCGCCTCTTCCATCGCTGCCAGCAGCACGGCGCGGTTGCGGTCGATGTTGGCCTGATAAGCCTTCTGTTCGTCATGGAAGTACGGCCCCAGACGATCCAGCGCACCGCTGCGGATCAAGCCGTCGAGGGTACGTTTGTTGATGCGCTTGAGGTCGACCCGCGCGCAGAAGTCGAACAGATCCTTGAACGGACCTTCCTGACGCGCCTCGGTGATCGCCTCAACCGGGCCTTCACCAACACCTTTGATCGCGCCCAGGCCGTAAACGATGCGGCCGTCGTCGTTCACCGTGAACTTGAACTCCGAAGTGTTCACGTCCGGCGCATCGAGGCGCAGTTTCATCGTGCGCACTTCCTCGATCAAGGTCACGACCTTGTCGGTGTTGTGCATGTCCGCCGACAGTACCGCAGCCATGAACGGCGCCGGGTAGTGGGCTTTCAGCCAGGCTGTCTGGTACGAGACCAGGCCGTAGGCGGCGGAGTGGGATTTGTTGAAGCCGTAACCGGCGAATTTTTCTACCAGGTCGAAAATGTTACCGGCAAGGTCGGCGTCGATGTTGTTGGTCGCGCAACCTTCAATGAAACCGCCGCGCTGTTTGGCCATTTCTTCGGGTTTTTTCTTACCCATCGCCCGACGGAGCATGTCCGCACCGCCAAGGGTGTAACCGGCCATGACCTGAGCAATCTGCATCACCTGTTCCTGATACAGGATGATGCCGTAAGTCGGTGCCAGAACCGGCTTCAAACCTTCGTACTGGTAATCCGAGTGCGGATACGCCAGTTCGGCGCGGCCGTGCTTACGGTTGATGAAGTCGTCCACCATGCCGGACTGCAGCGGGCCCGGACGGAACAGGGCCACCAGTGCGATCAGGTCTTCCAGGCAGTCGGGCTTGAGCTTTTTGATCAGCTCTTTCATGCCGCGCGATTCAAGCTGGAACACCGCGGTGGTTTCAGCTTTCTGCAACAACGAGTACGTCGGTTTGTCGTCCAGCGGGATAAACGCGATATCCAGTGGCGGCTCGTTGACCTTGGCACGGTCGCGGTTAATGGTTTTCAGCGCCCAGTCGATGATCGTCAGGGTCCGCAGACCGAGGAAGTCGAACTTCACCAGACCAGCCGCTTCAACGTCGTCCTTGTCGAACTGGGTCACCAGACCGTCACCGGCTTCATCGCAATAGATTGGCGAGAAGTCCGTCAGTTTGGTCGGCGCAATAACCACACCACCGGCGTGTTTACCAACGTTACGCACAACGCCTTCGAGCTTGCGCGCCATTTCCCAGATTTCCGCAGCTTCTTCATCAACCTTGATGAAGTCACGGAGGATTTCTTCCTGCTCGTAGGCTTTTTCCAGGGTCATGCCGACTTCGAACGGAATCATCTTCGACAGACGATCCGCCAGGCCGTAGGACTTGCCCTGCACCCGCGCCACGTCACGCACCACAGCCTTGGCCGCCATGGAACCGAAGGTGATGATCTGGCTTACCGCGTTGCGACCGTATTTTTCGGCCACATAATCGATAACGCGGTCGCGACCGTCCATGCAGAAGTCGACGTCGAAGTCGGGCATGGAGACCCGTTCCGGGTTAAGGAATCGTTCGAACAGCAGGTCGTATTCCAGCGGATCGAGGTCGGTGATCTTCTGTACATAAGCCACCAACGAACCGGCACCCGACCCACGGCCCGGACCTACCGGCACGCCGTTGTTCTTGGCCCACTGGATAAAGTCCATCACGATCAGGAAGTAACCGGGGAAACCCATCTGGATAATGATATCCAGCTCGAAATTCAGCCGGTCGACGTAGACCTGACGCTTGGCTTCGTAGTCTTCGGTGGTGTCCTTGGGCAGCAGCACCGACAAGCGCTCTTCCAGACCGTCGAAGGAGACTTTGCGGAAATACTCGTCGATGGTCATGCCATCGGGAATCGGGAAGTTAGGCAGGAAGTGAGTGCCCAGCTTCACTTCGATATTGCAGCGCTTGGCGATTTCGACGGTGTTTTCGATGGCGTCGGGAATATCGCTGAACAGCTCGATCATTTCCTCGGCGCTTTTCAGGTATTGCTGATCGCTATAATTCTTCGAGCGCCGCGGATCGTCGAGGGCACGGCCCTCACCGATGCACACGCGGGTTTCGTGGGCGGCGAAGTCTTCCTGCTTGATGAAACGTACATCGTTGGTCGCCACCAGCGGCGCGCCGAGCTTGTCGGCGAGTGCAACGGCACCGTGCAGCTGTTCTTCATCGTTAGGGCGATTGGTGCGCTGGATTTCCAGATAGAAACGATCCGGGAATACCGCCATCCATTCGCGCGCCAAGGCTTCAGCTTCAGCCGGGTTGCCGCCGATCATGGCCATGCCGATCTCGCCTTCTTTGGCGGCGGACAGCATGATCAGGCCTTCGTTGGCTTCAGCAACCCACTCGCGCTCGACGATGATCATGCCGTTGCGCTGGCCTTCGATGAAGCCGCGCGAGATCAACTCGGTGAGGTTGCGATAGCCCTTGGCGTTCATCACCAACAGGCTGAGCCGGCTCAGCGGTGCGTCCGGGTCCTTGTTCGACAGCCACAGGTCGGCGCCGCAGATCGGCTTGATGCCCGCGCCCATGGTGTTTTTGTAGAATTTGACCAGGGAACACATGTTGTTCTGGTCGGTGACCGCGACCGCCGGCATGTTCATGGCCGTCAGTGCCTTGACCAGCGGCTTGATCCGCACCAGCCCGTCGACCAGGGAGTATTCAGTGTGCAGGCGTAGATGAACGAATGAAGCCGGCATAGTGATCCTGTCCAGTTACATAGAGACAACAAGGCCCGGATTGTACCGGGCCTCGAACAAAACATCAGCCTTGCGACTAAACCTGCGTCAGACCTTCCAGCGCTTCGTAAGCCAGACGCACCGGGGCGAACGAGCGCCGGTGAATCGGCGTCGGGCCAAGACGCGACAAGGCTTCCAGATGAACGGGCGTCGGGTAGCCTTTATGGCCGCCGATGCCGTAACCCGGATAGATCAATTCGAAGGCAGCCATTTCGCGGTCGCGACTGACTTTGGCCAGAATCGACGCAGCAGCAATCGCCGGCACCTTGCCGTCGCCCTGCACAACCGCTTCGGCACGCATCGGCAGTTGCGGGCAGCGGTTGCCGTCGATCATCGCCAGTTTCGGCTGGATGTGCAGGCCGGCCACCGCGCGCTGCATGGCCAGCATGGTCGCGTGCAAGATGTTCAGCTCGTCGATTTCTTCGACTTCGGCGCGCGCAATACACCAGCTCAGGGACTTTTCGATGATTTCGTCGTAAAGCTTTTCGCGCTTGGCCTCAGTGAGTTTCTTCGAGTCGTTGAGACCGAGGATCGGCCGGTTCGGATTGAGGATCACCGCCGCCGTCACCACCGCACCGCACAACGGGCCACGACCGACTTCATCAACGCCGGCCACCAGCTCTTCAACTTCGGCGACCAGGGTGAAATCCAGGCCCATCTGCATGCTTGTCTTGCTCATCGCGTTTGACCGATCAGGTTAAGGACGGCGTCCGCCGCCTGATTGGAGGCATCCAGCCGCAACGTGCGGTGGATCTCGTCGAAACCACGGGTCTGTTCTTCGCCACCTTCGATCAGTGGCAACAGGGTCTGTGCCAGCGCGTCGACTGTCGCATCATCCTGCAACAATTCCGGGACCAGCAGGCGCTGGGCCAGCAGGTTCGGCAAGGACACGTACGGGCTCTTGACCATGCGTTTGAGGATCCAGAACGTCAACGGCGCCAAACGGTACGCCACCACCATCGGCCGCTTGTACAACAGCGCTTCGAGAGTGGCGGTGCCGGAGGCGATCAACACGGCATTGCACGCTGCCAGGGCCAGATGGGATTTGCCGTCGAGCAAGGTCACCGGCAGATCACGCCCGACGAGCAGCTCTTCAAGTTGCGCACGGCGTTCAGGATTGGCGCACGGGATGACAAAGCGCAAACCCGGGCGCATCGCACGCAGACGTTCGGCGGTGTCGAGGAACAATGCCCCCAGACGGGAGACTTCGCCGCCGCGACTGCCGGGCATCAACGCCACCAACGGGCCGTCGGGCAGGCCCAGCTCGGCACGCGCCGCAGCGCGATCAGCTTCCAGCGGAATGGTATCGGCCAGCGTGTGGCCGACGAACCGCACCGGCACGCCCTTTTCTTCGTAAAATTTTGCTTCGAACGGCAGCAGCGTCAGCATCAGGTCGCAGCCTTCGCGAATCTTCAGCACACGCTTCTGCCGCCACGCCCACACCGACGGGCTGACGTAATGCACGGTCTTGATCCCGGCCTGACGCAGCTTGAGTTCGATATTGAGGTTGAAGTCCGGCGCGTCGATGCCGATGAATACATCCGGTTTCTCGGCGATCAGCGTCGCGATCAGGTCTTTGCGGCGCTTGAGCAATTCGCGCAAACGACCGAGGACTTCCACCAGGCCCATGACCGACAAGCGCTCCATGGGAAAGTAGGAAGTCAGGCCTTCAGCCTGCATCAACGGGCCACCGACGCCGATGAAATCGACCGCCGGATGCTGAGCCTTGAGCGCGCGCATGAGGCCGGCACCGAGAATGTCACCGGAAGCTTCACCCGCCACCAGCGCAATACGCAGATTGGCCATGATCAGCGCGTGATGCCGCGAGTCGACGACTGGATGGAGTCGCGGAATATCGCAACTTCCGGGTATTGCGCAGCAGGTTCAGCCAGTTCGGCCAGCGCCTGCTCAACCGTCAGACCTTGGCGATAGACGGTTTTGTAAGCGCGACGCAGGGTATGAATCGCGTCTTCGCTGAAACCGCGACGGCGCATGCCTTCGAAGTTCATGCTGCGCGCTTCGGCAGGGTTGCCGAACACGGTGACGAACGCAGGAACGTCCTTGCCGATCGCAGTGCCCATACCGGAAAAGCTGTGAGCGCCGATGTGGCAATACTGGTGAACCAAGGTGAATCCGGAAAGGATCGCCCAGTCATCCACGTGCACATGCCCGGCCAACGCGGTGTTGTTGACCAGAATGCAGTGATTGCCGATGACACTGTCATGCCCGATGTGAGCATAAGCCATGATCAGGTTGTGATCGCCCAGCGTGGTTTCCGAACGGTCTTGCACGGTGCCACGGTGAATGGTCACGCCTTCACGGATGACGTTGTGGTCACCGATCACCAAGCGGGTTTCTTCACCCTTGTACTTCAGATCAGGCGTGTCTTCGCCTACCGAGGAAAACTGGTAGATGCGATTGTGCTTGCCGATGCGGGTCGGGCCTTTGAGGATTACATGCGGCCCGATCACGGTACCCTCGCCGATTTCCACACCTGCGCCGATGATCGACCACGGGCCGACCTCGACGCCATCAGCCAGAACGGCCGACGGATCGATGATTGCGCGAGGGTCAATCAAACTCATAGCTTGCGTTCCGCGCAGATGATTTCAGCCGAGCAGACCGGCTTGCCATCGACCGAAGCCTGGCACTCGAATTTCCAGATCTGACGCTTGCAGCTGATGAACTTGGCTTCGAGGATCAACTGGTCGCCCGGCAAGACTGGCTGGCGGAAGCGCAGCTTGTCGGAACCGACGAAGTAATACAGCGTGCCGTCGGCAGGCTTCACATCAAGCATTTTGAAACCGAGGATCCCGGCAGCCTGAGCCATCGCTTCGATGATCAGCACGCCCGGCATGATCGGGTGCGCCGGGAAGTGACCATTGAAGAACGGCTCATTGATGCTGACATTCTTGTAGGCGCGAATGCGCTTGCCTTCAGTGTCCAGTTCCACCACCCGATCCACCAGCAGGAACGGGTAACGGTGAGGCAGGTATTCGCGAATCTCGTTGATGTCCATCATTTCGGGGGGAAGCCTATGTAAAGATTGGGAGCGCGACTGACGCGCACTCCTCTAGCAAATCAAGGAGGCAGTCTAGAGGCTGTGCACACTTGATATGGAAATGGTATCAGCCATCTGATGAAGCATTGCCGTCAGGGGTCACTTCCCCTACGCGCTTTTCCAGCTGTTTCAAACGTCGCGCGATGTCATCGAGCTGACGGATGCGGGCCGCGCTTTTGCGCCATTCGGCCGCCGGTTGCATGGCTGTGCCGGAAGAATAGGCACCCGGCTCGGTAATCGAGTGAGTCACCATGGTCATCCCGGTCAGGAAAACGTTGTCGCAAATATCAATATGGCCGACCAGGCCAACACCGCCGGCCAGCATACAATGCTTGCCGATTTTGGTGCTGCCGGAGATCCCGACGCAGGCCGCCATGGCAGTGTGATCACCGACCTGAACGTTGTGGGCGATCTGGATCTGGTTGTCGAGCTTCACGCCATTGCCAATGACGGTATCGGCCAGCGCGCCGCGATCGATGGCGGTATTCACGCCAATCTCGACATCGTCACCGATGGTCACGCCACCGATCTGGGCAATCTTCTGCCAGATGCCTTTTTCGTTGGCAAAGCCGAAGCCTTCACCACCGAGCACCGCACCGGACTGGATCACCACACGCTTGCCGATGCGCACGTCGTGATACAGCGTCACGCGCGGGGCGAGCCAGCCGCCTTCACCGATTTCGCTGCGGGCACCAACAACGCAATGTGCACCCAGTGTCACCTGCGCGCCAATTCGCGCACCGGCTTCGATCACCACAAAAGGGCCAATGCTGGCGCTTGGATCAACCACCGCGTCCCCCGCAATCACCGCTGACGGATGGATACCCGCAGAGGATTTTGGCTTGGGATCGAACAGGTGGGAGATACGCGCGTACGCCAGGTAAGGATCAGGCACCACCAACGCATTACCGGCAAAACCTTCGGCATCGGCCTCTTTGAGCAACAGTGCTGCCGCCTGCGAGCCCGTCAGGTATTTGCGATATTGAGGATTTGCCAGAAAGCTCAACTGAGCTGGGCCAGCCTCTTGCAAAGTGGCTAGCCCAGTAATTTGCTTCTCAGGGTCGCCACGCAGGGTGGCGCCGAGGAACTCGGCCAACTGGCCGAGCTTGATAGTCACGGTCATGGGTTACTTCAGCTGATTCATGCGCTCGATTACCTGGCGCGTGATGTCGTACTGAGGCTTGACATCGATCACTGCGCCACGCTCGAACACCAGGTCAAAACCACCTTTCTTGATGACTTCTTCCACTGCGCTATCCAGTTTCGGCTTCAGTTGCTTGAGCATTTCGCGGTCGGCAACGGCCTTGGCTTCGTTCAGTTCCTTGGACTGGAACTGGAAGTCACGGGCCTTTTGCTTGAATTCCAGCTCCAGACGCTCGCGCTCACCTTGCTGCATTTTGTCACCACCGGCCATCAGACGGTCCTGAATGCCCTTGGCGCTGCTTTCCAGCGTCTTCAGCTTGGTCAGTTGCGGACCGAACTTCTTCTCGGCATCAACGGCGTATTTCTTGGCCGCGTCGGATTCGAGCAAGGCCATCTGATAGTTCAGAACAGCGATTTTCATGTCGGCAAATGCCGGGCCTGCCACCATCAAGGAGGCCAGGAGAACCAATTGAGTCAACTTACGCACGATGCACTCCTACAAAATCCATTGTCGTTATCTTGGGTCAGACGCTTAGAACGTCTGGCCGAGGGAGAATTGGAACACTTGAGTTTCAGCCTCATCCGGCTTCTTGATCGGCATGGCCAACGCGAAGCTCAGAGGACCCAGTGCGGTGACCCAGGTCACACCCACACCCACGGAACTGGCCATGTTGCTCAGGCTGATGTCGTTGCACTTGGTGTTCGACGTCGAGCCGTTCGCATTGGTAGTGTCCTTGCACTGCGAGTCAAATACGTTACCCACATCCCAGAATACCGAAGTACGCAGGGAGCGCTGATCTTTTACGAATGGCAGCGGGAACAGAACCTCGACACCACCCTGGATCAGGACGTTACCACCGAACGGCAGTGGATCCTGGTCGGGGTCAGCCAGCGTGCCCGGGTTGGTACCACGGCTCGGCGTACTGCGTGGGCCGAGGGTGCTGTCCTTGAAGCCACGAACCGAGTTGAAACCACCAGCATAGTAGTTTTCATAGAACGGCAAGCCGTCAGTCCCGCCGTAACCGTCGCCATAACCCAATTCGGTGTGCAGACGCAGGGTGTAGTTCTCGCTGATCGGCTGGAACAGCTGACCGCGGTAATCAAGTTTGTAGAACGACAGGTCACTGCCCGGAATGGTGGATTCCAGAGTCAGGCTCTGGGAACGACCACGGGTCGGCAGTACGCCTTTGTTCAGGGTCGACTCGGACCAGCCGGCCGAAGCCTTGAAGTTCAGGTACTTGTCGCCTTCCTTGTTAACGAAGTCGAAAATCTCGTCAACGGTATAGGTACCGGTCTTGATCTCGTCCTGTTGAACCGACAGACCAAACGTCAGACGCGAAGTCTCGCTGATCGGGTAGCCAACGTTTACGCCGGCACCCAGGCTGTCTACCGCATAGCTCGCTACGTCGACGTCGAGGTCTTTGTAGTCAGTGGTGCGATAGAACGCGTTGTAACCCAGGCTCACGCCATCGGCGGTCCAGTACGGGTCAACGTAGCCGAAGTTGTAGCGGCTCTGGTATTCGCTGCGAGTCAGGCCGATGCTGACGCGGTTACCGGTACCAAGGAAGTTGTTCTGGGTGATCGAACCACCAAGGATGAGACCGGCACTCTGGGCGAAACCGACGCTGGCGGTAATCGAACCGGAAGCCTGTTCTTCGACGGCGTAGTTCACGTCAACCTGATCGTCGACACCCGGAACAGCCGGGGTTTCAACGTTGACTTCTTTAAAGAAGCCCAGACGCTCAAGACGGGTCTTGGACTGGTCGATCAGGTAAGTCGAAGCCCAGCCGCCTTCCATCTGACGCATTTCACGACGCAGCACTTCGTCTTCGGACTTGGTGTTGCCACGGAAATTGATGCGGTTGACGTATGCACGCTTGCCCGGATCAACAGCGAACAGGATGTCTACAGTGTGATCATCATCGTGTGGCTGAGGTACGCCGTTGACGTTGGCGAAGGTGTAACCCTCGTTACCCAGACGACGGGTGATCAGCTCGGATGTGGTAGTCATCAGCTTGCGCGAGAACACCTGCCCCTTCTGCACCAACAGCAGGGACTTGACCTGATCTTCAGGGACTTTCAGATCACCACTGAGCTTGACGTCACGAACGGTGTACTTCTCGCCCTCAGTGACGTTGACAGTGATGTAGACGTGCTTCTTGTCCGGGGTGATGGACACCTGGGTCGAAGCGATATCCATGTTGATATAGCCACGGTCCAGGTAGTAGGAACGCAGACGCTCCAGGTCACCGGACAGTTTTTCACGGGCGTACTTGTCATCGTTCTTGAAGAACGACAGCCAGTTGGTGGTTTTCAGCTCGAACAGGTCGGTCAGGTCTTCCTCGGGGAAAACCGTGTTGCCTACCACGTTGATGTGCTGAATGGCCGCAACGGTGCCTTCGTTGATCTTCACCTTCAGGCCCACGCGGTTACGCGGCTGCGAGACCACTTCGGTATCAACGGTAGCCGAGTAGCGACCTTGCGCGACGTACTGACGTTGCAGTTCGTTACGCACACCCTCAAGGGTGGCACGCTGGAAGATCTCGCCTTCGGCCAGACCGGACTGTTTGAGACCTTTCATCAAGTCTTCAGTGGAGATCGCCTTGTTGCCTTCGATCTCGATACTGGCGACCGACGGGCGTTCAACGACCGTGATTACCAGAACGTTGCCTTCGCGGCCCAGCTGGATATCTTGAAAGAAACCGGTTTTGAACAACGCACGAGTGGATTCCACCAGGCGACGATCATCCGCCTGCTCACCGACGTTCAACGGCAAGGCACCAAAGACGCTACCCGCGGAGACCCGCTGGAGGCCATTGACGCGAATATCAGAGATAGTGAAGGACTCGGCGTGAACTTCGGCGATCATCAATACGGTGAGAACCGCAGTTAGCAGCAGACGTTTCATGAAGTCCTTTCTTATTCCAACTGGCAATAAACAAACTGCCGCAAAATGCGGCAGATTCGCAATTCAGCGAAGCGTTACAGACGACCCAGATCGTTGACCAGAGCAAGCAACATCACCCCGACCACCAAACTGATACCGATCTGTATCCCCCAACCTTGCACCCGATCCGACAAGGGGCGACCACGCGCCCACTCGATCAGATAAAACAACAAATGCCCCCCATCCAGTACAGGAATGGGCAGCAAATTCAGAACGCCCAGGCTAATACTCAGATAAGCAAGGAAATTCAGGAAATCAGCGACGCCCGACTGGGCAGAAGCGCCCGCCACTTTAGCAATGGTTATCGGTCCACTCAAGTTTTTTACCGAGAGCTCGCCGAACAGCATTTTCTTCAGTGAATCGAGCGTCAGAATGCTCATGGTCCAAGTGCGACGGGCACCCTCGCCAATTGCAGCCAACGGCCCGTAACTGACCTCGCGGATCATCTCCGGTGGCCAGTCGACAGCTTTTACGCCCGCCCCCAGATATCCGCTGGGCGATTTGCTTTCACCGCGCGCTGCCAGGGTCACAGGGACGTCGATTTGAGCATTGTCGCGCTCGATACGCAGCATGATTTTGGTATCAGGACGCGTACGTACCGTATCAACCACTTGCTGCCAGTCATTCAACGCCTGACCGTCGAGCGCCAACAGACGATCGCCGGTCTTCAGGCCGGCCGCCTGGGCCGGACCTTTCGGATCAAGTTCGGCGAGTACCGGCGGCAAGGCCGGGCGCCACGGGCGAATCCCCAGGGAGCGGATCGGATCCGGCTCATCTGCGCCTTTGAGCCAGTTATCCAGCTTCAGCTCACGCGGCGAATCGACAGTCGTGCCCTGTTCGCGCACCAGCAACTGCAGGGAACCGCTTTCACCAAGGCGCCGGACCAATTGCAGATTGACGGCAGCCCAACCGGTAGTCGGCTCACCATCGACAGCAACAATTTCCTGACCAGCGTTCAAACCGGCACTGGCGGCGATACTGCCGGATTCAACTGCACCAATGACCGGGCGAATCTGCTCGCTGCCGAGCATGGCCAATACCCAAAAGAACACCAACGCCAACAGGAAGTTGGCAATTGGGCCGGCGGCAACAATGGCGATACGCTGACGCACGGATTTGCGGTTGAATGACTGGTCAAGCTGATCGACTGGCACTTCGCCTTCGCGCTCATCGAGCATCTTGACGTAGCCACCCAACGGTATCGCCGCGATTACAAATTCGGTGCCTTGCTTGTCATGCCAGCGCAGCAACGGCATGCCGAAGCCTACGGAAAAGCGCAGAACCTTGACGCCACAGCGACGCGCGACCCAGAAATGGCCGAATTCGTGAAAGGTGACCAGCACACCCAAGGCGATCAGGGTGCCGGCAATCATATAGAGCGCGCTCATCTACTTTCTCCGCAATCCTGTTCAGTGCCGCGTGTAGCCATTGTGTTGCAAATTTTATCGAGCGTGACGCTTCAACCATTGCTCAGCCAGGACTCGCGCCTTGGCATCAGCCGTAAACACGGCCTCGAGATCTGCCAATGCAACAACCGGCTCGAGGCTCAAGACTTCCTCGATGATACTCGCGATTTCCAGGTAACGGACCCGTCCGTCGAGAAACGCCGCCACCGCCACTTCATTGGCCGCATTGAGCATCGCCGGAGCGCTGTCGCCAGCCTCGGCAGCTTGCCGCGCCAGACGCAGGCAAGGGAAGCGTTCTTCATCCGGCGCCTCGAAATCCAGACGCGCGACGGCGAACAGATCCAGTGGTGCCACACCGGAATCAATGCGCTCCGGCCAGGCCAGGGCATTGGCAATCGGCGTACGCATATCGGGATTGCCCAACTGCGCCAGTACCGAACCGTCGACATAATCGACCAGCGAGTGAATCACGCTCTGCGGGTGAATCACCACCTCGACCTGCGAAGGCTTTGCATCGAACAACCAACAAGCCTCGATCAGCTCAAGACCTTTATTCATCATGCTGGCCGAATCGACCGAAATCTTGCGCCCCATGGACCAGTTCGGGTGCGCACACGCCTGATCAGGTGAAACATGCGCCAATTCACTCATGGGCGTCTGTCGGAACGGACCACCAGAGGCTGTGAGTAAAATCCGACGGACACCGACCGAGCTCAATCCACGAGCAAAATCCGGTGGCATGCACTGGAAAATCGCGTTGTGTTCGCTGTCGATCGGCAGCAGGACTGAACCGCTCTTGCGCACCGCTTGCATGAACAAGGCGCCGGACATCACCAGCGCCTCTTTATTGGCCAGAAGAATCTTCTTGCCCGCTTCAACGGCCGCCAAGGTCGGACGCAGCCCTGCTGCACCAACGATTGCTGCCATCACCGCGTCGACTTCCGGAGCAGCAGCGACCTGACACAGGCCCTCTTCCCCTACCAATACGCGGGTCGGCAAACCGGCGGCACGCAAATCGTCCTGCAAACTGCGCGCGGCAGCTGCCTCGGGCACCACAGCGAATTGCGGCACGTGGCGCACGCACAAGGCGAAAAGCTCGCTCAAACGCGTGAAACCACTCAACGCGAAAACCTGATAACGCTCAGGATGACGGGCAATTACATCGAGTGTGCTCAGGCCGATCGAGCCCGTCGCACCCAAAACGGTAATCTGTTGTGGGCGACTCACGGTGCAGCCATCCACAGCAGCACGGCGAATACCGGAATGGCCGCGGTCAGACTGTCGATACGATCAAGCACGCCGCCATGACCGGGCAGCAGATTACTGCTGTCCTTGATACCGGACTGACGCTTGAACATGCTTTCGGTCAGATCGCCAACCACGGAGATGAAGACGATCAGCGCAGCGCCAATCAAGCCTTTAAGCAACTCGGCGACGGTCCAGTCGCGGACAAACGCGACAATGGCGGTAATCAGCAGACTCAGCACCAGACCACCGTACACGCCTTCCCAGCTTTTACCCGGACTGACTTGCGGGGCGAGCTTGCGCTTGCCGAATTTGCGCCCGGAGAAGTAAGCACCAATATCGGCACCCCAGACCAAGACCATCACCGCCATGATCAGCCAGTTACCCAGCGGGTACTGTTTGATCTGCACCAGACCTTGCCAGGCCGGCAACAGAATCAGCAAGCCAATGACCAGTTTGGTGGCAGCCGTGGACCAATGCTCGCTGGAACGCGGATATGTCAGCACCAGATAAGTCGCCACCGCCCACCAGAGCACCGAAGCCCCCAGCACCCACGGTGCCAGGCCCGGCAGTACATACATGACGAACAACATCAATGCGACAACCGCAGCATATCCGACGCGGAACGATTGAGCGGTAAAGCCCGCCAGACGCGCCCATTCCCAGGCGCCCAGACTCACGACCAGACCGATGAACAGGGCAAAACCCGAACCTTCGAGCAGGAAAAAACCGCACAAGGCGATCGGCAGCAGGATCAGCGCAGTGATGATTCGTTGTTTAAGCATTAAACCCGGGCTCCAGCTTCGACCTGTTCGCTCGTTTTACCGAAGCGACGCTGGCGCGAAGCGAAATCGGCCAGCGCATTACGCATGGCATCGTGTTTGAAGTCCGGCCAGAACAGGTCGGAGAAGTACAACTCGGCGTAAGCCAGTTGCCACAGCAAGAAGTTGCTGATGCGGTGTTCGCCACCGGTACGGATGCACAGGTCCGGCAATGGCAGATCGCCGGTCGCCAGACACGTTTGCAACAGATCCGGGGTGATGTCTTCCGGGCGCAGGTGCCCGGCCTGGACTTCACGCGCCAGACGCTGGGCAGCCTGTGCAATATCCCACTGACCGCCGTAATTGGCGGCGATCTGCAAGATGAAACGGTTGGCACCGGCCGTCATCGCTTCAGCTTCACGCATTGCTGCCTGAAGCTCCGGATGAAAGCGTGAACGATCGCCAATGATGCGCAGGCTGATGTTGTTGTCGTTGAGGCGCTTGGCCTCACGTCGCAATGCCTTGAAGAACAGATCCATCAAGGCACTGACTTCATCGGCCGGGCGCTGCCAGTTTTCACTGGAAAACGCGAACAGGGTGAGCACCTCGACCTTGGCCTCGGCGCACACCTCGATGACGGCCCGCACAGCATCCACGCCCGCTTTATGCCCGGCGACACCCGGCATAAAGCGTTTTTTCGCCCAGCGATTGTTGCCATCCATGATGATCGCGACATGGCGCGGCACCGCGGACGGCGCAGTCTGCTTGGTCTTGTCCATTAAAAGCTCGAACCTTATACGGCCATCAGATCCGCTTCTTTTTGCTTGGTAGCCGCGTCGATATCAGCTTCAGCCTTGTCGGTGATTTTCTGAATATCGGCAGCAGCACGACGCTCTTCGTCTTCGCTGATTTCTTTGTCTTTGACCAGCTTCTTCAGCTCACCCAAGGCATCACGACGAATGTTGCGCACGGCAACTCGCGCGTCTTCGGCGGCACTGCGCGCCTGCTTGGTGAAGCCTTTGCGGGTTTCTTCAGTCAGGGCCGGCATGGAGATCAGCAACAACTCGCCCAGGTTGGTCGGGTTGAGGTTCAGGCCAGCGCTCTGGATTGCCTTGTCGACTGCGGCGAGCATGTTGCGCTCGAACGCAACGACTTGCAGGGTACGCGAGTCCTTAACGGTGATGTTCGCCACTTGAGTGATGGAGGTGTCTGCGCCGTAGTACGGCACCATCACGCTACCCAGAATGCTTGGGTGAGCCTTGCCGGTACGAATCTGACCAAAGGCGTGGGTCAGAGAGTCCAAGGATTTCTGCATGCGCTCTTGAGCGTCTTTTTTGATTTCGTTGATCATTGTTGACCTTCCTCGATCAGGGTGCCTTCAGCGCCGCCATGGACGATGTTCAGCAGGGCACCGGGCTTGTTCATGTTGAATACGCGCAGCGGCATCTTGTGGTCGCGGCACAGGCAAATAGCGGTCAGATCCATAACGCCCAACTTGCGATCCAGTACTTCATCATAAGTCAGATGATCGAACTTCTCGGCATGCGGGTCTTTGAACGGGTCAGCGGTGTAGACGCCATCGACCTTGGTCGCCTTGAGCACGACATCGGCATCGATTTCGATTGCACGCAGGCAGGCTGCCGAATCCGTGGTGAAGAACGGATTACCGGTACCGGCCGCGAAAATCACCACGTCTTTGGAGTTCAGGTGGCGCATGGCTTTGCGGCGATCATAGTGATCGGTCACGCCCACCATGGAAATGGCCGACATCACGATGGCCGAGATATTGGCACGCTCCAGCGCGTCGCGCATGGCCAGGGCGTTCATCACAGTGGCCAGCATACCCATGTGGTCACCTGTCACCCGATCCATACCGGCTTTGCTCAACGCTTCGCCACGGAACAGGTTGCCACCACCGATCACCAGACCGACCTGTACGCCGATGCCGACCAGTTGGCCGACTTCCAGCGCCATCCGATCCAGCACTTTTGGATCGATCCCGAACTCTTCCGAGCCCATCAGGGCCTCGCCGCTAAGCTTGAGTAGAATGCGTTTATAGCGAGCCTGATAACCACTGCCCTGCTGAGCCATTGCGAATCTCTCCTGCGGCGTATTTAAAAATTCTTTGCGAGCTGTTTACAGCTGGCGTTCACTCTAGCTTGGCGCTGCTTCAGCGCCATCGGAACATGGCTTTGTAAGTCAGTTCCAAGTGGAAACCAATTAAAAATTGGCAACCCCATCTGAAAAGAGGCTGCGCGCGTAAGCGGGCAGCCTCTTTCGGGCGACAGTTGAAAAACCGTCTTATTGCTTGGCGGCAGCCAGCTGGGCAGCAACTTCTTCAGCGAAGTTGTCGACCGGCTTCTCGATGCCTTCGCCTACTTTGTAGTAAGTGAAGGAAACGATTTCTGCGCCGCCTTTCTTGGCCAGCTCGCCAACCTTGATTTCAGGGTTCTTGACGAACGCCTGCTCAACCAGGCTTGCTTCTGCCAGGAACTTGCTGATACGGCCTTTGACCATGTTCTCAACAATGTTTTCTGGCTTGCCTTTGATCTTCTCTTCGTTCAGCTGCAGGAACACAGCTTTTTCACGCTCGATCGCTTCAGCCGAAACTTGCGAAGGCAGCAGGAACTCAGGGTTGCTAGCAGCGACGTGCATCGCGATGTCTTTGGCCAGCTCGACGTCACCGCCTTTCAGAGCCACAACAACACCGATCTTGTTGCCGTGCAGGTACGAACCCACAACGTCACCTTCGATACGGGTCAGACGACGGATGTTGACGTTCTCGCCTACTTTGGCAACCAGCGCTTCACGAGCAGCTTCTTGCGAAGCGATCAGCGGAGCAGCGTCGGTCAGCTTGTCAGCGAAGGCTTTTTCAACGCTGGCAGCAACGAAGTTTTTGAAGTCGTCTTGCAGGGCCAGGAAGTCGGTCTGCGAGTTCACTTCCAGGATAACGGCAGCTTTACCGTCGTCCTTGATTGCGATTGCGCCTTCAGCGGCAACGTTGCCAGCCTTTTTCGCAGCCTTGATCGCGCCCGAAGCACGCATGTCATCAATGGCTTTTTCGATGTCGCCGTCAGCCTTTTCCAGGGCTTTCTTGCAGTCCATCATGCCTTCGCCGGTACGCTCGCGCAGTTCTTTAACCAACGCTGCAGTAATTGCTGCCATTTTCAAATTCCTCTTGGATAGGTTTTCAACCATTCCACCCGATCGAACGGGCGTTCAATTCGTCCCGAGCCCCACCTTGTAGCTGCTGCACGTTACAGGAGCTGTAGCTGCGCCGCCGACAAATGGTTTTCGAGGTGGCAAAAAGGGGGCCAAGCCCCCTTTTTGCTTACTGAGTCAACGCCAGGGCGTTAATTACTCAGCTGCAGCCTGAGTTTCTTCAGCTGCGAATTCTACAGTGCCG
This sequence comes from Pseudomonas sp. 3B-A001-10F, assembly GCF_056313565.1. NCBI lineage: Bacteria > Pseudomonadati > Pseudomonadota > Gammaproteobacteria > Pseudomonadales > Pseudomonadaceae > Pseudomonas > Pseudomonas sp. 3B-A001-10F. The sequence continues at coordinate 54,227 of NZ_JBQYFW010000030.1, forward strand.
CCAGCAACATTGTTGCGACCACGGATCACTGCGTCAGCCATCGAACCCATGTACAGCTGGATAGCGCGGATTGCGTCATCGTTGCCTGGGATGATGTAGTCAACGCCTTCCGGGCTGCTGTTGGTGTCGACAACGCCGATTACCGGGATGCCCAGCTTGTTGGCTTCGGTGATCGCGATGCGCTCGTGGTCAACGTCGATCACGAACAGTGCGTCTGGCAGACCGCCCATGTCCTTGATGCCGCCCAGCGAACGATCCAGCTTTTCCAGGTCACGGGAGCGCATCAGCGCTTCTTTCTTGGTCAGCTTGGCGAAAGTACCGTCTTCGGCTTGAACTTCAAGGTCACGCAGACGCTTGATGGAAGCACGAATGGTTTTGAAGTTGGTCAGCATGCCGCCCAACCAGCGGTGATCGACGTACGGCGAACCGCAACGTGCTGCTTCTTCAGCAACGATCTTGCCAGCGGAACGCTTGGTGCCGACGAACAGAATCTTGTTTTTGCCCTGGGCCAGACGCTCTACGAAAGTCAGAGCTTCGTTGAACATTGGCAGGGTTTTTTCAAGGTTGATGATGTGAATCTTGTTACGCGCGCCGAAAATGTACTTACCCATTTTCGGATTCCAGTAACGGGTTTGGTGACCGAAGTGCACACCGGCCTTCAGCATATCGCGCATGTTGACTTGGGACATGATAGTTCCTTAATAAGTCGGGTTTGGCCTCCACGTATCCCAATGACCAACCAGTGGCATAAAGCCAAAAGCACCCAGGTCATCGTGTCGACACGTGTGTGGATTTAAGCTTTTCGGGGTATCCCCGGAAAGCGGCGCATTTTATACCACAGGGTGCGCAGAAACGGAACCCGGAATCTGTATTCGCACCAAGGACATGGGCGCAGCCCCCTTGGAATCGGCCCCGAACGCACCATTGTATAGAGAGAAGCGATGCACGCGGGCGCTGAATTGCGCCGTGCGTCTGTTAGAATCGCGTTTTTCAGGGTCGCCAATCGAACACTCGCCACCCTATTCGTATCAGCAAGCGCCGCCGAGCGCAAAGAGAGCCTGTATGACCGTCAACCTCAAAACTCCCGAGGACATCGCTGGCATGCGCGTCGCCGGCAAACTGGCCGCCGATGTGCTGGAAATGATTGCCGAACATGTCAAGCCGGGCGTCACCACCGATGAGCTGAACCAGATCTGCCACGACTACATCGTCAACGTGCAGCAAGCCATCCCTGCCCCGCTCAACTACAAGGGCTACCCGAAGTCGATCTGCACCTCGATCAACCATGTGGTCTGCCATGGCATCCCGAACGACAAGCCGCTGAAAAACGGTGACACCCTGAATATCGACGTCACCGTGATCAAGGACGGTTACCACGGCGACACCAGCCGCATGTTCCACGTCGGCGAAGTGCCGGTCTGGGCCGAGCGTCTGTCGCAGATCACCCAGGAATGCATGTACAAGGCGATCGAGATCGTCAAACCCGGCTGCCGCCTCGGCGACATCGGCGAAGTGATCCAGAAGCACGCCGAGAAGAACGGCTTCTCCGTGGTTCGCGAGTTCTGCGGTCATGGCATCGGCAAGGTCTTCCACGAAGAGCCGCAGATCCTCCACTACGGCCGCGCGGGCACCGGCATGGAACTGAAGGCCGGCATGACCTTCACCATCGAGCCGATGATCAACCAGGGCAAGGCCGACACCAAAGTACTGGGCGACGGCTGGACCGCGATCACCAAGGACCGCAAGCTCTCGGCACAGTGGGAACACACCCTGCTGGTCACCGACACCGGCTACGAGATCTTCACCCTGCGCGCCGATGACACCATCCCGCGCGTCTCGGCCTGATCCACACAACGCTCCCAGCCTTATAGAAGGAAAGCCAATCGATGCCGCAGGTGGATCCCGAACTCTTCGACCGCGGCCAGTTCCAGGCTGAACTGGCCCTGAAAGCGAGTCCTATCGCGGCGTTCAAGAAGGCGATCCGCCAGGCTCGCGAGGTGCTCGACACGCGTTTTCGCAATGGCCGCGACATCCGCCGCCTGATCGAAGACCGCGCCTGGTTCGTCGACAACATCCTGCAAAAGGCCTGGGAGCAGTTCAACTGGAGCGAAGACGCCGACATCGCGCTGGTCGCGGTCGGCGGCTACGGTCGCGGTGAGCTGCACCCGTATTCCGACATCGACTTGCTGATCCTGCTGGACAGCGCCGACCACGAAGTTTTCCGCGACTCCATCGAGCGCTTTCTGACGCTGCTGTGGGACATCGGCCTGGAAGTCGGTCAGAGCGTGCGCTCGGTCGACGAATGCGCCGAAGAGGCCCGCGCTGACCTGACCGTCGTCACCAACCTGATGGAAAGCCGCACCATCTGCGGTCCCGAGCGTCTGCGCCAGCGCATGCTCGATGTCACCAGCACCGCACACATGTGGCCGGCCAAAGAGTTCTTCCTGGCCAAGCGCGCCGAGCAAAAAGCCCGTCACCATAAATACAACGACACCGAATACAACCTGGAACCCAACGTCAAAGGCTCGCCCGGTGGCCTGCGGGATATCCAGACGATTCTGTGGGTGGCCCGGCGTCAGTACGGCACCCTGAACCTGCGCGCCCTCGCCGGCGAAGGCTTCCTGGTCGAAAGCGAAAACTCCCTGCTCGCCTCCTCTCAGGAATTCCTCTGGAAAGTGCGCTACGCCCTGCACATGCTGGCGGGCCGCTCAGAAGACCGCTTGCTGTTCGATCATCAGCGCACCATCGCCGGATTGCTCGGCTTTGAAGGCGACGACGCCAAACAGGCCGTCGAAAACTTCATGCAGCAATATTTCCGTGTGGTGATGAGCATTGCCCAGCTCAGCGACCTGATCATCCAGCACTTCGAGGAAGTCATTCTCGCGCCGGAAGACGAAGCTGCGCCGCAGCCGATCAACTCACGCTTCCAGTTGCACGACGGTTATATCGAGGCACGCAACGACAACGTGTTCCGCCGCACGCCATTCGCCATGCTCGAGATCTTCGTGCTGATGGCCCAGCAGCCGGAAATCAAAGGTGTGCGTGCCGACACTATTCGATTGCTGCGGGAAAACCGTCACCTGATCGACGACAACTTCCGCAACGATATCCGTAACACCAGCCTGTTCATCGAGCTGTTCAAGTGCAAGATCGGCATCCACCGCAACCTGCGCCGGATGAACCGTTACGGCATTCTCGGGCGTTATCTGCCCGAATTCGGTTTTATCGTCGGGCAGATGCAGCACGACCTGTTCCACATCTATACGGTCGATGCGCACACGCTGAACCTGATCAAGCACCTGCGCAAATTGCAGTACACCCAGGTCTCGGAGAAATTTCCGCTGGCCGCCAAACTCATGGCCAAACTGCCCAAGCCCGAACTGATCTACATGGCGGGCCTGTACCACGACATCGGTAAAGGCCGGCATGGCGATCACTCGGAGATCGGCGCAGTCGATGCCGAGGCGTTCTGCCAGCGTCATCAGTTGCCGGTGTGGGATAGCCGTCTGATTGTCTGGCTGGTGCAGAACCATCTGGTGATGTCGACCACCGCCCAGCGCAAGGACTTGTCCGACCCGCAAGTGATTCACGACTTTGCCTTGGCGGTTGGCGATGAAACCCGCCTCGACTATCTCTACGTGCTGACCGTGGCCGACATCAACGCGACCAACCCGACACTGTGGAACTCGTGGCGCGCCAGCCTGTTGCGCCAGCTCTACACCGAGACCAAGCGCGCCTTGCGCCGTGGCCTGGAAAACCCGGTGGACCGCGAAGAGCAGATCCGCCAGACCCAAAGCGCCGCGCTGGATATTCTGGTGCGTGGTGGCACCGACCCGGACGATGTCGAGCAACTGTGGGCGCAATTGGGCGATGACTATTTCCTGCGCCACACCGCCGGCGACGTGGCCTGGCACAGTGATGCGATCCTGCAGCAACCGGTCGATGGCGGGCCGCTCGTGCTGATCAAGGAAACCACCCAGCGCGAGTTCGAGGGTGGCACGCAGATCTTCATTTATGCACCGGACCAGCATGATTTCTTCGCGGTGACCGTGGCGGCGATGGATCAGCTCAACCTGAACATTCACGACGCCCGGGTCATCACCTCGAGCAGCCAGTTCACCCTCGACACCTACATCGTGCTCGACAACGAAGGCGAATCCATCGGCGACAACCCGGCACGGGTCAAGCAGATCCGCGAAGGCCTGACCGAAGCCCTGCGCAACCCAGACGATTACCCGACGATCATCCAGCGCCGCGTGCCGCGCCAGCTCAAGCATTTTGCCTTTGCGCCGCAGGTGACGATTCACAACGACGCGCAGCGTCCGGTAACGGTGTTGGAGTTGACCGCACCTGATCGCCCCGGACTGCTGGCGCGGATCGGCGGGATTTTCCTCGAATTCGACCTGTCGCTGCAGAACGCCAAGATTGCGACCCTCGGCGAGCGGGTGGAAGACGTCTTCTTCATCACCGACGCGCACAACCAACCGTTGTCCGACCCGTTGCTGTGCAGCCGTTTGCAGGATGCGATCGTTGAGCAACTGAGCGTCAATCAGGAACCCGATATCAAACTGTCGCGCCTCAGTATTTGATGGCGCCCCGGATTCAAATGGCTTTGCACGAGACCCAGCCCCAATGAACAACGCTCTGAACCAGCTCCAGCCGTACCCGTTCGAAAAGCTCCGCGCCCTGCTCGGCACCGTCACGCCGAACCCGGACAAACGCCCGATCGCCCTGTCGATTGGCGAGCCGAAACACCGCTCGCCAAGCTTTGTCGCCGAAGCGCTGGCCAACAGTCTGGATCAGATGGCGGTGTACCCGACCACCCTCGGTATCCCCGCCCTGCGCGAAGCCATTGGCGGCTGGTGCGAGCGTCGTTTCGGCGTGCCAAGCGGCTGGATCGATCCGGCGCGCAACGTGCTGCCGGTCAATGGCACCCGTGAAGCGTTGTTCGCGTTCACCCAGACCGTGGTCAACCGTGGCGACGACGCGTTGGTGGTCAGCCCGAACCCGTTCTACCAGATCTACGAAGGCGCCGCGTTCCTCGCCGGGGCCAAGCCGCACTACCTGCCGTGCCTGGACGAGAACGGCTTCAACCCGGATTTCGATGCCGTTTCGCCGGACATCTGGAAACGTTGCCAGATCCTGTTCCTCTGCTCGCCGGGCAACCCGACCGGCGCGCTGATCCCGGTCGACACCCTGAAAAAACTGATCGCCCTGGCCGACGAATACGATTTCGTGATCGCCGCCGACGAGTGCTACAGCGAGTTGTACTTCGACGAGCAAACGCCGCCGCCGGGCTTGCTGACGGCCTGCGTTGAATTGGGTCGCAAGGACTTCAAACGCTGCGTGGTGTTCCACAGCCTGTCCAAGCGTTCCAACCTGCCGGGCCTGCGCTCTGGCTTTGTTGCCGGCGATGCCGACATCCTCAAGGGCTTCCTGCTGTATCGCACCTACCACGGCTGCGCGATGCCGGTACAAACGCAACTGGCCAGCGTGGCGGCGTGGAACGACGAAGTGCATGTGCGCGCCAACCGTGCGCTGTACCGCGAGAAATTCGATGCGGTGCTGGAGATCCTCAGCCCGGTGATGGACGTGCAGCGTCCGGATGGCAGCTTCTATCTGTGGCCGAACGTGCAAGGTGATGACGCCGCATTCTGCCGCGATCTGTTCGAGCAGGAGCACGTGACCGTGGTGCCGGGTTCTTACCTGTCCCGCGACGTCGACGGCGTCAACCCGGGCGCAGGCCGTGTGCGCATGGCGCTGGTTGCCCCCCTGGCCGAATGCGTCGAAGCCGCCGAACGGATTCGCGCCTTCATCACTCGCCAGCAGTAATCATCAAGAGTCCGCACCAGGCATCTGGTGCGGACTCTTGATGGATTATTTAACCTTCCCCAGATTAGCCTCACTCAAATCCAGATCGGCCAACACTTCTCTGAGGACGTCATCACCTATCTGGTGATGACGACTGAGGCTATAGAGTTCCAGACGCTGTGCCCTGAGCGCTTTCAGGCGCATGCGCCGCTCGAGTAAATCCATCTGAAACGCGAGGGCCTGCGCTTCGGCGGAATCGTTGAAGACATCCAGTTGATGGCGATATTCGGACATGATCCGCGCCTTCAACTCGGCGGACAAAGCGGCCTGAGCAGCGTCCTGCGGAGTGGTTTCCTCTGTCTCTAGAGCATGAATCGCCGCTTCCGCGGTTTTGCGCCAGGCATCGCGCACTTCCTGGCGCCGCTTGTCGTCCGGGCTTTTTTCGATGCCGCGCAACAGCAGAGGCAGCGCGATACACGCCGAAACCAGCGACAGCAGAATCACTCCGGCGGCGATGAAAATCAGCAGATCACGCTCGGGAAACGCGTCCGCCCCCATCAACATCGGCACCGACATCACGCCGGCCAGCGTTACGGCACCGCGCACACCGCCGACAGTCAGCAGCCAGCAGGAGCGCGCGGTCGGGACTTGCGTCAGCTCGCCCTTGCCGCGCAAGCGTCGCAACAGCACCGATAAACGCCAGATGCTCTGCACCCAGACAAACCGCAACAACACCAGCGCAAGAAAAATCGCCACGACATCGAGGCAGCGATAGAACAACGTCGGCCACAACGTCGGCTCGTGACTGACCACGGCTTTGATGATGTCCGGCAATTGCAGGCCGAGCAGGAGGAAAATCAAACCGTTGAAAGCGAACTCCAGCAGCGACCAGACACTGCGATTGAGCAAGCGGGTGCTGGTCTGCCGAGGCAACAGATCAAGCCAGCTCTGCATCATCCCCGCCGCCACGGCCGAGAGAATGCCCGAGACGCCAAGACGCTCGGCCAGCACATAAGCCGCGAACGGCAGCAACAACATGAACACCACGTGCGTCGCCGGATCATCCCAGCCACGGGCAATCATCCACGCCCGCAAGCGCCCGACCAGCCAGCTCAAGGCCACACCGACCGCCAACCCGCCGAGCGCCACCAGGACGAAAGTCAGGCTGGCATTGGTCAGCGAGAACACGCCTGTGATGGCCGCCACCAGGGCGAACTTGAACGTCACCAGACCGGAGGCATCGTTCATCAGCGCCTCGCCCTGCAATATATGTATCAACGGGGTCGGCAAGCGGTTTTGTGAAATGGCCGACACCGCCACAGCGTCCGTCGGCGACAACACTGCCGCCAAGGCGAAGGCCACCGGCAGCGGAATTGACGGCAACAGCCAATGAATGAAGTAGCCGGCGCCGACCACGGTAAACAGTACCAACCCGACGGCCAGCGTCAGAATCGGCCCGCGCAGTTGCCAGAACTCACGCTTGGGCATGCGCCAGCCATCGGAAAACAACAAGGGCGGAAGGAACAGAAACAGGAATAATTCGGGATCGAGGGCCACGTGCAGACCCAGGGTCGGCCAGGCGAGCAAGGCGCCGGCGGCGATCTGCACCAATGGCAGCGGCAACGGGATGACCCGTCCGACCAGCCGCGAGACGCTGACCAGCATCAGCAGGATCAGGACGGTGTAAGCAGTTTGCATATAGCGGAAATCTCAGACAATCGACAGCGTTGAACTGCCATATTAGCCGCTTAGGATGCGTCTGACCGTTGCACCTATGTCGCAGCCTGGAACACCGCCCATTGTGGGAGCGAGCCTGCTCGCGAATGCGGTCGTTCATCGAACAGAGATATTGACTGACAGGGCCTCTTCGCGAGCAAGCTCGCTCCCACAGGGTTTTGCATTACCAAATCGACCTGAGGCGCCGCGAACCGGTTTGGTCATGGCATAATCCGACACCATTTTTCTCCAGCACCTGTAAAGGGGGCGATTCCTTGACCGTTTCAAGTAAAACGTTGCACCTTTTCGGCATCAAAGCCTGCGACACCATGAAGAAGGCGCGCACCTGGCTCGATGAACACGCTGTCAGCTACGACTTTCACGATTACAAAACCGCCGGCATCGACCGTGAACACCTGACCCAATGGTGTGACGAACACGGCTGGCAAACGGTGTTGAACCGCGCAGGCACGACCTTTCGCAAACTCGACGACGAACGCAAAGCCGATCTCGACCAGTCGAAAGCCATCGAACTGATGCTCGCTCAACCCTCGATGATCAAGCGCCCGGTGCTCGATCTCGGTGACCGAACCCTGATTGGCTTCAAGCCAGACATCTACGCGGCCGCGCTCAAATAAGCAGCCCGTCACTTATTGCTAGAGGTATTCACATGTCCAACTCCCTGTTCAGCATCGCCTTTGGTGTCGGCACTCAGAACCGTCAAGGCGCCTGGCTGGAAGTGTTCTACGCCCAGCCACTGCTCAATCCGTCGGCCGAACTGGTCGCTGCCGTTGCACCGATCCTCGGTTACACCGCAGGCAATCAGGCCATCACCTTCACCACCGCGCAGGCTGCGCAACTGGCTGAAGCCGTGAAAGGCATCGACGCCGTACAAGGCAAGCTGCTGACGCGTCTGGCCGAGAGCCACAAGCCGCTGGTCGCCACCCTGCTGGCCGAAGACGCGCAACTGACCTCGACACCTGAGGCTTACCTCAAGCTGCATCTGCTGTCGCACCGTCTGGTCAAGCCGCACGGCGTGAGCCTGGCCGGGATCTTCCCGCTGCTGCCGAACGTAGCGTGGACCAGCCAAGGCGCCATCGACCTGAGCGAACTGGCGGAAATGCAACTGGAAGCCCGTCTGCGTGGTGAGCTGCTGGAAGTGTTCTCGGTGGACAAGTTCCCGAAAATGACCGACTACGTGGTACCGGCTGGCGTGCGCATCGCTGACGCCGCGCGTCTGCGTCTGGGTGCTTACGTGGGCGAAGGCACCACCGTGATGCACGAAGGCTTCATCAACTTCAACGCCGGCACCGAAGGCCCGGGCATGATCGAAGGCCGCGTTTCCGCTGGCGTATTCGTCGGCAAGGGCTCGGACCTGGGCGGCGGTTGCTCGACCATGGGCACCCTGTCGGGCGGCGGCAACATCGTGATCAAGGTCGGCGAAGGCTGCCTGATCGGCGCCAACGCCGGTATCGGTATCCCGTTGGGCGACCGCAACACCGTTGAGTCGGGCCTGTACGTGACGGCCGGTACCAAGGTTGCGCTGCTGGACGAGCACAACAATCTGGTTAAAGTTGTGAAAGCGCGTGAGCTGGCCGGTCAGACCGACCTGCTGTTCCGTCGCAATTCGGAAACCGGTGCTGTGGAGTGCAAAACCCACAAATCGGCGATCGAACTGAACGAAGCGCTACACGCTCACAACTAAGCAGCACATTGATAACCTGTGGGAGCGAGCCTGCTCGCGAAGCTTTTGGCGTCCTCAAGGACGCCTTCGCGAGCAGGCTCGCTCCCACAGTGTCTTGTGTACATCCCGCCCAAGTTCACAGGGCTGAACAAATGATGATTCCCTCCCCGTGGCGTGCCGATTTCCCGGCCATCGCCGCGCTGCAACGGCAAGACCAGACCTATCTGGACAACGCCGCCACCACGCAAAAACCCCAAGCCCTGCTCGACGCACTGACGCATTACTACGCCAACGGCGCAGCCAATGTGCATCGTGCGCAACACCTGCCCGGCGCTCATGCCACGCAGGCGTTCGAGGACAGTCGACTGAAGGTTGCCCAGTGGCTGAATGCCGGTGACAGTGGGCAAATCATCTTTACTCACGGCGCCACCAGTGCGCTAAACCTCCTGGCGTATGGCCTGGAACATCTTTTCCACCCGGGCGCTGAAATTGTCATCAGCGCCCTGGAGCATCACGCCAACCTGCTGCCGTGGCAGCAACTGGCCCAACGGCGAAGTCTCAAACTGGTGATCCTGCCGCTGGATGCCGACGGTCTGATCGACCTTGCTGCCGCTGTGCACCTGATCGGCCCGCGCACGCGCTTGCTGGCAGTCAGTCAGTTGTCCAACGTGCTCGGTTCGTGGCAGCCATTGCCGGCGTTGCTGGGCATGGCCAAGGCGCACAACGCGCTGACCGTGGTCGATGGCGCGCAAGGCGTGGTGCATGGTCGGCATGACGTGCAGGCGCTAGGGTGCGACTTCTACGTGTTTTCCAGCCACAAGCTGTACGGCCCCGATGGCCTCGGCGTGCTGTTCGGACGCAACGCTGCGCTTGAACAACTGAAGCCCTGGCAGTTCGGCGGTGAGATGGTGCTGGAAGCCAACTATCACGACGCGCGCTTCCGCCCGGCGCCGCTGGGCTTCGAGGCGGGCACGCCGCCGATTGCCAGTGTGATCGGCCTTGGCGCGACGCTGGATTATCTGGCCGGTCTGGATCAGGACGCGGTGTCCGCCCACGAGGCTGCGCTGCATGACTATCTGCTGCGTGGCCTTGCCGCCCGTAACGGCATTCGTTTGCTCGGCAAGCCGCAATTGGCGCTGGCGAGTTTTGTTGTCGAGGGTGTGCATAACGCCGATCTCGCGCATCTTTTGACCGAGCAAGGGATCGCGGTGCGCGCCGGGCATCACTGCGCCATGCCGCTGCTGAAAAGCTTCGAACTGGCCGGGGCGATTCGGGTGTCGCTGGCGCTGTACAACGATTCCGAGGATCTGGAACGCTTCTTTGAAGCGCTGGATCAGGCGCTGGAGTTGTTGCGATGAGTTTGCCGGTCGAGGCCGCCGAGGCGCTGCAGACTTTTCAGAATGCTGCGGGCTGGGAACAACGGGCGCGGTTGTTGATGCAATTTGGTGATCGTCTGCCGCCGTTGTGTGACGCCGACAAGTGCGATGCCAACCGAGTGCATGGCTGTGAGAGTCAAGTGTGGCTGGTTGGGGCGTTGCACGATGGTCACTGGCAGTTCAGCGCCAGCAGCGATGCGCGGATGATTCGCGGGTTGGTGGCGTTGTTACTGTTGCGGGTCAACGGCTTGTCGGCGGCTGATTTAAAGCAAATCGACTTGCCTGATTGGTTTAATCAGCTCGGCCTGTCGCGCCAGCTATCGCCATCGCGCAGCAATGGCCTGAATGCTGTGCTCCAGCGGATGAATGAGTTGGCTCGCTGACTGATCGTTCCCACGCTCTGCGTGGGAATGCCTCAACGGACGCTCCGCGTTCGGCTCTGGATGGGACGCGGAGCGTCCCGGGCTGCATTACCACGCGGAGCGTGGGAACGATCAACCGGTCAGGCGTCAGATTTGACCCGGTCTGACGGGCGCCGAACACCCGCGACAATCTTGTCCACAGCCTTGGTCGCCGCAACCATACCGAACGTTGCTGTCACCATCATCACCGCACCAAACCCGCCGGCGCAGTCGAGCTTCACACCGTCACCGACAAAACTCTTCTGCAAGCAAATGCTGCCATCCGGCTTCGGATAACGCAGTTGTTCCGTGGAAAACACACACGGCACGCTGTAATGGCGGGTCACGGTGCGCGAAAAACCATAATCACGACGCAACGTCGAACGCACTTTCGAGGCCAACGGGTCGTTGAACGTGCGGTTGAGATCGCACACCTGAATCAGCGTCGGATCGATCTGCCCGCCCGCACCGCCGGTAGTGATGATCTGGATCTTGCGGCGCTTGCACCAGGCAATTAGCGCAGCCTTGGCATTGACCGCGTCGATGCAGTCGATCACGCAGTCGATGTTCGGCGTGATGTATTCGGCCATGGTGTCGCGGGTGACGAAATCCGCCACGGCGTGCACGGTGCAATCCGGGTTGATCCCGCGCAGACGCTCGGCCATCACTTCGACCTTGGGCTTACCGACGGTGCTGTCCAGCGCGTGCAACTGGCGGTTGGCGTTGCTGACGCAAACGTCATCAAGGTCGAACAGCGAAATCTCGCCGACGCCACAACGGGCCATGGCTTCCGCCGCCCAGGAACCGACGCCACCGACGCCGACAATCGCCACATGGGCCGCGCGCAAGCGCTCCATGCCTTCGATGCCATACAAACGGGCGATGCCTGCAAACCGCGGATCTTCTGTACTCATGACCATTACCCCAAAAACCGGCGCGCATTATAGGGCTACACAGCGACAAGTTTTAAGCTTCGAACTACAAGTGTAAGAACTTAAGTCAAAGTCGGCTGCCCAATGTCGGGCATTTCCCTGTCTGATGTACGACTTGCGAACTGCCGGTGTAGGATGCGCGCCCCTCGGGCGTATAGCCGACCGATCCTCCGTTCCACAGCCTTTGGAACCCGAAATAGCTATGTCATCGCGTAAATTTGGACTCAACCTGGTGGTGGTTCTGGCAATCGCCGCCCTGTTCACCGGTTTCTGGGCGCTGATCAATCGCCCGGTTTCCGCGCCGAACTGGCCGGAGCAGATCTCCGGTTTCTCCTATTCGCCGTTCCAGCAGGGACAATATCCGCAAAAAGATCAGTACCCGACTGACGACGAAATGCGCCGCGACCTGGAGATCATGAGCAAGCTGACGGATAACATCCGCATCTACTCGGTCGACGGTTCGCTGCAAGACATCCCGAAACTGGCTGAAGAATTCGGCCTGCGTGTGACATTGGGGATCTGGATCAGCCCCGATCAGGAACGCAACGAACGGGAAATCACCCGAGCCATCGAACTGGCCAACACTTCACGCAGCGTGGTGCGCGTGGTGGTCGGTAACGAAGCGATCTTCCGCAAGGAAATCACCGCCCAAGAGCTGAGCGTGCTGCTCGATCGCGTGCGCGCAGCGGTGAAGGTGCCGGTGACCACGTCCGAGCAATGGCACGTCTGGGAAGAACACCCCGAACTGGCCAAACACGTTGACCTGATCGCCGCCCACGTTCTGCCGTACTGGGAGTTCATTCCGGTCGACAAGGCCGGCCAGTTCGTTTTCGATCGCGCTCGCGACCTGAAAAAGCTGTTCCCGAAAAAACCGCTGCTGCTCTCCGAGGTCGGCTGGCCGAGCAACGGTCGCATGCGCGGTGGTGCCGATGCGTCGCCGGCGGATCAGGCGATCTACCTGCGCACACTGGTCAACAAGCTCAATCGCCAAGGCTTCAACTACTTCGTGATCGAGGCGTTTGACCAGCCGTGGAAGGCCAGCGACGAAGGCTCGGTCGGCGCGTACTGGGGCGTGTTCAACGCTGCGCGTCAGCAGAAATTCAACTTCGAAGGCCCGGTGGTCGCGATCCCGCAGTGGCGCGTGCTGGCGATCGGTTCGGTGGTGCTGGCGCTGTTGTCGCTGACCTTGCTGATGATCGACGGCTCAGCATTGCGTCAGCGTGGGCGGATCTTTCTGACCTTTATCGCCTTCCTCTGTGGTTCGGTGCTGGTGTGGATCGGTTACGACTACAGCCTGCAATACAGCACGTGGTTCAGTTTGACCGTCGGCTTCCTCTTGGCGCTGGGTGCGCTCGGGGTGTTCATCGTTTTGCTCACCGAAGCGCATGAACTGGCCGAAGCGGTGTGGATTCACAAGCGGCGGCGTGAGTTCCTGCCGGTCGAGGGCGACTCCAGCTATCGCCCGAAAGTCTCGATCCATGTGCCGTGCTACAACGAGCCGCCGGACATGGTCAAACAGACCCTCGACGCCCTCGCCGCGCTCGATTATCCGGACTACGAAGTCCTGATCATCGACAACAACACCAAGGACCCGGCGGTGTGGGAGCCGGTGCGCGATTACTGCGCAACCCTCGGCCCGCGCTTCAAGTTCTTCCACGTCTCGCCGCTGGCCGGTTTCAAGGGTGGCGCGCTGAACTACCTGATTCCGCACACGGCCAAGGACGCTGAAGTGATCGCGGTAATCGACTCCGATTACTGCGTGCACCCGAACTGGCTCAAGCACATGGTGCCGCACTTCGCCGACCCGAAAATCGCCGTGGTGCAGTCGCCGCAGGATTATCGCGATCAGAACGAAAGCACCTTCAAGAAGCTCTGCTACGCCGAATACAAAGGCTTCTTCCATATCGGCATGGTCACTCGTAACGACCGTGACGCGATCATCCAGCATGGCACCATGACCATGACCCGCCGCTCGGTGCTGGAAGAATTGGGCTGGGCTGACTGGTGCATCTGTGAAGACGCCGAACTCGGTCTGCGCGTGTTCGAGAAAGGCCTGTCCGCGGCGTATTACCACGACAGCTACGGCAAGGGCCTGATGCCGGATACGTTTATCGACTTCAAGAAGCAGCGTTTTCGCTGGGCCTACGGTGCGATTCAGATCATCAAGCGGCACACCGGCAGCCTGTTGCGCGGCAAGGACACCGAGCTGACCCGTGGCCAGCGTTACCACTTCCTCGCGGGCTGGTTGCCGTGGGTCGCGGACGGCATGAACATCTTCTTCACCGTCGGCGCGCTGTTGTGGTCGGCGGCGATGATCATCGTGCCGCAGCGGGTCGATCCGCCGTTGCTGATCTTCGCAATCCCGCCACTGGCGCTGTTCGTGTTCAAGGTCGGCAAGATCATCTTCCTCTACCGTCGCGCGGTCGGCGTGAACCTGAAAGATGCCTTCTGCGCGGCACTGGCCGGGCTGGCGTTATCGCACACCATCGCCAAAGCGGTGCTGTACGGTTTCTTCACCAGCAGCATTCCGTTCTTCCGCACGCCGAAAAACGCCGACAACCATGGTTTCTGGGTGGCGATTTCCGAAGCGCGCGAAGAGCTGTTCATCATGCTGCTGTTGTGGGGCGCGGCGCTGGGGATCTTCCTGGTCAACGGCATGCCGAGCAACGACATGCGTTTCTGGGTGGTGATGTTGCTGGTGCAGTCGCTGCCGTATCTGGCGGCGCTGATCATGGCGTTCCTGTCGTCGCTGCCGAAACCGGCGGCTGCAGCGGAACCGGCGCCGGTCGTCTAAATCCTCATCGAAGCACTAAACGGCGGCCAATGGTCGCCGTTTTGCTTTAAGATAACCGCCATTTTGCGAGGCTTGGCGTGATACGCGGTGTAACTGACCGAAGCCAATCCCTGTGGGAGCGAGCTTGCTCGCGAAGGCTTTGTAACATTCAACCCTTATGTTGCCTGATACACCGCATTCGCGAGCAAGTCGAAGCGTCGAACCGTCGCTCCCACATCGGCCCTCGCTCAAATTCATGATCCCGGAGTTTTCCATGACGGCCCACGCCGACCTTTCGCCGACCCTCCAACTCGCCATCGACCTGATCCGCCGTCCGTCCGTGACGCCGGTCGACGCCGATTGCCAGAAGCAGATGATGCAGCGCTTGGGCGATGCCGGTTTCAGCCTCGAGCCGATGCGCATCGAAGATGTGGATAACTTCTGGGCCACCCACGGCAACAACGACGGCCCGGTGCTGTGCTTCGCCGGCCACACCGACGTGGTGCCGACCGGCCCGGTCACGGCGTGGCAGATCGACCCGTTCAACGCGCTGATCGACGAACACGGCATGCTCTGCGGCCGTGGCGCGGCGGACATGAAAGGCAGCCTGGCGTCGATGACCGTCGCCGCTGAGCGTTTCGTCGCCGACTACCCGAACCACAAAGGCAAGGTCGCGTTCCTGATCACCAGTGACGAAGAAGGCCCGGCGCACCACGGCACCAAGGCTGTGGTCGAGCGTCTTGCTGCGCGTAACGAGCGTCTGGACTGGTGCATCGTTGGCGAACCATCGAGCACCACTTTGGTTGGAGACGTGGTGAAGAACGGCCGTCGCGGCTCGCTCGGTGCCAAGCTCACCGTCAAAGGCATTCAGGGCCACGTGGCCTATCCGCACCTGGCGAAGAACCCGATCCACCTCGCTGCTCCGGCGCTGGCCGAACTGGCCGCCGAGCACTGGGATCATGGCAACGATTTCTTCCCGCCGACCAGTTTCCAGATCTCCAACGTCAATTCCGGCACTGGCGCGACCAACGTGATTCCGGGTGATCTGGTGGCGGTGTTCAACTTCCGCTTCTCCACCGAATCGACCGTCGAAGGCCTGCAGAAACGCGTGGCCGATATTCTCGACAAGCACGATCTGGACTGGCACATCGACTGGGCACTGTCCGGCCTGCCGTTCCTCACCGAACCAGGCGCACTGCTCGACGCGGTGTCGGCGAGCATCAAGGACATCACCGGTCGCGAGACTAAAGCGTCCACCAGCGGCGGAACGTCCGACGGCCGTTTCATCGCGACCATGGGCACGCAAGTGGTTGAACTGGGCCCGGTCAACGCGACCATTCACCAGGTCAACGAACGCGTACTGGCAGCCGATCTCGACGTACTGACCGAGATCTACTACCAGACCCTGATCAAGTTGCTCGCCTGATGCTCGCTTGCCCCATCTGCAGTGAACCGCTGAACACAGTGGACAACGGCGTGGTCTGCCCGGCAGGCCACCGCTTCGACCGTGCGCGCCAGGGTTATCTGAACCTGTTGCCGGTGCAGCACAAGAACAGCCGTGATCCTGGCGACAACCAGGCCATGGTCGAAGCACGCCGGGACTTCTTGAACGCCGGCCATTACGCGCCGGTGGCCAAGCGTCTGGCCGAGTTGGCGGCGAGTTATGCGCCGGATCGCTGGGTCGATATTGGTTGTGGCGAGGGTTACTACACCGCGCAAATCGCCGAGGCCTTGCCGAACGCGGATGGCTACGCACTGGATATTTCCCGTGAAGCGATCAAACGCGCATGCAAACGTAATCCGGCGATCACTTGGTTGATCGCCAGCATGGCCCGCGTGCCGTTGGCGTCGGGCAGTTGCCAGTTTCTCGCCAGCGTTTTCAGTCCCCTGGACTGGGAAGAAGCCAAGCGGCTGCTCAGTGTCGGCGGCGGTCTGATGAAAGTCGGCCCGACCAGCGGCCACCTGATGGAGTTGCGCGAACGTCTTTATGACGAAGTGCGCGAATACACCGACGACAAGCATCTGGCCCTGGTGCCGGAAGGCATGACGCTGGCGCACAGCGAAACCCTGGAATTCAAGCTGACGCTGGACAAGCCTGAGGATCGCGCCAACCTGTTGGCGATGACACCTCACGGCTGGCGCGCCAGTGCCGAGCGTCGTGCGGCAGTGATCGAACAGGCAGAGCCGTTCGTGACCACCGTGTCGATGCGCTACGATTATTTCGTTCTTCAATAACTTTTGGTCTCGGGCGAGTGCCCGGGGCCGGCTAAATCCGCGAATGGATTTTTCAGACCCGCAGTGAGGACATCCATGCGCCAACCGGACATCGAGATTTACCTGAAAGACGCCGACGTCGACCACAAGGCCATTTCGGCCTGGCTGGGCGAAGCGTTGGGCCCGTGCAGTGACTGGGTACAGAAAGGCCAGACTTACAAGTGCACAGCCGGCAACGTGCCGGTGACCTGGCTGCCGAAAGCCGTGGGCAAGTGGAACAGCCTGTACCTCGAAAGCGACCAGACCCCATGGGACGACGACATCGCCTGCGCCCGTGCAGCGTTTGCTGCGCTGAACGTCGAAGTGCGTTGCGCGCCGGGGACGTGGGTTGAAGAAGAAGGTGAAGAGACGGCGGATCGCTGGATGCGCATCAGCGCCGACGGTGAAGAAGAAATCACCTGGAAAACCGCCTGAAAGCAAAAGATCGCTGTCTCGGACAGCGATCTTTCGACCTTGAAATTACAAGTTACACCCTGAATAGCTCCCTCAGTTCCAGTTGCCCACCGCTTGATCGGCTTTTATGAATTCAAACCGTGCGGAATCGGCAGTTGTTCGGGGCATCGTCAGCTTGATAATCGGTATTGCCTTGCTGGAATACTTGTAAAAATCCTCCTGGTTGAACCGGGCAGCCGCCAAACCATTACTCGTATAAAAGAATGCCTTGATTGGAATGGTCGTATGGATGTTCTGTGGCCATGTCGCCAGACGGATTTCATTCCACGAGTTGAACGACTCGGCCCCCATTAACTTCATGGCCAGTATTCCCTGATAAAACGCATTGGCTGCAAGCGTTCCCTGACCGGGTCGGACATTGAACCCACACTGCCGCTGGTATTTCCAGCCTGTGGGTCCTTGGTTGTAATGGGTGAGCCATCCTGCAGCAGTGGTAATTCCCTGCTGCTCGCATGAGCGACTGACCGTCGGATAATTACTGGATATACCACAGCCCTGATCGCCCCTTATATCACTGCCTCCGTCTATGGGAAAAATGCATAGAACCTGAACTTCCACACTCCCCGCCGGGCGCTGCTGAAGTGGAAAAAAGACGAAACCACTGGTGTTTGGATAGTTGGAGGGAAATCCTTTGAAGTGCGCATCTTTACGCAAGTAAAAAAATGAAACTCCTCCATTCTGCTGCGAAAGCGGACTGGGGTTCCAGGCGCGATAAGCCGTACCGTTGATCGTCGCCCGCAATATGACACCCGAGCACAACGCCGCTGGTAGCGAAGCATTGCCGCAATTTTGTCGCGTATCGGCGTACTGTGCGTTGAGATCATTGGCAACGCGTTGCCCATCTCCTCCCGGCTCCGTACCGATTACCCGCACGGGCAGCGCTGACGAGGTAATCAAATTGCCCGCGCCACCCACCTTGTAGGTGTAAGTGAGGTTAAACGTACGACCCTTGTTTTCGGTGATCCAGGCTTTGGGCAACTTGAAGGTCAGCGTGCCTGCGGTGGACACGGTCTGGATCGGTGCATCACGCAACGCCACACCGGTCAGGCGCACGCCGACAGTATCTTTCGCTGCCAGGCTCGGATAACTGACCTGGACGTTGGCTTCGGTGCCGAGCGTGTCGACGTTCAACTCACCCGTCGGTGCTTCGACCACCTTGAATACGTTCGGGCCCTGAGCACTGACCACGCGAATGCTCAGTGGCGACGAGGTAATCAGACTGCCCGCGCCACCTACCTTGTAGGTATAAGTGAGGTTGAACGTACGACCCTTGTTTTCGCTGATCCAGGCTTTGGG
>NZ_JBQYFW010000031.1:0-72465 GCF_056313565.1 Pseudomonas sp. 3B-A001-10F
ACATCGTTGGGTTTTACAACAACGAACGGTTGCACTCGAAACTGGGATATCTGCCACCGACCGCTTACGAGCGGGCGATGGCGTCAAAACCACCTATCGAGGTGTCCGGAATTAGTTGACCACTGCACAGGTCGATGTACCTCACAAGATCCCCTCACCCTAACCCTCTCCCAAAGGGAGAGGGGACTGATTGGGGGATGCTGTTGAATTGCACCGACCTGATGCTGCTTTCCCGAATCCATAATCGACCCGGTCTTTCAGGTCGATGTACCTCACAAGACAACTCGGTCTGCTCCCTCTCCCAAAGGGAGAGGTGACTGATTGGGGGATGCTGTTGAATTGCACCGACCTGATGCTGCTTTCCCGAATCCATAATCGACTCGGTCTTTCAGGTCGATGTAGCTCACAAGACAACTCGGTCTGCTCCCTCTCCCAAAGGGAGAGGTGACTGATTGGGGGATGCTGTTGAATTGCACCGACCTGATGCTGCTTTACCGAATCCATAATCGACTCGGTCTTTCAGGTCGATGTAGCTCACAAGACAACTCGGTCGGCCCCCTCTCCCTCCGGGAGAGGGTTGGGGTGAGGGTCTGCTTTTACTCGTGATGCGCTTCGCCAAGGAAGGTCAGTGAGGTGAACAAGCCGCGGCTATCCACATCTGCGCTGCCTTTCACCGGCACCTCGACCTGCGCCGCAATCACATTCAACCCTTCATTCCTCACCAACACCTGCGCCCGACCATCCTTGTCAGTCTCGGTGCTCAACGTGTTCGGTGCACTGCGATAGTCGCCAATCAACTTCACCCCCGCCGCCGGTTTGCCATCGAGCAGCACCCGCACCGGTAATGATTTCCCTGGCCCCACGGTGAGCGGATCAACCTCCGGAAGAATCAGCAATTTGATCTGATCCAGTTTTGGCAACTTCGCTCCCGGCTGATAAATCGCCAGGCTGTATTTGAACGTCTGCGTCGCTTCGACAGCGCCCGGCACTTTGCTCCGGCCTTCGTTGACCCACTTTTTGTCGGCAGTCTGCGACCACATGCCGTTGTTCAGCGCCACGGCCAGGACGGCCGGAGCTTTCAGTGGTTTCAGTCGTGCGTGATCCGTCAGGCGCTCGACGCTCACCGGAATCATCTTGCCGCTCGCGTCGTAAGCCCACGCGCCGCTGATCTTCTGCGCCTTGAACGCGTTGTCCTCAGCGCCATGACCGTAGACCACTTCGATATTGCCGCGCCGTTGCTCAGTCCACAGGCCATGGGCCGAGACCTGACCGGCGAACAGCGCGGCGATAAGCACAAGGGATTTGCCGTATTGCATGGTGACGTCCTTTTACAGGTTGAGAGTCAGGCTGACGGTGAAGTTGCGCGGCTCACCGGGGTTGACCCAGTAGTTGCTGTAGGAGCGCTCGTAATACTTCTCGTCGAAGAGGTTGTTCAGGTTCAGGCCGACAGTGACGTTGTCGCTGGCCTTGTAATGCGCGAGCAGGTCGACGGTGTGATACGCCGGCAATTCGAAGTCGCTGCCGGATTCTCCCGAGCGATCGCCGACGTAGGTGAACGCTGCACCGACGTCCGAACCACGCAAATGGCCGTCCTGAAATTCGTAAACACCGAGTAGGCTGCCGCTACGCTTGGCCACGCCGAGGATGCGGCTGCCGGTGGAAATCACCGCGTCGCCCTTGGTCACTTCGGCGTCGATGTAGGCGAAGGCGCCGATGACTCGCACCGCATCGGTGACTTGCCCGGTGACCTGCCAATCGAGGCCGCGACTGCGTGCCTTGCCCATGGCGCGGCTGGTGTCGGTGGCCGGGTCGAGGGCGAGAACGTTTTCTTTGTCGATGTGGAAGAAGGCGAGGGTGCTGCTCAGGCGTTCGTCGAACAGTTCGTTTTTGATCCCGACTTCGTAGCCGACGCCTTCTTCCGGGTCGAAGGATTTGCCGGCGGCGTCGAGGCCATTGTTCGGTTTGACCGAGGTCGAGGCGTTGGCGAACAACCCGGTTTCCGGCGTCAATTGATAGAGCAGGCCGACCCGCTGGGTGAGCGCGTCGTGGCGTTGGTTGCTGGTAGCGTTGCGGCTGTGATCGTCGATGTGCTGATCAAAATGCTCGAAGCGTGCGCCGATCATCCCGCGCAGTTTGTCGGTGAAGACGATCTGGTCCTGCAGGTTCAGTGCATGACTTTCGACCTGTTCGAAGAAGTCAGTGCCCGACCGCGCGCCGTTGGGTTTCGGTTGGCCGTAGATCGGCTTGTAGATGTCGATGGCGTAGGGGCCGCCAGCAATAGTGGTGACGCGCTCGTTCTTGCGGAAGTTTTCGTACTCGGTGCCAATCAGCAATTCGTGTTGCCACGGGCCGAGATCGAACAGGCCGCGCAGTTCCAGTTGGGTGATGCTGTCGTGCCAGTTCGTGTCGCGCTCGCGATAGCGGCGGTTGACGGTGTGGCCGTTGGCGTTCAATGGACGACTTTCCGAAGCATCGCCCCAGAGTTTGCCTTCCTTGTAATGACTGGCCAGACGCAGCTTCCAGCTGTCGTTGAGGTGATGTTCCAGCGTGGCCTGAAGCAGATTGTTGTGGTTATCGATGTTGCCGTCGTTGGGTTCGCCAAGGAAAGTCGAGCGCGAAACACCGCCCCATTTATTGTTGGGCGCGACGATGCCGCGATCAAAGGTCGAGCTGTGACGAACGATTTCGCTTTCCACCAGCAGCGACGTGTCCGGGTTCAATTGCCAGCTGATCGAGGGCGCGACGAATACGCGCTGGCTGTCGACGTGATCGCGAAAACTGTTGTTGTCCTCAACCGCGAGGTTGATTCGCGACAGCACATCACCCTCATCATCCAGCGGTGTGTTGACGTCCAGCGCGGTGCGATAGCGATCCCAACTGCCGGCGCTGGTTTGCAGAGTGGTGAAGGCTTCGGGCTGCGGTTTTTTGGTGACGATGTTCACCGTGCCGCCGGGATCGCCTCGACCATACAGACTGGCGGCGGGGCCTTTGAGTACTTCGATGCGCTCGATATTCGCCGCGTCCGGCGTGCTCGGATAACCCCGGTTGGCGCTGAAGCCGTCCTTGTAGAACTCCGAGGTGGTGAAGCCGCGCACGCTGTATTCGTAAAGCGTCAGGCCGCCGAAGTTATTTTGCTTGGATACGCCGCCGGCAAAATCCAGCGCGCGCTCGACACTGGTGCTGCCCAGATCCTTGAGCACGCTGGCGGGCACTACGCTGATCGCCTGCGATATATCGCGGATCGCGGTGTCGGTTTTGGTTGCGCTGGATGAGCGTGTGGCGCGATAGCCCTTGACCGGGCCGGTCGGCGATTCGTAGTCGGAGATGACGCTGATGGCGTCGAGTTCAAGCGGCTTGGGTTCTTCGGCGAAGGCTGGATCGACCAGCAGACCAAGGCTCAGGCCGAGCAGGGAAGCCTTTGTTCGAGACGACATGTTATGTTGTTCCAATTCTTAGAATTGAAACAATATAACATGCCTGTTGAGAATGTCTTTTATTAGCGCACTTGGCGCGAACGAAGTTTTATTCTTCTTTTTCTTTCACCGGCGCCGGTGGCGGACGCAGGCCGATTTCCGCGCTGAGCTTCAGCTCTTTACCGTTGCGCATCACTTGGATCGTCACTTTGTCGGTCGGCTTGATCCGCGCGACCTGGTTCATCGACTTGCGACCATCTCCGGCCGGCTCGCCATCGATGCTCAAAATAACGTCACCCAGTTGCAGGCCGGCCTTCTGCGCCGGGCCATCGCGGAAGATCCCCGCGACGACAATCCCCGGACGCCCGGACAAGCCGAACGACTCGGCCAGTTCCTGGGTCAGCGGCTGCACCTCGATGCCGAGCCAGCCACGAATTACCTGACCGTGCTCGATGATCGACTTCATCACTTCCATTGCCAGTTTCACCGGAATCGCAAAGCCGATGCCCTGCGAGCCACCGGACTTGGAAAAGATCGCCGTGTTGATGCCGGTAAGGTTGCCGTTGGCATCGACCAGCGCTCCGCCGGAGTTACCCGGGTTGATCGCCGCGTCGGTCTGGATGAAGTCTTCGTAGTTGTTCAGGCCCAACTGGTTACGCCCGGTGGCGCTGATAATGCCCATGGTCACGGTCTGGCCAACGCCGAACGGGTTGCCGATGGCCAATGCAACGTCGCCGATGCGAATGTTGTCGGAGCGGCCGACAGTGATGGCCGGCAGGGTTTTCAGATCGATTTTCAACACCGCGAGATCGGTTTCCGGGTCGCTGCCGATGACGCGGGCGAGGGTTTCGCGGCCATCTTTCAGGGCGACCACAATCTGATCCGCGCCGCTGGTCACGTGATTGTTGGTCAGAATGTAGCCTTCCGGGCTCATGATCACGCCGGAACCGAGGCTCGATTCCATGCGTTTCTGCTTTGGCGAGTTGTCACCGAAGAAGCGCCGAAACTGCGGATCCTCAAACAGCGGATGCGCCGGTTTGTTGATGACTTTGGTGGTGTAGAGGTTGACCACCGAAGGCGCGGCAATGGTCACCGCGTCGGCATAGGACACCGGGCCCTGTTGCACGCTGGTGGTTTGCGGGGCCTGTTGCAGGTTGACGTCGAGGCTCGGAAGCCCGACCCACTGCGGGTAACGCTGAATAATCAACAGAGCGATAAGCACACCGGCCAACAACGGCCAGCCGAAAAAACGCAGCGCCTTGAGCATTAAGCACGTCCTGGAAAAGTTGCAGGCGGGGTCAGACCGCCCATAATGTCGCGCATTATACGAGGCCGCGCGCGCCTCTGAACGGGATATTTAGGAGTCTTTCATGGCCGTTGCCCTCAGCACCCTCGTCGAAGAAGCCGACCGTTACCTCAGCAGCTCGAAAATTGCCGATTATTGCCCCAACGGCTTGCAGGTCGAAGGCCGGCCGCAAGTGATGCGCATCGTCAGCGGCGTCACCGCCAGTCAGGCGTTGCTGGATGCTGCCGTCGAAGCCGAGGCGGATCTGGTGCTGGTGCACCACGGTTACTTCTGGAAGGGCGAGAACCCGTGCATCACTGGCATGAAGCAGCGTCGACTGAAGACATTGCTCAAGCACGACATCAGTCTGCTCGCTTACCATTTGCCGCTGGATCTGCATCCGGATGTTGGCAATAACGTGCAGCTTGCTCGCCAACTGGACATCACCGTTGAAGGTCCGCTGGATCCGGACAATCTGAAAATTGTCGGTCTGGTCGGGTCTTTGAAGGATCCGATGACCGCGCGCGATTTCGCCCGCAAGGTGCAGGAAACCATGGGCCGCGAACCGCTGTTGATCGAGGGCAGCCCGATGATTCGCCGAGTAGGCTGGTGCACCGGTGGCGGTCAGGGCTATATCGATCAGGCCGTCGCGGCAGGCGTTGATCTGTACCTGAGCGGTGAAGCCTCCGAGCAGACCTTCCACAGCGCCCGCGAAAACGACATCAGCTTCATCGCCGCCGGACACCACGCCACCGAACGCTACGGCGTACAGGCCCTGGGTGACTATCTGGCAAAACGCTTTGCTGTCGAACACATCTTCATCGATTGCCCCAACCCGATCTGATCATCACCTCTCCCCTGTGTAGGAGCTGCCGAAGGCTGCGATCTTTTGATCTTGTTTTTTAAAAGATCAGATCAAAAGATCGCAGCCTTTGGCAGCTCCTACACGGGATCGTCGCCCAAACGAGTGGGCATATTCATATACCCTTTCGATCTAGTTGGCGTCCTGATTAGAAGAGGCCGCTGTGCTAGGATTTCCCGCTCGAACACGGCCCGCTGGCCGTTCATAAGAAAGTTTTCGTGAGTAGCCATGGTCGACAAACTGACGCATCTGAAACAGCTGGAGGCGGAAAGCATCCACATCATCCGCGAGGTGGCCGCCGAGTTCGATAACCCGGTGATGCTGTACTCCATCGGTAAAGACTCCGCCGTGATGCTGCACCTGGCACGCAAGGCGTTCTTCCCGGGCAAACTGCCGTTTCCGGTGATGCACGTCGACACCCGCTGGAAATTCCAGGAGATGTACAAGTTCCGCGACAAGATGGTCGAAGAACTGGGCCTGGACCTGATCACCCACATCAACCCCGATGGCGTGGCGCAGAACATCAACCCGTTCACCCACGGCAGCGCCAAGCACACCGACATCATGAAGACCGAGGGCCTGAAACAGGCACTCGACAAGCATGGTTTCGACGCAGCCTTCGGCGGCGCCCGTCGCGATGAAGAGAAATCCCGTGCCAAAGAGCGCGTGTACTCGTTCCGCGACAGCAAGCACCGCTGGGACCCGAAAAACCAGCGTCCAGAGCTGTGGAACGTCTACAACGGCAAGGTCAACAAGGGCGAATCCATTCGCGTATTCCCTCTGTCGAACTGGACCGAACTGGACATCTGGCAATACATCTACCTCGAAGGCATCCCGATTGTGCCGCTGTACTTCGCCGCCGAACGCGAAGTGATCGAGAAGAACGGCACGTTGATCATGATCGACGACGAGCGCATCCTCGAGCACCTGTCCGATGAGGACAAGGCTCGCATCGTCAAAAAGAAAGTGCGTTTCCGTACCCTTGGCTGCTACCCGTTGACGGGCGCGGTGGAGTCCGAGGCAGAAAGCCTCACGGACATCATTCAGGAAATGCTCCTGACGCGAACTTCCGAGCGCCAGGGCCGTGTCATCGACCACGATGGCGCCGGCTCGATGGAAGACAAAAAACGTCAAGGCTATTTCTAAGGGGCTGTCATGTCGCATGTTTCTGATTTGATCAGCGAGGACATCCTCGCCTACCTGGGCCAGCACGAACGTAAAGAACTGCTGCGCTTTTTGACCTGCGGTAACGTCGATGACGGCAAGAGCACCCTGATCGGGCGCCTGCTGCACGACTCGAAGATGATCTACGAAGATCACCTCGAAGCGATCACCCGCGACTCGAAGAAAGTCGGCACCACCGGTGACGACATCGATCTGGCATTGCTGGTCGACGGCCTGCAGGCCGAGCGCGAGCAGGGCATCACCATCGATGTCGCCTACCGCTATTTCTCCACCGCCAAACGCAAATTCATCATCGCCGACACCCCCGGCCATGAGCAGTACACCCGCAACATGGCCACCGGTGCGTCCACCTGTGACCTGGCGATCATCCTCGTCGACGCCCGTTACGGTGTGCAGACCCAGACCCGTCGCCACAGCTTCATTGCGTCCTTGCTGGGGATCAAACACATCGTCGTCGCCATCAACAAGATGGACCTGAAAGACTTCGATGAAGGCGTGTTCGAGTCGATCAAGGCTGACTACCTGAAGTTCGCCGAAGGCTTGAAGATGAAGCCGACCAGCATGCACTTCGTGCCGATGTCTGCCCTCAAAGGCGACAACGTGGTGAACAAGTCCGAGCGCTCGCCGTGGTACACCGGCCAGTCGCTGATGGAAATCCTCGAGACCGTGGAAGTCGCGGGCGATCGCAACTTCACCGATCTGCGTTTCCCGGTGCAGTACGTCAACCGTCCGAACCTGAACTTCCGTGGTTTCGCCGGCACCCTGGCCAGCGGCATCGTGCACAAGGGTGACGAAGTCGTGGTGCTGCCGTCGGGCAAAAGCAGCCGGGTGAAATCCATCGTCACCTTCGAAGGTGAGCTGGAGCACGCCGGTCCAGGTCAAGCGGTGACGCTGACCATGGAAGACGAAATCGACATCTCCCGTGGCGACCTGTTGGTGCATGCCGACAACGTGCCGCCGGTCACCGACAGCTTCGAAGCGATGCTGGTGTGGATGGCTGAAGAGCCGATGCTGCCGGGCAAGAAATACGACATCAAACGCGCCACCAGCTACGTGCCGGGTTCGATTGCCAGCATCGTCAACAAGGTCGACGTGAACACGTTGGAAGAAGGCCCGGCGAGCGCGTTGCAGCTCAACGAAATCGGCAAGGTGAAGATCGCGCTGGACGCGCCGATCGCCCTCGACGGTTACGAAAGCAACCGCACCACCGGCGCGTTCATCGTCATTGATCGCTTGACCAACGGCACCGTCGGCGCCGGCATGATCGTCGCGCAACCGGTGACGCATGGCACTGCCACGCATCACGGCAAACTGGCGCACGTGGCCACTGAAGAACGTGCCCAGCGCTTCGGCCAGCAACCGGCGACCGTGCTGTTCAGCGGCCTGTCGGGCGCGGGCAAGAGCACGCTGGCTTACGCCGTCGAGCGCAAGTTGTTCGACATGGGTCGTGCGGTGTTTGTACTGGATGGTCAGAACCTGCGTCATGACTTGAACAAAGGTCTGCCACAGGATCGCGCCGGCCGTACCGAAAACTGGCGTCGTGCCGCGCACGTCGCGCGTCAGTTCAACGAAGCCGGTTTGCTGACGTTGGCGGCGTTCGTCGCGCCAAGCGCTGAAGGTCGCGAGCAGGCCAAGGATCTGATCGGCAAGGATCGTCTGTTGACGGTCTACGTACAGGCCTCGCCGGCCGTGTGCGCCGAGCGTGATCCGCAAGGTCTGTATGCTGCCGCTGGCGATAACATCCCGGGCGAATCCTTCCCGTACGACGTGCCGCTGAATGCCGATCTGGTGATCGACACGCAGACACTGAGTCTGGAAGACAGCGTCAAGCAAGTGCTGGATCTGCTGCGCAAACGTGGCGCGATCTAAGCGTTAGCGACAAACAAAAAGCCCGCCGATGAGCAATCATCGGCGGGCTTTTTTATTGGGGCATACGGCGATTCGTGATCGTTCCCACGCTCTGCGTGGGAATGCAGCCCGGGACGCTCCGCGTCCCATCTAAAGCGGACGCAGAGCGTCCAGTGAGGCATTCCCACGCGGAGCATGGGAACGATCATACGGAAGGATATTCGCGGTGCATCTGTTCGAGCAGCGCATCCTTGTCCAGCCACAGCTGATTGATCCAGCCCTGGAACTGCAGGCGATACTCGCCGTCCTGATCGTAATTCTTGCCAATGAACTGCTGGGGAATCTTCAGCTCTTCAAAGTGCACCACCACATCGCGCACATTGCCGCAGAGCAAATCCCAGAACCCCGGACGCCCGGCCGGGTAGTGGATGGTCACGTTGACGATCGACTCCAGTTGCTCGCCCATTGCATCCAGCACAAAGGCGATCCCGCCAGCCTTGGGCTTGAGCAGATATTTGAACGGCGACTGCTGCTGCGCATGCTTGCCTTCGGTGAAGCGTGTGCCTTCGACGAAGTTGAAAATCCCCACCGGGTTATCGCGAAACTTCGCACACGTCTTGCGGGTGGTTTCGAGGTCTTTGCCTTTCTTCTCCGGATGCTTGGCCAGGTAGGCCTTGGAGTAGCGCTTCATGAACGGAAAGCCCAGTGCCCACCAGGCCAGACCGATCACCGGCACCCAGATCAGCTCCTGCTTGAGGAAGAACTTCAGCGGCTGGATCTTTCGGTTGAGCACGTATTGCAGCACCAGAATGTCCACCCAGCTCTGGTGATTGCTGGTGATCAGGTATGAGTGCTGGTAGTCGAGACCTTGCAGGCCGCTGATGTGCCAGCGCGTGCGCCGTACCAGGTTCATCCAGCCCTTGTTATTGCTGATCCACGCTTCATGGGTGTGGCTCATCAGCCACAGCGAGGCACGCCGGGCAAGGTCGAACGGCAGCACTTTGATCAGCGCTACGCAGAACAGAAACGAGCACAGCAGGATCGTATTGAGTGCCAACAGCAGCGAAGCGATCACGCCGCGCACGGGTGCAGGTAGAAAATCCAGCATTTACACATCCATAGGTCGGTTGGCGGCTTGAATCGCGGTGAGGGCGATGGTGTAGACGATGTCATCGACTTGTGCGCCGCGTGGCAAGTCATTCACCGGTTTGCGCAAGCCTTGCAGCATCGGCCCGAGGCTGACGCAATCGGCGCTGCGTTGCACGGCTTTGTGCGTGGTGTTGCCGGTGTTCAGATCGGGGAACACAAACACCGTGGCGCGACCGGCCACCTGACTGTTCGGTGCCAGTTGCCGGGCGACTTCGGCGTTGGCCGCGGCGTCGTATTGCAGCGGGCCGTCGATCAGCAGTGAGTGCTGTTGTTCGTGGGCGAGCAGGGTGGCTTCACGCACTTTCTCGACTTCTTCACCGGTGGCCGATTCGCCGCTGGAGTAACTGATCATCGCCACGCGCGGGGTGATGCCGAACGCTGCGGCCGAGTCGGCGCTTTGCAGGGCAATCTCGGCCAGTTCGGTGGCGCTTGGGTGCGGGTTCATCACGCAGTCGCCGTAGACCAGTACTTCCTCCGGGAAGAGCATGAAGAACACCGATGACACCAGCGTGCAGCCCGGCGCGGTCTTGATCAATTGCAGAGCCGGGCGGATGGTATTGGCGGTGGTGTTGATCACGCCCGATACCAGGCCGTCGACCTCGTCCAGCGCCAGCATCATGGTGCCGATCACTACGGTGTCTTCCAGTTGCTGTTCGGCCATCGGCGCGTTGAGGCTTTTGGTTTTGCGCAGGGCGACCATCGGTTCGACGTAGCGCTCGCGGATCAGGTCTGGATCAAGAATCTCCAGCCCTGGCGGCAAGGCGATGCCTTGGGCGCGGGCCACGGCTTCGACATCTTCCGGTTTGGCGAGTAACACGCAGCGGGCAATCCCGCGTTCCTGGCAGATCGCCGCCGCTTGCACGGTGAACGGCTCGCTGCCTTCAGGCAGGACGATGCGTTTGTTCGCCGCTTGCGCACGCTGGATCAACTGATAGCGGAATACTGCTGGCGACAGGCGCATTTCCCGTGGCGTGCCACAGCGCTGGTGCAGCCATTTGGCGTCGAGATGGCTGGCGACGAAATCGGTGATGATCTCCGCTCGCTCGCGGTCGTCAATCGGGATTTCCTTGTTCAGGCCGTTGAGCAGGTTGGCGGTGTCGTAGGAGCCAGTACTCACCGATAGCACCGGCAAACCGGCCTGCAACGCACCACGGCACAGATCCATGATGCGCGGATCGGGCAGGGTGTCGCTGGTCAGCAGCAGGCCGGCCAGCGGCACGCCGTTGATCGCGGCCAGACTGACGGCGAGGATGATGTCGTCGCGATCGCCCGGCGTCACCACCAACACGCCGGGCTTGAGCAGCTCGACGGTGTTGCGCATGGTCCGCGCGCAGATGATGATTTTGGTCATCCGGCGGGTTTCGTAATCACCGGCATTAAGCACTTGTGCGCCCATCAGGTCGGCAACGTCACGGGTACGTGGTGCGTTGAGTTCCGGCTGATAGGGAATGCAGCCGAGCAGGCGGAAATCACCGCTGCGCAGCAACGGCGAATGCTCCTTCAGGCGCGCAGCGAAGGCGTCCATGCTCTCGTCGGTCTTGACCTTGTTGAGGATCACCCCGAGGACTTTCGGGTCTTTCGGGCCGCCGAACAATTGCGCCTGCAATTCGACCCGGCCGGAGAGTTCGGCGAGCACTTCGTTTTCCGGCGCCGAGACCAGAATCACCTCGGCATCCAGGCTCTTGGCCAGGTGCAGGTTGACCCGGGCGGCGTAACTGGCGCTGCGGGTCGGCACCATGCCTTCGACGACCAGCACGTCTTTGCCAATGGCGGCTTGCTGATACAGCGTGATGATTTCTTCGAGCAGCTCATCGAGCTGACCGTCGCCGAGCATCCGCTCGACGTGCGCCAGGCCCAACGGTTGTGGCGGTTTCAAACCGTGGGTGCGCGCCACCAGTTCGGTGGAACGCTCGGGGCCGGTGTCACCCGGATGCGGCTGGGCAATCGGTTTGAAGAAACCGACTTTCAGCCCGGCTCGCTCAAGCGTGCGCACCAGCCCGAGGCTGATGGAGGTCAGACCCACACCAAAATCGGTGGGCGCGATAAAAAAAGTTTGCATGCGAATTCTCTAAAGTTGCATGGCAATGGCGATCGCCTATAGCTGACGATCTACCGAAATTCAGTCGCCAAGGTTATCGCTAACCGAGCCTTGTGCGCACCAACCGCAGGCAAAGGGTTGGCCTATTTTTTCAATACGTTGCGCCGGGTCCAGCACCCAGGCGCGCGATTGCCAGGGCGGCTGATGGCGCAGGTGCTGGGTGTGGCCACAGGAAAGCTCGACGACCCAGTGACCGTCCTCGTCCTGATGAAAGCCTGCGATCGTCGAAACCCGTTTGTCCGGGTTGTGTTCGCTTTCGCGCGATTGCTTCGCTAAACTTGGCCTTTCTATATTCTTATGCAAAAGGTCTCGCCCCATGCTGATCGCCGCCAATAAGGCTGTCTCCATCGACTATACCCTGACCAACGACGCTGGTGAGGTCATCGACAGCTCCGCCGGCGGCGCTCCGCTGGTCTACCTGCAAGGCGCAGGCAACATCATCCCTGGCCTGGAAAAAGCTCTGGATGGCAAAGCTGTTGGTGACGAGCTGGAAGTTTCCGTTGAGCCGGAAGACGCTTACGGCGAATACGCCGCTGAGCTGGTCAGCACCCTGAGCCGCAGCATGTTCGAAGGCGTTGACGAGCTGGAAGTCGGCATGCAGTTCCACGCTTCGGCGCCGGACGGCCAGATGCAAATCGTCACCATCCGTGACCTCGACGGCGATGACGTGACCGTTGATGGCAACCACCCACTGGCCGGTCAGCGCCTGAACTTCAAAGTGAAGATCGTTGACATCCGTGATGCCAGCCAGGAAGAAATCGCTCATGGCCACGTCCATGGCGAAGGTGGCCATCACCACTGATTTTCTGCGCTAAGCTTCGAGTACTGGAGAGGCGCCTGCGGGCGCCTTTTTAGTCCGCGGCTGTCCTTGGTGACCTCGCCAAGTGGCTGTTTCGAGTAGAACACGGGAATCTTGGAGTTCGTCATGAGTGCTTTTCACGACCTTAAGTTGACAGCCCTGGATGGTCAGGAGCTACCGCTGGCGCCGTTCAAGGGCCAAGTCGTGCTGGTGGTCAACGTCGCCTCCAAATGCGGCTTGACCCCACAGTACGCGGCGCTGGAAAACCTCTATCAGCAATACAAAGGCAAAGGTTTCAGCGTGCTGGGCCTGCCGTGCAACCAGTTTGCCGGCCAGGAACCAGGCAGCGAAAAGGAAATTCAGGATTTCTGCAGCCTCAACTATGGCGTGACATTCCCGTTGTCGAGCAAGCTCGAAGTCAACGGTCATGATCGTCACCAGCTCTACCGTCTGCTGGCGGGCGAGGGGGCGGAGTTTCCTGGGGACATCACCTGGAATTTCGAGAAGTTTCTGCTCGGCAAGGACGGCCGCGTGCTGGCCCGGTTCTCGCCGCGCACGGCGCCGGATGATCCGACCATTGTGCATGCGATTGAAAAAGCGCTGAGCTGAAACAGCAAGATCAAAAGATCGCAGCCTTCGGCAGCTCTTAAAGGGCCTGCCGGTGCTGCGATCTTTTCGTTTCTGATCCTTGATCATTCAAATCAATAGTGCTGTTCAAAGCCTTTGACTGTCCATATTATCGCCGTCATAAAGTCATTCCCTGTGGAGCCTTCCAATGCCGGTTCAAGCCCTGTTCAAACCGTTCCAACTCGGTGCCCTCGAACTGCCGACCCGCGTGGTCATGGCGCCAATGACTCGCTCCTTTTCCCCGGGCGGCGTGCCTAATTCGAAAGTCATTGAGTACTACCGTCGTCGCGCGGCCGCCGGCGTTGGCCTGATCATCACCGAAGGCACCACTGTCGGCCACATTGCCTCCAACGGTTATCCGAACGTGCCGCAGTTCTTTGGCGACGCGCCATTGGCCGGCTGGAAGAAGGTCGTCGATGCGGTTCACGCCGAAGGCGGCAAGATCGTGCCGCAACTGTGGCACGTGGGCAGCGTGCGCCGAATCGGCACCGAGCCGGACGCTAGCGTGCCGGGTTACGGTCCGTCGGAAAAAATCAAAGACGGTCAGGTCGTGGTGCACGGCATGACTAAACAAGATATTCAGGATGTGATCGCAGCCTTCGCCCAAGCGGCCAAAGATGCACAGAGCATCGGCATGGACGGCGTGGAAATCCACGGCGCCCACGGTTACCTGATCGACCAGTTTTTCTGGGAGGGCAGCAACCAGCGCACCGACGAATACGGTGGCAGCCTGGCCAACCGTTCACGTTTCGCCATTGAATTGATTCAAGCCGTGCGTGCGGCGGTCGGTGAAGGCTTCCCGATCATCTTTCGTTTCTCGCAATGGAAACAGCAGGACTACACGGCGCGTCTGGTGCAAACCCCGCAAGCGCTGGGTGAATTCCTCAAGCCGCTGTCTGACGCTGGCGTGGATATTTTCCACTGCTCGACGCGTCGCTTCTGGGAGCCGGAATTTGACGGTTCCGAGCTGAACCTGGCCGGCTGGACCCGCAAACTCACCGGCAAGCCGACCATCACCGTTGGCAGTGTTGGCCTTGATGGTGAGTTCCTGCAGTTCATGGTCAACACCGACAAGGTCGCACAACCGGCCAGTTTGGAGAACCTGCTGGAGCGTCTGAACAAAGAGGAGTTTGATCTGGTGGCGGTGGGCCGTGCGTTGCTGGTCGATCCGGACTGGGCGCAGAAAGTCCGCGAAGGGCGTGAACAGGATATTTTGCCGTTCAGCCGTGAGGCGTTGATGACGCTGGTTTAACCAGCGGCTGTACTGACGCCATCGCGAGCAGGCTCACTCCTACAATTGGAGTGCATTCCCCTGTAGGAGTGAGCCTGCTCGCGATAGCGGTCTCCAAGTCGCCTGGATTCAAGGCAATGTCTGCGCATTCGGCACCACTTGCTCCCCTACACAAGCCCCGCGCAAATGCTTTTCAAACTGCTCGATAACCGCCGGCCAGCCCTGGCGACTCGCATGCTGCCGCGCATTCAGGCGCACGCAGCGCAACCTCTCATCCTCTTCCAGCAACCATGCCGCCGCCTCGCAAAAGGCTGGCTCATCACCAGGCATCGCCAGCACGCCGTTGTAGCCATGGCGAATATGCTGCGCCGCCGCAGCCTGATCGTAAGCCACCACACCCAGTCCCGAGGCCAGTGCCTCCAGCACCACATTGCCGAAGGTTTCGGTCAGACTCGGAAACAGAAACAAATCACCAGACGCATAGTGCGCCGACAACGCTTCACCGCGCTGCGCACCGCAGAAAACCGCCCCGGGCAAATCCTTTTCCAGCGCCAGCCGTTGCGGTCCGTCACCGACCACGATCAGTTTCAGATTGCGCTGTGGATAAGTGTCACGCAGTTTTTCGAAGCAGCGTTTGAGCAGGCCAAGGTTTTTCTCCGGCGCGAGCCGTCCTACGTGAATCACCGCAATGTCCTGCTCGGACAGGCCCCATTGCTCACGCAAGGCGTTCAGCCGTTTGCTCGGATGAAACAACTGGCTGTCGACACCACGCGATAACAGCGCCAAGCGCTCGAAATGCCGCCGTTCCAGTTCCAGGCGCTGGCTGACGCTTGGCACCAGCGTCATGGCCGAGCGATTGTGAAACCAGCGCAGATAATGCGTGAGCATCCGCGTCAGCAGACCGAGCCCGTATTGGTTGGTGTATTGCTGAAAATTGGTGTGAAAACCGCTGACCACCGATATCCCCAAACGGCGCGCCGCACGCAGCGCCGACAACCCGAGCGGGCCTTCCGTGGCGATGTACAACACGTCGGGACGCTGGCGCTTCCAGCGCCGCAGCAGTTTGTGCATCGACGACTGACCCCATTGCAGCCCCGGATATCCCGGCAACGGCCAGCCCCGACACAGTAGCAGCGCGTCATCTTCACTGCGCTGCGGATCACCGGCCTGACGCGGCCGCACCAGTTCAACCTGATGCCCACGCGCGCGCAGTCCATCGCACAAGCGGCCAAGGGTATTGGCCACCCCGTTGATTTCCGGTGGGAAGGTTTCGCTGATCAGAGTGATATGTAGAGCTGTCGTCATGACCCCAGTGTCGACTGAGGCCATGTCGTCATTGTGTCGAGTTGATGATGGATTGATGACAGCCACTGGCCCCGCTGGGCTCAATATTTTCGCCAGTCGGTCGTTAGCCTTGATTGAACGTTTGAACCAAGGAAATGGCTATGGCGGAAAATGTCTACGCGTCCCCTGAGGCGAATCTGTTGAACGAAGATGTGCAGGCTGCAGGATTTTACGTGGTTGCCAGATGGAAATTCATTCTGCTGTCGGTGCTCAGTTTTGGCCTGTATTTCTATTATTGGTCGTACAAAAACTGGAGCCTGTACAAGCAGCGGACGCAGGAAGAGCTGTGGCCAGTGGCGCGCGGTATCTTCTATATATTTTTCGTGCACAGGCTGTATCGTCATGCAGACAAGACGATTCACGACAGCGGTCGAAAATCCAGCTGGGATCTTGAGCAGTGGGCAACGGTGTTTGTTGTATTGACGTTGCTTGCAGTGGTGCTCGATAAACTATCGAGCCATTTCGAAGGCTTGTTGTACCTGAGTTTGTTTGCTATGGCACTGCTGCCACTCAGAGCTTATGTCGCCAGTGAAGGCCAGCAACTGATCAACCTGGCCGCCAACGATCCGCAAGGCTTGGGCAACAACCGCCTGAATGCCTGGAATTTTTTGATCATCGTTCCAGGCATCGCCCTGTGGGCATTGGTGCTGATCGGGACGTGGAGCTTTTTCCACTGAGGCAGCGGCAAAACGACAGCGTCTGGCTCAGGCCTTTTCCTGAGCCAGCACCTCGGCACCGCGCTCACGCACCCAGAACAACGTCGCCCCGGCCACAGCCGCCGGCATCATCAGGATGTTGACCACCGGGATCAGCAGCACCAGATAGACGATCCCGCCAAAGCTCATGCTCTGCCAGCGCTTTTGCCGCAACCAGGCAAGCATTTCGTTCCAGCCCAGTTTGTGGTTATCCGCCGGGTAGTCGATGTACTGGATCGCCATCATCCACACGCCGAACAACAGCCACAGCGGTGCAGCAATGATATTCACCACCGGGATGAACGAGAGAATGAACAGTCCAATCGCCCGTGGCAGGAAGTAGCCGAGTTTGCGCATTTCCCGGGCGAGGGTGCGCGGGACCATCGCGATCAATTCGCCCCAGCTGAACGCCGGGAAGTCATCAGTGCCGCGTACCACCACTTCGACTTTTTCCGCGAGGAAGCCGTTGAACGGTGCGGCGATTACGTTGGCCAGCATGGTGAAAGTGAAGAACACCATCAGCGCCACTAGCACTACAAACAGTGGCCAGAGGATGTAACTGAGGAAGCTCAGCCATTCGGGCAGCGATGGCATCAGCGTATCGACCCATAGACTGAACTGGTGGCCGGCCAGATAAATCAATCCGACGAACAGCACCAGGTTGATCGCCAGCGGCAACAACACGAACAGGCGCAGGCCGGGGCTGAGAACCAGTTTGAGGCCTTCGCGCAGGTATTGCGGGCCAGACAGAACAGGGGCGGGCATAAGGTGCTCCGAGCAAGGGAAAACGCGCCGACCTTACCGGCTTTGCAACGACGGCGAAAGCGCGGTAGAGCGATCGACATTCACTGTAACAAAGACGTCCATCTCGTCAGTGTGTCGGCATAGAGACCACCTATGAGCTGGATTGTTAAACCGTATTTCCTTAATCTTGCCCCCCTCGATACGCTGCACCCAACTTTTTACAGGACTGTCGAGCTCAAGCCTTCCCCAAGGTTTTCCACGGTCCTTTTTTATTCCCGCCGGCAGTCCGGCGATCCGTGCCAGTTTTTCGGCCCGGTCAACAGGAGCAGGTCATGTCTGAAGTCCGTCATTCGCGAGTGATTATTCTCGGTTCCGGCCCTGCCGGTTACAGCGCTGCGGTATACGCGGCCCGCGCCAACCTCAAGCCACTGCTGATCACCGGCATGCAGGCTGGCGGTCAACTGACCACCACCACCGAAGTCGACAACTGGCCGGGCGACGTTCACGGCCTGACCGGTCCAGCCCTGATGGAGCGGATGCGCGAGCACGCCGAGCGTTTTGAAACCGAGATCGTTTTCGATCACATCAACGCCGTGGACTTTGCTGCCAAGCCTTACACCCTGACCGGCGACAGCGCGACCTACACCTGCGACGCCCTGATCATCGCCACCGGTGCTAGCGCGCGTTACCTGGGCCTGCCATCGGAAGAAGCGTTCATGGGCAAAGGCGTTTCCGCCTGCGCAACCTGCGACGGATTCTTCTACCGCAACAAGCCTGTTGCAGTGGTCGGCGGCGGCAACACCGCTGTTGAAGAAGCTCTGTACCTGGCCAACATCGCCAGCACCGTGACCCTGATCCACCGTCGCGAAACCTTCCGCGCCGAGAAGATCCTGATCGACAAGCTCAACGCTCGCGTCGCCGAAGGCAAGATCATCCTCAAGTTGAACGCCACTCTCGACGAAGTGCTGGGTGACAACATGGGCGTGACCGGTGCGCGCCTGAAGAACAACGATGGCAGCTTCGACGAAATCACCGTCGACGGCGTGTTCATCGCCATCGGCCACACCCCGAACACTTCGCTGTTCGAAGGCCAGCTGACCCTCAAAGACGGTTATCTGGTGGTGCACGGCGGCCGTGAAGGCAATGCTACGGCGACCAGCGTCGAGGGCATCTTCGCTGCCGGTGACGTGGCTGACCACGTTTACCGTCAGGCGATCACCTCGGCCGGCGCCGGCTGCATGGCCGCACTGGACACCGAGCGTTACCTGGACGGTCTGCAGAACGCTTCGTTCTAAATCGCAGACATAAAAAAACCGGCCAGATTGGCCGGTTTTTTTGTGCCCGAGAATCACAGTCACCACAGATCAAATGTGGGAGCGAGCCTGCTCGCGAAAGCGGTGTATCCGTCGACATCAATGTTGAATGTCAGTCCGTATTCGCGAGCAGGCTCGCTCCCACAGGGATTTTGTGTGGATAGAGGAATCAGCGGCGGGTCAGGGGTTGAGCGGTGAATTTGACGCCGGCCAGACCGTGCTGGATCAACGCACGAATATTGCCGTGATCACTGCCCTCAGGCGTCGCCACTACCGAGCGGTAATGCTCGCCGAACGCCTGCAGCGCTTCTTCATCGCTCAGGCCTTCCAGCAGTGCCAGACCCAGGGTCTTGCAAGAACCTTCGTTCTGCCCGGCGGCGTTTTCCACGCCACCGTTGTTGAACGCCTGCGGCTGATAGTCGTAACCGGCGGCGATGAAGGCCAGCGTGTCGGCGAAAGCGTGTTCGCCGCTCTTGAGGCTGGCGCGCAGTGTGTTCAGATCACTCATGGGTTTTTCCTTTGGCGAACGCGGCTTGTTGCTCGGCGTTGGCTTCCTGCTGAAATTGGGCTTTCCACTCGGCGTACGGCATGCCGTAAACCACTTCGCGGGCGTCGTCGAGGCTGACCTCGATCTGGCGCTCGTCGGCTTCGGCCTTGTACCACTTCGACAGGCAGTTGCGGCAGAACCCGGCAAGGTTCATCAGGTCGATGTTCTGCACGTCCTTGCGGCTGTCCAGGTGGGCGACCAGCCGGCGGAAGGCGGCAGCTTCGAGTTCGAGGCGTTGTTGCTCGTTCATGGGAGTCTCTGCGAGACAGCTTCAAGCGACGAGCTTCAAGCTGCAAAATGGGTGGCGGTGATACGAAGTTTACAGCTTGCCGCTTGAAGCTTGAAGCTAGCGGCTCGCTGCAAGCGTGATTGACACCGACTCGGCAAAACGCAGCGCGTGCGGCTTGTCGACTTCAACTTCGGCATACAGCACTGAACCGTTGCTCATCACCAGATCGAGCAATTCCTGAGTCAGGCGTTCGAGCAGCGCAAAGCGGTTGCCCTCGACGTGGGCGATGATCGCTTTGGTGATCGTGCGGTAATTCAGCGCGTGGTCGATATCATTGTCACGCACCGCCTCCTGCGCGGCATACAGAATGGTCAGGTTGATCAGCACATCCTGCTTGTTGAGGATTTCGTCCTCGTTGATCCCGATAAAGGTGCGCAAGCGCAGATCCTTGACCCGGATGCGCGCCATTCCCGGCTGAAGTTGTGGCATTTACTTGCTCCGTCCAATCAATTGCAGGAACTCCTGGCGGGTGTTGCTCGACTCGCGGAACGCGCCGAGCATGACCGAGGTGTTCATGGTCGAATTCTGTTTCTCGACACCGCGCATCATCATGCACATGTGTCTGGCCTCAATGACGACCGCGACGCCGGCGGCATCGGTGACCTGTTGCACCGCATCGGCAATTTGCCGGGTGAGGTTTTCCTGAATCTGCAGGCGTCGGGCGAACATGTCCACCAGTCGCGCGATTTTCGACAGACCCAGCACCTTGCCCGTCGGAATATAAGCCACATGGGCCTTGCCGATGAAGGGCAGCAGGTGATGTTCGCACAAAGAGTACAACTCGATGTCGGCGACGATGATCATCTCGTCACTGTCCGAGGCAAACAGCGCGCCGTTGACGATCTCATCGACGCTTTGCTCGTAACCGTGACACAGGTATTGCATGGCCTTGGCCGCGCGCACCGGGGTGTCTTGCAGTCCTTCGCGGTCGGGATCTTCACCCAGGTCAATGAGGATTTCGCGGTAATTCTCGGGCAGTGAGCGGGTCATGGGCAGCCTCGCAGGCAGGTGTTATTTGACGTGCCTTCCGCCGTTGACGGTCAGGGTCGTACCGGTGACATAAGGGTTGTCGAGCAGATAGCGCAGGCTCTGGTAGATCACTTCGCTGCCGGGTTCGATGCCCAGCGCGGACTTGGCCAGTGCCTTGGCGCGGTACGCCGCGTCGTCGTCGGGATTGAACAATAGCAGGGCCGGGGCGATACCGTTGACCTTGATGGTCGGCGCATAGCGGGCGGCGAAGGACAGGGTCAGGCTGTCGAGCCCGGCTTTGCTGGCGCAATAGCCAATGTGCTTGCTGCTGCCCTTGCGGGTGACATCGTCGCTGATATGAATGATGTCGGCGGGCGTCGAGTGCTTTAGCAGTTCACCGCAGTGCAGGTTGATCAGGTACGGTGCGAGCATGTGCAGATTGAACATGCGCGTGAAGGCTTCGGCTTCGCTGCCCGGGGTTTCGGCCAGCCACTCGGAGGCGTTGTGCACGATGGCGCGCAAGCTGTCGGTGTGGGTTTTCAGTTCGGCGATGAAAGCGAGAATCGCGGCTTCGCTGGAAAAGTCGGCGAACAGGCCGAGGGCGCCCAGATCGCGCAGCGTTTGCACGCCGGGGCGTTCGCTGCGGTAAGTGAAGATGACGCGATAGCCATCCTCGAGCAGCCGCTGCGCACAATGCAGGCCGACACGCTGGCCGGCACCGGTGATGAGGATCGGGGCTGAGGAATCAGGCATGAACGGCTCGCATCGCGGTTGGAGCAAAAACTATAACAGCGACGAGCCTGAAAAGATCGCAGCCTGCGGCAGCTCCTGCCCTGGTCTGTGTTCAGTCCTGCAGGAGCTGTCGAGTGCAACGAGGCTGCGATCTTTAATGTTTCTGAGGTGTCGCCGAAACAGGCAGTCGTACCGGCGTACTGTTCAGCCAGTTCGCCAGCAATCGGGTCGACAATGGAATAAAGAAGTAAACCATCAACGGCGTCAGGCACGCCGTGCTGATCAACATACGCGGCAACAGGCTCAGTTCTGCGAGCAACGGGCCGAGGACAAAGTTGAACAGCAGTGACACCGGAAAGAACGCCAGCCAGATCGCGACGGCCTGTTTCCATCGTGGAGGTCGTTGCCCGGCAGCGCCGAACCAGCCTTCGATGCCACTGACTCGATGTTCTTTCGGGTGGGCAAACAGGTCGCTGCCACGGCTCAGCCACGCGGTACGTGAAACCGAATGTTCCCACGCATGCAACGTCTGCTCATCGACAAAGCGGAAGATGATCTGGAATTCATTATCGCCGGGCGGCGGAGCGAGCACGCCAGAGCCCAGGTAACCGGGGAAATCAGTGGCAAGTAGTTCGCCTTCGCGCAGCCAGGCGATCAAGTCCTGATAACGGCCATCAGCGACGCGACGGGCAACCATCAGCGTGACAG
The DNA here is from genome assembly GCF_056313565.1 of Pseudomonas sp. 3B-A001-10F. Classification (NCBI taxonomy): domain Bacteria; kingdom Pseudomonadati; phylum Pseudomonadota; class Gammaproteobacteria; order Pseudomonadales; family Pseudomonadaceae; genus Pseudomonas; species Pseudomonas sp. 3B-A001-10F. Next base: position 21,839 of record NZ_JBQYFW010000031.1, read on the forward strand.
GGGAAGTAGACATTATGTATCTCCGTATTTCAATTGCGTCGCTCCGGGTAGGAGTTTCGCCTGACGCAGGGCCGGGGTAGAGGCCTGCGTTTTTCAACAAGCAAGGATTATTCCGGTTTTTCCCGATTAAACCAGCGACTTTCGTCGCATTTCTGCACTTGATCGCAATCGGGGCATAAGCGTTAGAATGGGATCCAAATCTCTCCGACATGGAAGTTGAACAGCCTATGCCTGTCATCACGGACGCAAAGCCTGCTTCGCAGACATCTTCTGCGCTCGAGCGCGAGGATCTGTTCCCTATCCGTGAGGTCGCACGCCTGACAGGTGTAAACCCGGTGACCTTGCGCGCGTGGGAGCGGCGCTATGGTCTGATTCAGCCCACGCGCACCGGAAGTGGGCATCGGCTCTATTCGATGACCGATATCGAGCGCGTGCGCAGCATCGTCGACTGGATTGATCGCGGGGTTGCCGTGAGCAAGGTCGGCAAGATCCTCGCCAAGACCGAACCGATGAAAGTATTGGCGCACATCATCCCGGATGACTTGGTGCAGGCGGATTACCTGCAATGGCAGGAGCAGATCCAGCAGGCGGTCAGTGCGTTCGACGACCAGCAACTGGACCGCGTCTATGGGCAGATTTTCTCTTCATACTCATTGCCGGTGGTGTTTCAGGACATCCTCATGCCTTTGTGGCTGCAATTGTTGCAGCGCCAAGAGGCTTTCGGGCAAACCAGCGAGTGGTTGTTCTTCGATGGATTCCTGCGGGCGCGGGTATTGCAGCGGATCGTCATGCTGCGTGGTACGCAACCGCGCCGAGTGATCGTCAGCGCGCTGGCCGGGCAATGTCGAGAGCTGGAGTTGTTGGTGGCGGCGCTATTTCTCAGCGACAGCAATTCCGGTGTTCGGGTGCTGACGACAGGTCAGCCATTCGATGAGCTGACGTTGGTTTGCGAAAAGATCAAACCTGATGCACTCGTGCTGTTTTCCAATCACGCGCCCAGCGCCGAATTGCCTCGGCGTTTGAACCGGTTGGCATTGAGTCTCGATTGTCAGTTGATGCTGGCGGGCGACGCTTCAGATCTGGCGCAGGACAGCCTGGCCGGATCCTCTGTTGCCTGTCTGGGCAATGAAGGCGCGAACATGCGTCAGCGCATGCTGCAGTTTCTGGCCGGCAATCTGGATACCTGAAACTCAGGTGTGAAGGGCTGGATGCGTCAGACGATGTTGCTGCAGGATGAACTGGCGCAGACGCTCGGTTTCATCGGTGTCGGTCTGGCTCAGTTCGTAGGCGTAGAAACCGCTCTCGGTTTCCCGTTCGAAATTGCCGCGCAATGAAATCCGCTCGTAACCCGAAGGGCTGAACCACAGCGCGAAATGCTTGGGCGGTTTGGTCTTGTTGCGCACTTCCAGCAGCACACCTTTGTGCGAAACCTCGTGGACCCACAACGTGCCCGGCTGACCTTTGGCGTTTTCCAGAGCTACCGGCTCTTCGAGAGTCAAACGCCATGGCCGCACCATCGGGCCGTCTTCGTAAATACTCGGTACGCCAAGACGCAGGTGCAACGCGTGAAACTCGTCTTCGACCAGATGCAACGGGAAGGTCATCTGCTGATTTTCGAAGTTGGCCTGAATGGTCACTTGCTCGTGAGCGGCCAGGCGCGTGAGCAAATCACGGATTTGCGAACCGCCGTTAACCAGCAGACTCGACGTCGCATCCCGCACGTTCAGTTGCGGGTTGTGCTGCATGGTCTGGATGAAATCCAGCTCATCCTGAGTGAGGAGGGCGTCGCGCTGCATGGCTAACTCGAAAGGTATAGTTACAAAGTCATTGGTGATTGTAGTTAATGACACTTAGTTCGCGATTTTGTTTTGACCGTTTGTCGCTTTCAATGCAGCCAGTTCTGCTTTGAGGGCAACGACCTCAGCTTCCAGTTGAACAACGCGCTGTTGTGCCTTGACCTGAACGGTGACGTCCTTCTGCACGCCAACGAAATACGTCTGCCCGTCTTCGACGTTTTTCACCGTCGAAATCGACAGTTCATTCCAGAACGGCGTACCGTCCTTGCGATAATTACGCAGGATTTCCCGGCACGAGCCGCCGTTATCCAGCGTCTCGCGAATCAGTCTCAGGCTGTCCTGATCGCGGTCTCCAGACTGCAGAAAGCGGCAGTCCTGATAGAGGATTTCCTCACTCGTGTAGCCCGTCAGTCGTTCAAAGGCCGGGTTCACATAGATCAGGATATCGTTCTGTTCACCTTCTTTCTCCGCGACCACTATCCCGTCATTCGACGCATTGATCACCATTTGCAGCAGGCTGGCGTTGATCATCTTTGAATCCTTTCAGAGTTGTCAGTGGCAGGCATTCTAGAAGAACCGCACGGCCTGTCTACTGGCCATTACCGCCAATTGAGATCCAGTCGCAGCTTTGCGCTTGAGACTGTTACTATCGCGGCTCTTTTTTTTCAGTTTCAGGATCAGATTGATGAAAGTCGCCATCCTCTCCGGTTCGGTCTACGGCACCGCCGAAGAAGTCGCCCGTCACGCCCAGAACCTGTTGAAAGCCGCTGGCTTTGAAACCTTCCACAACTCGCGCCCCAGCCTGGCCGACATCCAGGCGTTTGGCCCTGAAGCATTGCTTGCGGTGACCTCGACCACCGGCATGGGCGAATTGCCCGACAACCTGCAACCGCTGTACTCAGCGATTCGCGACCAGTTGCCCGCCGCACTGCTCGGTTTGCCGGGCGCAGTGATTGCCTTGGGCGACGCCAGTTACGGCGACACTTTCTGCGGCGGTGGCGAGCAAATGCGTGAACTGTTCGGCGAGCTCGGTGTGCGCGAAGTGCAAGAGATGCTGCGCATCGACGCCAGCGAAAGCGTCACCCCGGAAACCGACGCCGAGCCTTGGCTGGCGCAGTTGATCGACACGCTCAAGGGCTGATTCCACGCTCGCGCAACAGCGCCAGCCATGCCTGCGCCGCTTTTGACAGATACGCGCCGCGCCGCCAGATAAACGCGATATCCCAATGCAGATAATCCGGCGCGCGTAAGGTCAGGCGCACCACGCCTGGCCGCACCAGACCGCGTGCAACCACGCTGGGCAGCAGCACCACGCCTTGCCCGGCGGCCACCAGCGCCGCAAGGAAATCCGCTTGACCGCTGCGCCCGCCTTCCTTCGGCGTAAAGCCCAGTTGCTGGCACGCCTGCAGCAAGCGGTCGTTGAGCACGAAGCTGCGCTGATAGAGCAGAAAGGGCGTCTCGGCCAATTCTTCCAGACCAATCTCGCCTCGGGCTGCCAGCGGATGATCCACTGGCACCAGCGCATCGAGTTGCTCATCGCAAAACGGCTGACAGTCGAATTGCGGATCCTTTGGCAACAGACTGCCGCCCAATTCCAGTTCACCGCTCAGCACAGCCTGCTCGATATTGCGGCTACCGCCCTCGAGCAACTGGATGCTGATATTCGGGTAGCGTCGCCGGTATTCGGCAAACAGCCCAGCGAACAGCGCGTCACTGCCCAGCAGCGGCAGACCGAGACGCAACTCTCCGCGTGCCAAATGACTCAGGTCATCCAGTTCCGCGAGCAGTTCGTTGCGCAAGCGCAGCATGCCTTCGGCCCGTTGCAGCACCACGCTGCCAGCGGCCGTCAGGCGCAATTGCGAACCCAGCCGCTCCAGCAAAGGCGTGCCGAGACTTTGTTCCAGTTGCGCGATCTGTTTGCTCACCGCTGACTGGCTGATGTGCAGGGTTTTTGCGGCTTGGGTAAAACCGCCTTGATGCATCACTTCGACAAAGCTGCGCAGTTGTTTGAATTCCATTGTCCGATTCCATTTTGGAATGGTATTGAGTCTAACAATTCGCTTCGGGGATGGCAGGGCGCTTCGTAAAATAAGCGCCTGTCTGGAGCAAAATCATGAACGCCGTCCCGCTCAAACATCTGTCTCGTCTTCTCGCTGAACTCGCTGTATTGCTCGGCCTCTACTTGCTCGGCTGCCAACTCGCGGTCTGGCTGGCGTGGCCGATTCCTGGTGGTGTGATCGGTATGGCGCTGTTGCTGCTGGCCTTTGCCTTTGGCTGGATAAAACCCGCCGCCCTGCAATTGGGCGCAGGGTTGCTGATGGCCGAGATGTTGTTGTTCTTCATTCCGGCGCTGATGAGCCTGCTCGACTATGGCGCACTGTTGCGCAATGACGGCTGGCGAATCCTGTTGGTGATCGCCGCCAGTACATTGATGGTCATGCTGGTGACGGCTTTCACCGTAGAACTTGCCGTGCGCATGAGGCGTTCCCATGAAGCTTGAATGGATGCCGATGTTCTGGCTGGCCTTCACCCTGTTGGCGTATCTGTTCAGCCGCTGGTTGTATCGGCGCACCGGGCGCTACGTGTTGTCGCCGCTGATCCTGGTGCCGGTCCTGCTGTTGGCGCTGGCTGTGCCGTTGCACACCGCTTATGCCGAATACTCCAGCAACACCCATTGGCTGATGCGGGTGCTCGGCCCGGTCACTGTCGCATTTGCTGTGCCGATCTGGCAGCAGCGGCACCTGCTGATGCGGCATTGGTCGGCGCTGCTGTTGGGCATGGTTGCCGGCAGTGCGGCGTCGATCGGCACTTCATTCGGGCTAGCCAGGGCGCTGGCGCTCGACAGCTCGGTGACGCTGTCACTGGTGCCGCGTTCGATCACCACACCGTTCGCCATGCCGCTGGCGCAGGACCTCGGCGGCGTGCCGGAGTTGACCGCGGTATTCGTGATGTTCACCGGTGTGTTCGGGGCGATGCTCGGCGGCGTGTTGTTGAAGTGGTTGCCGTTGCGCAGTGCCTTGGCGCGCGGCGCGTTGTTCGGGGTTGGCGCGCATGGTGCCGGTGTCAGCCGGGCCCATGAAGTGGGCGGCGAAGAAGGCTCTGTCGCCGGGCTGGTGATGGTTTTGACCGGGTTGCTCAATCTGTTTGCCGCGCCTTTGTTGGCGTCGTGGCTTTGACATGGATCCAAGGAGTTTGCCTGGCTGACCCGCTCAGTCATCAAGCTGGCTGGCAATGCAACTACGCAATGCTCTGCGCCTGACTAGACTGCTCGTACGTGCAGAACAATAAGAACGCAGAGGTGCATACAGTGAGCGTAGCCCCCGTCCAATCGTCCCTTAATGTCAAAGACCAGGTCAGTGCCGCAGAGTGGCAGACCCGTGTCGATCTCGCCGCTTGTTATCGTCTGGTCGCGCTGCATGGCTGGGACGATCTGATCTTCACCCATATTTCCGCCAAGGTGCCTGGCACCGAAGATTTCCTGATCAACCCGTTTGGTCTGATGTTTCATGAGATCACTGCTTCGAGCCTGGTGAAAGTCGATCAGGCCGGCAACAAACTCATGGACAGCCCTTACGAAATCAACCCCGCCGGCTACACCATCCACAGCGCCGTGCACGAAGTGCGGCACGATGTGGTTTGCGTGCTGCATACCCACACCGCTTCCGGTGTCGCGGTGTCGGCGCAAAAGCAGGGCGTGTTGCCGATCAGCCAGCAGTCGCTGTTCGTGCTTTCGAGCCTGGCCTATCACGGCTACGAAGGCGTGGCGCTGAACCACGAAGAGAAGGCGCGCCTGCAAGCCGATCTTGGCGAGAACAATTTCCTGATGCTGCACAACCACGGTCTGCTGACCTGTGGCGGCACCATCGCCGACACTTTTCTGATGATGTTCACCTTCCAGCGCGCCTGCGACATTCAGGTCATGGCGCAAACCGGTGGCGCTGAACTCATCGCCATCGAACCGCAAATCCTGGCAGGCGCCAAAGCGATGATCGCCGGTGTCACCAAAAGTGCTCAAGGCATGGGTGGCGCGCTGGCCTGGCCGGCGTTGCTGCGCAAACTCGATAAACAAGACCCCGGATATAAACTCTAATGCCTCTTGCCGAGATTCCTCTGTGTGTCTGGCGTAAACGCAGCCAGACGTTTGTTTTTCGTGGCCAGCCGATCCGCTATTGGACGGCGGGGCAGGGTGAGCCGCTGTTGCTGATCCACGGTTTCCCGACCGCCAGTTGGGATTGGCATTATCTGTGGCAGCCGCTGGCCCAGCGATATCGAGTGATTGCCTGCGACATGCTCGGCTTTGGCGATTCGGCCAAACCGCTCAATCACACCTACAGCCTTTTGGAGCAGGCTGACCTGCAGCAGGCATTGCTCGCGCATCTGCAGGTCGGGCAACCGGTTCACTTGCTTGCTCACGACTACGGCGACAGCGTTGCCCAGGAACTGCTCGCCAGGCACTACGAAGACAAGATCGAGATCGCCAGTTGTGTGTTCCTCAACGGCGGGTTGTTTCCGGAAACCCATCGCCCGGTGCTGATGCAGAAACTGCTGCTCAGCCCGTTGGGCTGGATGATCGGTCGTGCGTTCACTCGCGATGCGCTGGTGAAAAGCTTCCGGCAGATCTTCGGCCCGCAAACCCGGCCGAGCGAAAGCGAGCTGGATGATTTCTGGAGTCTGGTCGACAGCAATCGCGGGCCACGGATCATGCACAAGTTGATCAGCTACATTCCCGAACGCCGTGTGCAGCGTGATCGCTGGGTGACAGCGATGCAGCGCGGTGAAATCCCGTTACGGGTGATCGATGGCGAAGTCGATCCGATTTCCGGGGCGCACATGGTCGAGCGTTACCGTGAGTTGATCCCCGACGCCGACACGGTGTTGCTGCCGGGCATCGGCCACTATCCACAGACCGAGGCGCCGGTGCAGGTGCTCAAGCATTATCTGGAGTTTCGCGATCGTTTTGTGCTGCCACCGCGCAAAGTCGCCTGCTCCTGAAAGATCAAAAGATCGCTGCCGCAGGCTGCGATCTTTTGATCTTTTGACGCCTTCATCATCCCCCAACCTTATCGCGCACCATTCAGCCTCAGCCGTATTCGTTGTGACCCAAAGCCCTGTGCCTGACACTCGGACTCAATACTGGCCTGCTGGAGTTGCTGCGATGAATGAGTCTGTGCGTTTCGAAGATAAAGTTGTCATCGTCACCGGAGCCGGTGGTGGCCTCGGACGCGCCCACGCATTGTTGTTTGCCAAACAGGGCGCCAAAGTGCTGGTCAACGACCTCGGCGGCTCGACCCAGGGCGAAGGCGCCAACGCCTCCGCTGCCGACCGCGTCGTCGCCGAAATCCGCGAGGCCGGCGGCATTGCCGAAGCCAACCACGACTCGGTCACCGACGGCGACAAACTGGTGCAAAACGCCCTTGATGTCTTCGGTCGCGTCGACGTCGTGGTGAACAACGCCGGGATCCTGCGCGACAAGACCTTCCACAAAATGGACGACGCCGACTGGGATCTGGTTTACCGCGTCCACGTCGAAGGCGCCTACAAAGTCACCCGCGCCGCGTGGCCACATATGCGCGAGCAAAACTACGGCCGGGTAATCTTCACCGCCTCGACCTCAGGCATCTACGGCAACTTCGGCCAGTCCAACTACGGCATGGCCAAACTGGGCCTCTACGGTTTGACCCGTACGCTGGCCATCGAAGGTCGCAAGAACAACATCCTCGTCAACGCGATCGCGCCTACCGGCGGCACCCGCATGACCGAAGGCTTGATCCCGCCGCAAGTATTCGAGCAATTGAAGCCAGAACTGGTCAGCCCGTTGGTGGTGTATCTGGCTAGTGAGCAATGCCAGGAAACGTCAGGGCTGTTCGAAGTCGGTGGCGGCTGGATGGGCAAGGTGCGTTGGGAGCGCAGCCTCGGTGCCGGGTTTGATCCGCGGGTGGGCTTCTCGCCGGAAGATGTCGCGGCGCACTGGCAGCAGATCTGTGATTTCGAAGGGGCGGCGCATCCGAAGGACAATATTGAGGCGTTGAAGGAAATGATGGCGAATTTGCAGAAGTATTCGCTTTAAATAGTGTGGCCACCAAACTTGGGCTTGGTGGCCACACCCCATTAAGCGTATCGTTTTTCAGTCATGAATTTTGGGGCCTTCCAGTTGGGGCCTTTAATAGCTAAGCCTTTATCCCCGTGTGCCAGTACTCCGGACGCAATGAGTCGTTTGTAGGCATCCTCAAGGGCTCCATATTGACTGATCAAATCTCGGTTGTATTGTCTGATCATCATGTCCAGGTGCGGATTTGGTTTGAACAGTGAAAATACGGTGACGATGTCATCCAATGGTTCATTTTTCACAATTTGCTCAATGGTATTCATTACCACATCTCCTTAAGCAACTTCTGGTACTCACGCTCTTCTTGCCGCCTTGCAGCTTCCAGCGCCTCTGGCGTATATAACAACGTTGGATCATCTTTAAGCTTGTAATCCTCCAGTGTTGCAGTGTGGACGTTGTTCCATACGGAAGAGTCTTTATCGGGCATCTCCGTGTCGCCATATCCCAAGGCTTTAAGCCTTTCGAACTCTCTGATCTCATGAGTGTAGAAGCGTTTGTCGGTATCGGTTACCTCTAGTTCTCCTCGAAAAATTCGTTCTAGACGATCGATCATTATTTTATTTGCATCAGAATCTGGGAACTTTGAAGTGTGTAGCTTCACGATATCAATTCCGTTTTTTGCGATGATCGACGGTACCCAGTCCGAGCTTGTAACCGGTAAACCTGTTTCTTCGGGGTTGAAATCTCGCCCGCTGTGTTCCCCGTCCTCGACACCCCCGTACGGACTGCTGAACACCACATAAAGTGGCGCAATCCCCGAGTCATCGGGGAACACGATGACGAATCGTTCCCAACCTTCGACAAGGATCGGATTGAGGTCCAGCCGTCCTTCAATCGGAACAATAGGAGCGCCGGAATAGGCTGGCGCATCAGTCTCGGCAATGGGCGATACAGTCGAGCTGTTACCCGGCGAGATAGCCGGCGTCCAGGTCAGAAAATCCGTCGGCGAATCTGGCAGCGCTACCTCATAAACATCATTCAGCAAGTCATAGGCCGCATTCAGAACCAGCACACTCGAACGGATATGGAAGTCATCGCTGGTGGCGACGAATACCTCCGTGCCCGCACCCAGTGGCCTCACACCCAAGCCTACGGGCAGCTCCAGTGTGCTTTGCCGATCTGCTATTTCGCGCAGTGTTTGTGCAGACTCCGGCGACAATTCGGCCAAGGGAACACTCATGGAAAAGCGCTCGCCGTTGCCCAGGCGCGAAGGCGCGAGCAAAGCCGCGAAACCTACCAGTGCCGGACCGCTGATCAACACAGATCCTGCCGCTTTCAGGGTCTGTAATCCTGCCCGCAGCCCCTTGAGAATTGCGGATGATGTTGCTGGAAAAAGACGAGTGGTGTGTGAGGCAAAGGACAACTCCGGACCGGTTGAAGCCGTTGCGCCTGAAGCCGGGTAAACATGCTGGACTTCTGGTGCCAGGCGCTCCTGCCGTTGTAACGCCTCGATACGCTGCTCCATTTCTGCTTGCAGACGTGCCTGCTCGGCGGCAAACGCACGTTTCGCGGCTTTGGCTTTGGCTATGGCCCTGGCTTTGGCGATCGCCTTGGCTTTGGCCTTTGCCTTTGCTTCGGCCTCCGCGCTCAACAATGCCGCGATTCGTGCTTTTTCCCGTGCTTCATCCTCAGCCTTGATTCGTGCGATTTCGGCTTCCTGACGTTGTTTTTCCGCCAATCCAGCCAGTCGTGTCTGTTCACGTATGCGAATCTGCTCCTGCTCTCGACGTGTTGCTTCTGCAGCTTCTCTGTGTCGTTGCTGTTCGGCTGCGACCCGTGCGTGTTCTGCAGCCAAACGCTGGGTCTCAGCCGCTGCCGCCTGAGCTTGATCCTGAGCCTGCACGGTGGCCAGCCAATTGAGTACGTCGGCCTGTTGCTGGTTGAGAAGCGCCAGTGTCTGGCCAAGCAAACGCGCTTCGTGAGCCGCTCGGAAGGACTCGCTCCACAACGCTCTACTCCTGGCCCCCGCGCCGCTGGTTCGGCGGATAGCGGAAGCCTGATTCAGGTAATCCTGGAAGGTTTTCCCCAGCGGATCGCTGCCAAAAAAGCGGTTTGCGATCGGGGTCTGCCTCTGAAACTCTGCGCTCTTGCGGTGAATCAGCGTATTTCTGACGCCCACTTCGCGGGCCAGTGCAGCTGCGGGCGGAAGAGGATTTGTCGGGCCTTCCAGTCTGATTGCCGCCAGTTCCACTTCGATGGACTGAGGTATTGAGACGGATTTTGCGTTGAACTCTTGTTCAACGGTGGTTTGCGTCTCGAACATCAATTGGCGGGTTTGCGCATTGGCGCCGGCAGGTCCGAACGTTCCACTGTAGGTGTAACCCACATTGCTTTCTTTGAATGGCTCGTAATTATCGGGGGCGGGTGCCTCGATACGTGTTTCATCCAGTTCTAAGAATGGAGGTCTTTGCATATTCATGTCCTTTTGAATGTGCGTGATAACTCGCTGGCAAGTTAGCGCGGCCGATAGTGACGTCCGTGTCACCAGCGAGGGGTTGAGGTGTTTCAAGTTACATCAGACTTGCGGTTACAGAATCTGAGAAACCCGTGAGTAACAGGGCGTTGTTTCGAGAGGGTTTTCGCAGGCTAATAACAAGGCAGGGAGAATTCTTCTGCGACGCAGGAAAGGTCCTACGTCGTTCTCGGAAGGTGTTTGCAGGCAGTAGGGAATACTTTTTCAACGCCCATAAAAAAGGCCGCTGCAAACGCAGCGGCCAAGGTAAGACGTTGGATCAAGGAGCTACAAATCAACGTCAGTGAACACCGGGGCGATAAACCGAAGTCTTCGATTCATCTGAAATCTGTCAGCAATGGCCTGAGTCGCTCAAAGGCCAGTGCTGCGCGCTTTGCGGCGTGTCCCGTGAAAGAGCGTTCAGAATAAGGTGTTGAACACGTAGGAAAAATACCAATTCCGGACATGCACTGTTGCGGGGCACGTAACAGTGCCATGTGCTGATGTGCACCATGCGCGGCACTGATGATCTTCCATCCAGCCGATCCATGAACGGCGCAAAGCCCCGTCGTTAAAGGCCATTCATCCTTTCGAGCGACAACACGAATACCTCCTTGGTGCGCTTATCGACGCGGTTGCCCGGCAGTAGGGTGGGGCCTTCTGTCACTCACCGGGGAAGACGCATGACAAAAACAACAATGCGCGCCATCTTCACACCGCAGGCGCTGGCCGCCGCGGTGGCTTTGGGTTGCTGCGCCCAGGCGCACGCGGTTGCGTTCAACATTGGCGAGATCGAGGGCACCTTCGACTCGTCGCTGTCGATCGGTGCGAGCTGGGGCATGCGCGATGCCGACAAGTCGCTGGTCGGCACGGTCAATGGCGGGACCGGGCAATCCTCGACCGGTGATGACGGGCGTTTGAATTTCAAGAAGGGCGAGACCTTCTCGAAGATCTTCAAAGGTATTCACGATCTTGAACTCAAGTACGGCGACACCGGTGTCTTCGTGCGTGGCAAGTACTGGTATGACTTCGAGCTGAAGGACGAAGACCGCGAGTTCAAGCCGATCAGCGACAGCGGACGCAAGGAAGGCGCGAAATCTTCCGGCGCGCAGATCCTTGATGCATTCGTCTATCACAACTATTCCATCGCCGATCTGCCGGGCACCGTGCGCGCGGGCAAGCAGGTGGTGAGCTGGGGCGAAAGTACCTTCATCGGTAACTCGATCAACAGCATCAACCCGATCGACGTTTCGGCGTTTCGTCGCCCCGGAGCGGAGATCAAGGAAGGCCTGATTCCGGTCAACATGCTGTTTGGCTCCCAAGGCCTGACCGATCAACTGACCGTTGAAGGGTTCTATCAACTGGAGTGGGATCAGACTGTTCTCGACAACTGCGGCACCTTCTTCGGTGTCGATGTGGCGGCGGACGGTTGCAACAACGGCTACACCGTTGGCAACCCGGCAATCGCACCGTTTGTCCCGCTGACCCAGGCTTTTGGCCAAGGCATTCAGGTGACTCGCGAAGGCGTGGTGATCCCCCGTGGCGGCGACCGCGATGCGCGGGATTCCGGGCAGTGGGGCACGGCATTGCGCTGGCTCGGTGACGACACCGAATATGGCCTGTATTTCATGAACTACCACAGCCGCACGCCAACGGTTGGCACTACCACGGCTGGCCTGTCGACGCTGGCGGCATTGCCGGGCATGGTCGGGATCGCCAATGGCCTGGCACCCGGCAGCGGTTCCGGCCTGGCGCAGAGCGTGATGCTCGGGCGCGGTGGTTACTACCTTGAGTACCCGGAAGACATTCGCCTCTACGGCGCGAGTTTCTCCACCACATTGCCGACCGGCACGGCATGGACTGGCGAGATCAGCTACCGCCCGAATGCACCGGTACAGGTCAACACCAATGACCTGACGCTAGCGCTGCTCAACCCGATTGCCGGTGGCGCTGCTTCGCCGATCGCTACCACTGCGGGAGCCGACAACAAAGGCTATCGGCGCAAGGAAGTCACGCAAATCCAGAGCACCCTCACGCACTTTTTCGATCAGGTGTTGGGCGCGGAACGCCTGACCGTGGTCGGCGAAGCTGCGGTGGTGCATGTCGGTGGCCTGGAGTCGCGCAGCGAGCTGCGTTATGGCCGCGATTCGGTGTATGGCCAATACGGTTTCGGTGGTGATACCGACGGTTTCGTCACCTCGACCTCGTGGGGCTACCGTGCCCGGGCGATCCTCGATTACGCCAACGTGATCGGCGGGGTCAACTTCAAACCCAACCTGTCGTGGTCGCATGACGTCGCCGGTTATGGCCCCAACGGCCTGTTCAACGAAGGTGCGAAAGCGATCAGCGTCGGCGTCGATGCCGACTACCGCAACACCTATACCGCGAGCCTCAGTTACACCGACTTTTTCGGTGGCGACTACAACGTCCTCGAAGACCGTGACTTCGTCGCCCTGAGCTTCGGCGTGAACTTCTGATCTGCCCGAGAAGGATGAATGCAATGCACAAAATGATTCTGCAATGTGGTGTGCTGGCCCTGAGTCTGCTGGCGGCCAACGTGATGGCTGCGGTGTCGCCGGAGGAGGCCAATAAACTCGGCACCAGCCTGACGCCGCTCGGCGCCGAGAAGGCCGGCAATGCTGACGGTTCGATACCGGCATGGACCGGCGGCATCCCGAAAAACGCCGGGGCGGTGGACAGCAAAGGCTTCCTCGCCGACCCGTTTGCCAATGAAAAACCGCTGTTCACCATCACTGCAGCCAACGTCGACAAGTACAAGGACAAGCTCTCGGACGGGCAGGTGGCGATGTTCAAACGCTACCCGGAAACCTACAAGATCCCGGTCTATCCGACTCACCGCACGGTCGCCGTACCAGCGGAAATCTATGAGTCGGCCAAACGCAGCGCGCTCAATGTCACCAGCATTAACGATGGTAATGGCCTGGCCAATTTCACTGGCAACCGCTACTACGCCTTCCCGATTCCGAAGACTGGCGTGGAGGTGTTGTGGAACCACATCACCCGGTATCACGGCGGTAACCTGCGGCGCATCATCACCCAGGTGACCCCGCAGACCAACGGCAGCTACACGCCGATCCGCTTCGAAGAAGAGATCGCCGTGCCGCAACTGATGAAGGATCTCGATCCGGAAAAAGCCGCCAACGTGCTGACTTTCTTCAAACAGTCGGTAACGGCGCCGGCACGTCTGGCCGGTAACGTGCTGCTGGTCCACGAAACCCTCGATCAGGTGAAGGAACCGCGTCTGGCGTGGATCTACAATGCCGGCCAGCGCCGCGTGCGTCGGGCGCCGCAAGTGGCCTATGACGGCCCGGGCACCGCCGCCGATGGCCTGCGCACGTCGGACAACTTCGACATGTTCTCCGGCGCTCCGGATCGCTACGACTGGAAACTGGTCGGCAAAAAGGAAATGTACATCCCGTACAACAGCTACAAACTCGATTCGCCGAAGCTCAAGTACGACGACATCGTCAAGGCCGGGCATATCAATCAGGACCTGACCCGTTACGAACTGCACCGCGTCTGGGAAGTGATCGGCACGGTCAAACCGAGCGAGCGGCACATCTACGCCAAGCGTCACATGTACATCGATGAAGACAGCTGGCAAGTGGCGCTGGCGGACCACTACGACGGTCGCGGGCAACTGTGGCGTGTCGCCGAAGGTCACGCTCAGTATTACTACGATCACCAGGCCCAGGCCTACACACTCGAAGCGCTCTACGACATCATTGCCGGTCGCTACATTGCCCTGGGAATGAAGAACGAAGAGAAGCACAGTTTCGAATTCGGCTTCGAAGCCAAGGCTGCCGACTACACGCCAGCGGCCTTGCGCGCAGAGGGCGTGCGGTAACGGTTGTGATACACAGGCGAGGCAAAAGGCGACCGCTCGGTCGCCTTTTTTATGTACACCAATCAGCGCGCTGAATACTCGTCAACAAGTGCAGGGGAGAGGGCTAGGGTGAGGGCACAACGATAAAAAGGCTCACCCGATGACCGCCATGACTGCCTGTCTGGATCGCCCCGGATTCTTGCCCAGACTTTCTTCCCATCATCAACTTCGGCCTCGACTGAGTGAGCCGCTACTGACATCGGTGGCGCGGATCAGGCTGATCTGCGCGCCGCCCGGCAGTGGCAAAAGCGCGTTGCTCTCCGAATGCCTGTCACAGGCACCGGCACACTGTGTAGTGCTCTGGCTGCCACTGATGGGCGTGTCGTTGAGTACGGAGGAGTTCTGTCGGCGGCTGAGTCTGGCATTGGGGCTGGCAGCAATGGATGAGGCGCAATTGGCGGCGGCACTGGCACGCTGGTCAGCGCCCACCTGGCTGTTTATCGACGACTATTGTCGGCTCCCCGACCCGGCTCTCGATGCATTGTTGGACCGCTTGCTGGCGCTCAGCAGCCCGGCATTGATCTGGTGGATCGGCGCGCGTCGACGCCCCCAGTGCAATTGGCCACGGTTGCTGCTGGACGACGAATTGTTTGAATGCGAAAGCGCGACGCTGGCGCTGACCCCGGAAGAAATCGCCCAGGCGTTAAAACACCTGTCCGCGGAGCAGGCTGCCAGTGTGGTCGCGCGGATTGTTCATCGAACCGGTGGCTGGTGCGCCGGGGTGCGCATGGCGCTGCTGCAAAAATGCGACTGGTCGCAGACCCTCCAACCGCAGCAACGGGTGGAAACGCTGCTGGATTATTTGCAGCATGAATTGTTCAGCGGCCTGACGCCGGAGTTGGCGGAGGTCTGGCGGGTACTGGCGAATCTGCCGCGCTTCAATGCTGAGTTGTGTGAGCACTTGTTCGGTGCCGGAGAAGGCGCGGACTACCTGCGCACCCTGCAAACGCTGGGTTGCTTCATCGAACCATGGAATGACTCGTCCCAGTGGTTGCAGATCTTTGCACCTTTGGCTCAAGTGATGCGCGATGAGCGCTGGCCTGCGGCCCGCTCATGGCATCGTCGGGCATGCCAATGGTTCGCCGCTGCCGGGGACTGGCGCTCGGCTTTCGAGCAGGCGTTGCTTGCCGAGGAATTCGAAACGGCAGTGAGTCTGTTGCAGCACTTCAACTTCGAGCATCTTTTTGAAGAGCAAACGGTGGTGCTGTTGTTGCGCCTGCATGAATCTCAGGGCGAAGGAGTGACTTTGGGATCACCGCAATTGGTTGGGCTGATTACCGCAGCTCTTTTGTTTGCCGGCCGTTTTGAACAGGCCACGCAGTGCATCGCGCACCTGGCGAGGTTCATGCCGCAACCTTCGGCGGCACTGGAACGACAACTGATTGCACGCTGGCAAGCACAACAAGGCTGGCTGATGCATTTGCAGGGGCGTATGACGCCTGCGCGAGAACTCTTTCAGCAAGCTCTGGAAGCGCTCGATGGCGATGCCTGGGCCACAAGGCTGCTGTGCCTGTCAGGGCTGACTCAACAAGCCTTGCTCTGCGATGAACTCGAACAAGCGCACACCATCAGTCGCGAAGCGTTGTGTCTGGCGCGGGCACAAGGCTCCTTGCTGTTTGAAGGCTTGCTGGAACTTGATCACGCGCAGTTGCTTGAGCAGCGTGGTGCTCCAGCCCGCGCTGACAACCTGCTACTGAGCATCGAGCAGTTACTTGGCCAGCGCGCTGAGCGGCCATCGCCGCTGCTCGGTCGTATCGCCCTGCGTCGTGGTCGATTGGCGTTGGTCATGGGGCTGGAGGAACAAGCCGCCGTTCTGTTCAAACGTGGCCTGGAGGATTGTCTGCGCAGTCACGATAAACGGGTGTTGTTCGGCTATCTGGGGCTGGCGCAGATAGCGGCCAACCACTGTGAATACACGCAAGCATTCGAGCGCTTGCACGAGGCCGAGCGGTTGATGCAGCAGCGCAGGATTCCAGACACGGTTTACCGTGGTGTGTTGTTACAGGTCAGTAGCCAGATCTGGCTGCAGCAGGGGCGGGCGCAGTTGGCACATGAGGCGTTGAGCCGGGTGCTGCGCCACTATCAACCGCCGAACGCGTTGCAGGCACCTCCGGCGACGGTTCAACTGATTGCGCGTATCCAGTATTTGCTGATATTGGCCACAGCATCTTTGCAACGCGGTAGTGATCTCCCGGAGCAACTTCAGATGTTGCTGGATAAAGCCCGCAAGTGCGGGGCGCAGACACTTGAGGCGGAGTTGCATTTTGCCCTCGCCGAAGTGGCATTGCTGCACAGCGAGTCGTTACGGGTGGTTGAGCATGTGGAGTGCGCGTTGAAGATCGTCCGGCGCTCGGAGGCGCAATTGCTGATACGCCAGGTCACCCTGCGCTCGCCGAACATATTTGATCGGACAAATGTGCTGGAGGAAAAGCAGCAAGTTGTAGCCGAACCTGAAGCTGAAAGTTCACTGAGTCAGCGAGAGTTACAAGTCTTGGTGTTGATTGCGGCAGGTGATTCCAATCAACAAATCGCAGAAAAACTTTTCCTTTCATTGCATACCGTTAAAACTCATGTCCGAAGGATCTATATAAAATTGGGGGTGATGCGTAGAACGCATGCGGTGGCCAGGGCCAGAACATTGGGTTTGATGTAGGTGTGAGGTTGTTAGGTGTTTGTAGTTGTAACTTGGGGGTTTGTTGGTGTTGTAATTAAACACTGTTGGAAACAGTGTGGTGGGTATCTTTCTGCTCTGAATCTGAATTAGCTTGATTTGGCGAGACAAGTTGTAATTGCTCACTTGTCATTATCAAGCTGATAGAGATTCCATTATGGAAATTAATAAAGAAGCCGAAAGCCAAAGTCTGCGTGAAGTGGGGAAAGCCCTGGAAAGTATCTCGCAGGAATTGAAGCGTGTTCCGTCATTTTCAGTGGTGGTGCAGGACACTTTGCGTGAAGCGTTATGGAAGATCTCCGAAGGTGTGCGGCTAAGCAGCCTGTTCGTCAATGTCGTGGCGGGCGCCAAACCGAAAAATAAACAGCCGGTCGGACGTTTGCTGGATGTCGCGCTTGAGTGCCTGCAAAGTGGTCGGCCGCCAAACTATGATGTCAATGATTATGGTGTTTTCGATCACCCGAATTTTACCAGCCGTGAAGACATTCTTACGCAAGTCCCGATCTCGGCTATTGAAAAATCAGTAGCAGATTTGCTGAAGAAACTGGCGATTGATTACACGGCGGCTGTGCGGCAGTACTGGGAAAACCCGACCGTTCAAAAAGCAGCTGGGGCTTATCCTCAGTTGTCGCGAAAGTCTGCTTTAGGTGTGCTCGAGGCTAGCCTTTTCGCTCGTGAGCTGGAGGCGCTGGCGATTCAGGGCGTCATCACTCAGCAACAAAGCGCGCTGATCAGTACGACCGTACAACCCAGTCTGACCGGTACTTGTTACGGGGTTTTCATTGAAGGTCAGAATGGCAAATACATCGAGCAGAACGCGATGTTTGTATTGCCCCTTACAACCCCTGTCTATGAGCAGTTGATTCCCGGTGAGCAGGGCGCTGTCGTACTCTACTGCGCGAATCGTGGTCTCGAATTGTTTTCTTCCATTTGGAAGCTTGAACAAGCGTTGTTGAGCCGACTGGGCTCCGCGGAAACTCAGGAAGAGTTTCTGCAAACGCTGTCGCTCAGTGAACGCGTTGGGTTCGCCTACGTCCCTGCTATTCGTTTTTTGAAAGTTCGTGCGAATTTGTTTGAGAGATTCGTTGATAAGCGGATTCAGACGATGTACAGCGACATCACTGGGTATCTAGAGTCCGTCGGCAAGCCAGACTCGGAGTTTGATAAAATTGTTGTCGCCGTAGAGGCCGCACAATCGTTGCCCGATTTGAATCGTCAGGCCAGAAAACGCCAGGTACAACTGATTAAGCATGTCGAGCGGAATGCTTGGCCGCAATGGTTGAAAAGCACTTCCGATGTCAATCAGGAAGTGTATGTTTCCCTGCAAAAAGAGCTGCTTGAAGCCGAAGTAAAACTTCATGAGGTCACTCACGGAGTTGCTTCGCTGAAAGACTACGCGCGGTTGGCCGTAGAGGACTTCATATCGCCGGGTAAAGATGAGCGTATCGACCCGGACACTGTATTCGTGAAAGTCACCCATACCGTGCCTCTGGCGGATGGAAAAAAGGTGGAACTCACCGAGCGCAAAACGCTGACTCAGGCCTTTATGCAAGGTGCTCATGATCTGGCAGGTCAATATCAGATCGTTCCGGAGGTCCCCTCCAGTCTGCCAAAGTTGAGTCCATCGAACATCCTGCGTGCCATCAAGTCGTTGGACGTTCGTGTTGCCTATACCACGGCTCAACGTCTTCTGTATTCGCAAGCCGAAGTTACCGAGTCGCTGCGATTGGTCCTTAGCCGTAAAACAGCGCTGACCCTGTTCGCGGCGATCCTGCAGAAACACGTGGGACCTTCAGCTCATAAATTGGTGATGGGTTATAACCTCGGCGATACGTCCATTGAAACGCTGGGCGTGGCGCTCAAACACTGGTTCAAGCCTTTCAATGGTTTGCTGGTTTATCGCAGGAAAGGTGTGGCAGCCGATCGCAGCGCGCATGTCCTGCATATACCGGGTTCGCCAGCCGGGCAGGAGTGGTTTGAGTTCACCGACCTGAAAAGCCTGCAGCAAAAGTTGGCGCAATGGGCGGCCAAGGCTGAAACCTGGGCGTACTTGCTGAGTCAGGCACATGCCAGCGACAGTGCGCAGATGCAAAAAGATTATCTGAGTCTAAAACCATTTGAGGTACTGAATGAATGGTGGTGGTCGAAGATTAAGTTGGTCGATTTACCCGAAGCGGAGCCTTTGTTCGGAGCCGTTCAAAATCACATCTTGTGGAGTATCGATCAAACCGAGGCTGCCACCCCTCAATGGTACAGAAAGGCCAGCTCGAACGATCAGCACCTGCTCAATCGTCTGAACGCTGATTTCAAGGCTATTCATCATCATTCCCGGGAAATGCTGGCGGTCGAGCCGTTCAAACAGTTTGCCTGCCATTTGGTGAAGAAGGAGCTGAAGCAGTATTTTGCCCGGACAGGTTCAGCTGTGGACATTAACCCTGACGAGGTATGGGTCAAATTTCACGCAGACTCGAAGATCAGCCTGACCGATCTGTTTATTCAGTGGCAAAAATGGCGCAGTGACGTAAGCGCGTTCGAGAAATTTTTCACCTGGGTGAACCCTCAATTGGCCGGGATTGAAAATTTGCGAGAGCAACTCAGACAGGCCACCTTCTGGACGTTTACCGGACAGCCCATTGCCCAACTGAATGCCAGAGTTATCAATGATCTGATCGATCTGAGGCCCGGTGAAAAGTATCTTCAATATCTGAAAGATAAATTCCTCAATGCGTCCGACATTGACTTGAAAGCAAGTCTGTATCGAAAAACAAAACAAAATGAAATGCTCCGGACCGCGTTGATTCAGAAAATCAAAGGCGAGCTCTCCCTCGACCAATTCAGCTGGTTGCAGGGACTCATTAACGGATTTGATCGCGATCTGCCTCGTCAGGGCATCATCACCACGGGTGGGATGCCGGGCATTGGCGTTTACGAGTTCACTCTCAGGGGACGCGCCCTTGTCGGGGCTTACGTTTTTGGGCGCAAAGTCAGCGGGCGTGATGAGTTTTTTGTCTATATTCCCGATACGCCTGATGGCAAGGATTTCTTCCCTGTCCAGGAACTTGCTGGTCGATTGAAAAGCGTGACCTTCAACAAAAAGATCTTGAGCCTCGCTCGTCTGGAACATCAGCAGGCAGTGAAAAACCTCCTGGACACCTACTGGGACTCGAATCCGGTAGCGACCAGCAATCCGGAATTGACCAACAGTTATCCAGTACTGGCTTTCAAACAGGAGTACCTGGCTAAAATCGGGCAACTCGTCGCTGATGTGGATTTTCAGACGAGCAGTTATCTGGAAGCGCTGTGGAAGGATGTGAGGGTACTGGCCGAATTTGCCTTGGATGTAGCTTCGATGTTCATTGCGCCACTTGGCCTGGCACTGACCGTACTGCGCATTACTCAGTCGGTTGTGCTGGGCATTGTGGCTTCCAGTCAGGGCTCGGATGAGGCTGCGAACGCACACTTTGCATCGGCGTGGCGAGGGGCGATTCTGTTGTACGTTGGCAAAGTGGCGGCGATCGGCGCGCCCGTGAACCCGATTGCTCTGCTATCGAGCGTCAGGGATTTCGCCGATGTGATGGCAGGCGTTACCGGTGTTGAAGTCAGCATCAACTACGTGACAGCAATCACTGCACCTCCTGCAGTCGTGAACAGCACCACTCGTCTGCTCAACTGACAGATGAAACTGCGCGAGTAACGGCCCTCGTTACTCGCTCGATTGGCGCCGTTCAGGCCTGCAGAGGTTCATAACCCATCCGCCAACTCACGGCCCGCGTCGCCGCCAGCAACCGCTGCGCCGCCGGGCCGTTTTCGTCGGCGTGGAACAATGAAGTGGGGCCAACGATGGTCAACACGGCGGCGACCTGGCCGACGGCGTTGAACACCGGGGCGGACAACGCATCCACACCCGGCATCAGCAGGCCATGCACATGATGCAGACCGCGTTCGCGGATCTGTTCGCACAGGGTTGCGTAGGTTTTTTCGTCCTTCAATGGATGATCCACAGCGGCAATTTCCTGCTCGCGCAACTCATCGGTTTCCCGATGGGGCAAGTAGGCGCTGAACACCAGTCCAGTCGATGAACTGAGCAGTGGCAACACTGAACCCAGTTGCGTCACCACCGTCACCGCGCGCACCGCCGGTTCGATATGCACCACGGTCGCGCCCTGATTGCCCCACACCGCCAGAAAGCAGGTTTCGTTGAGTTCGTCGCGCAATTCGGCCAACGGCAGGGCGGCGACTTTCAGCACGTCCATACTGTTGAGTGCGGCCAGGCCTACACGCAAGGCTTCGCGGCCGAGCCCGTAATGGTTGGTAGCGGTGTTCTGCTCGGCGAATCCTGAAGCGATCAACGCTTGCAGATAGCGATGAACCTTGCTCGCCGGCATCTGCACATGTTCGGCCAGACGCGACAACGAAGTGGACGGCGACAACTCGGCCAGAGCCTTGAGGATGTCGGTGCCGACTTCGGCGGAGCGGACTTTCTGTTTGCCGTTGCTGTCGCTGGTTTTTTCCATGGTGCGGCCGGGTTCCGAAACGAATGGGCGTCTTTATAGCTTGACGCTGGATAGCGAGCAAATTACGTTATGCGTAATCGAATTACGATAATAACAACCCCGGCGTGCCGAAACCTCTGAGCCAGAGCGATGGGCCACTGCCGACTCCCTGTTCAGGAGGCTCCATGAACCTCGATTCAACCGCCCAGGCGCTGGCGTATCAGTCCGGTTTCGGCAACGAATTCAGCTCTGAAGCGTTGCCCGGTGCGCTGCCCGTTGGCCAGAACTCCCCGCAAAAAGCCCCCTACGGCCTCTACACCGAATTGTTTTCCGGCACAGCATTCACCATGACCCGCAGTGAAGCGCGGCGCACCTGGATGTACCGGATTCAGCCGTCGGCCAATCACCCGGCCTTCGTCAAACTGGAGCGGCAACTGGCCGGTGGCCCGTTGGGTGAAGTGACGCCCAATCGCCTGCGCTGGAACCCGCTGGAGATCCCGGCCGAGCCGACCGATTTCATCGATGGACTGGTGAGCATGGCCGCTAACGCGGGTGCAGAGAAACCGGCCGGCATCAGCATCTACAACTATGTTGCCAACCGCTCGATGGAGCGGGTGTTCTTCAACGCCGACGGCGAACTGCTGCTGGTGCCGCAACTCGGCCGTCTGCGCATCGCCACCGAATTGGGTGTGCTGGAAGTCGCGCCGCTGGAAATCGCCGTGCTGCCGCGCGGCCTGAAATTCCGTGTTGAATTGCTCGACCCACAAGCGCGCGGCTATGTTGCCGAGAACCACGGCGCGCCGCTGCGTCTGCCGGATCTGGGACCGATCGGCAGCAACGGTCTGGCCAACCCGCGTGACTTCCTGACCCCGGTCGCCGCTTACGAGAACCTTCAGCAACCGACCACGCTGGTGCAGAAATTCCTCGGTCAGTTGTGGGCCACCGAGCTCAATCACTCGCCGCTGAACGTGGTCGCCTGGCACGGCAATAACGTGCCGTACAAATACGACCTGCGCCGGTTCAACACCATCGGCACCGTCAGCTTCGATCACCCGGATCCGTCGATCTTCACCGTGCTGACTTCGCCGACCAGCGTGCACGGTCTGGCCAACCTCGACTTCGTGATCTTCCCGCCGCGCTGGATGGTCGCCGAGAACACCTTCCGTCCGCCGTGGTTTCACCGCAACCTGATGAATGAATTCATGGGCCTGATCCAGGGCGAGTACGACGCCAAGGCCGAAGGTTTTGTGCCCGGCGGTGCCTCGCTGCACAGCTGCATGAGTGCCCACGGCCCTGATGGCGAGACCTGCACCAAAGCGATCAACGCCGAACTCAAAC
The DNA here is from genome assembly GCF_056313565.1 of Pseudomonas sp. 3B-A001-10F. Lineage (NCBI taxonomy): Bacteria > Pseudomonadati > Pseudomonadota > Gammaproteobacteria > Pseudomonadales > Pseudomonadaceae > Pseudomonas > Pseudomonas sp. 3B-A001-10F. The sequence goes on from NZ_JBQYFW010000031.1 coordinate 44,602, forward strand.
CGGCAAAAATCGACAACACCATGGCCTTCATGTTCGAGACCAGTCAGGTGCTGCGCCCAAGCCGCTTCGCCCTCGACTGTCCGCAACTGCAATCCACTTATGACGCCTGCTGGGCCACTTTGCCCGCCACGTTCGACCCGACCCGGAGATAACCCATGACGCAGAATTCCATCACCCGCAGTTGGGTTGCCTCGGCCAACGGCCACGCTGATTTCCCGCTGCAGAACCTGCCGCTGGGTGTGTTCAGCAGTAACGGTGCGATGCCGCGCGCTGGCGTGGCGATTGGCGACCATATCTTCGATCTGCAAGTAGCACTGGAAGCCGGGCTGTTCGACGGTGTCGCGCGCAGCGCTGTCGAAGCCATGCACGGCGGCCAGTTGAACGCATTCTTCGAACTCGGTCGTGAGGGGCGTGTGGCACTGCGCACCCGTCTGCTGGAACTGTTCAGCGAAGGCAGCACGCACCGCGGCAACATCGAAGCCCAAGGCGCGAAACTGCTGCCCCTGGCCGCCGATTGCCAGTTGCATCTGCCGGCACGCATCAGCGATTACACCGACTTCTACGTCGGCATCGAGCACGCGCAGAACGTCGGCAAACTGTTCCGCCCGGATAACCCGCTGCTGCCGAACTACAAGCATGTGCCGATCGGTTATCACGGTCGCGCCTCCACCGTGCGTGCTTCCGGTACCGATGTGCGTCGCCCTAAAGGCCAGACGCTACCGGCCGGTCAGACCGAGCCTGTGTTTGGCCCGTGCGCGCGCCTGGACTATGAGCTGGAACTGGGCATCTGGATCGGTCAAGGCAACGAGATGGGTGACTCGATCGCCATCGGTGACGCGGCTGATCACATTGCCGGTTTCTGCCTGCTCAACGACTGGTCGGCGCGCGATATTCAGGCCTGGGAATACCAGCCACTGGGGCCGTTCCTGTCGAAGAGTTTCATCACCAGCGTCTCGCCGTGGGTGGTCACCGCCGAAGCGCTGGAACCGTTCCGCACCGCGCAGCCGAAGCGTCCTGAAGGTGATCCGCAGCCGCTGCCGTACCTGTTCGATAAACGCGATCAGGACGGCGGTGCCTTCGACATCGAACTGGAAGTTTTGCTGCTCACCGAAGCCATGCGCGAGCAGAACCTGCCGGCCCATCGCCTGACCCTGAGCAACACCCGCTACATGTACTGGACCGTCGCGCAAATGGTCGCGCACCACAGCGTCAACGGGTGCCAGTTGCAGGCCGGTGACCTGTTCGGTTCGGGCACGTTGTCCGGCCCGCAGAGCGGTCAGTTCGGTAGCCTGCTGGAAATCACCGAGGGCGGTAAAAAACCGATCGAGCTGGCTTCTGGAGAAGTGCGTAAGTTCCTTGAAGATGGCGACGAAATCATCCTGCGCGCACGTTGCGCTCGCGACGGTTTTGCCTCGATCGGCTTCGGCGAATGCCGCGGCAAAGTGCTGGCGGCACGCTGACAGGAGCGGGTTATGGATCTCTATACCTATTACCGTTCGACCTCGTCGTACCGCGTGCGAATCGCGCTGGCGCTGAAGGGTCTCGACTATCAGGCGCTGCCGGTCAATCTGATCGCGCCACCCGGCGGTGAGCATCGGCAAGCGGCGTATCTGGCGATCAATCCACAGGGGCGGGTGCCGGCCCTGCGCACTGATGAAGGCGGTTTGCTGATTCAATCGCCGGCCATCATCGAGTACCTGGAAGAACGTTATCCACAGGTGCCGTTGCTGCCGGAAGATTTGTTCGCCCGCGCGCAGGTGCGCGGTGTGGCGGCGGTGATCGGTTGCGATGTGCATCCGCTGCACAACGTCAGCGTGCTCAATCGCCTGCGCCAGTCGGGGCACGACGAGCCGCAGGTAGTGGAATGGATCAGTCACTGGATCAGCCAAGGGCTGGCGACGGTGGAGCAATTGATTGGCGACGAGGGCTTCTGTTTCGGCGAGTGGCCGTGCGTGGCCGATGTGTACCTGATTCCGCAGTTGTATGCAGCGGAGCGGTTCAATGTCTCGTTGGAGGCGTATCCGAAAATTCGCCGTGTGGCGGCGCTGGCGGCTGAACATTCGGCGTTCATCAAGGCTCATCCTGCCAACCAACCCGATACCCCGTAATTCCCCTGTAACTGATCGTTCCCACGCTCTGCGTGGGAACGATCCGGCAAGGGAATATTGCCGTTCACATAATCATAAAAACAAAACAGGTACCTTGCGATGCACAACCAGATTGCCAGCTTCCGGGCGGCACTCGACGCCCGTCCTGTGTCCCGTTATCAGTGGTTGCTCTTGATCCTGCTCGCCTTGCTGCTGGTCACCGATGGCTATGACGCCCAGGTGCTCGGTTACGTGGTACCTGCTTTGGCGCAGGATTGGGGTCTGGAAAAGTCTGCATTCGGGCCTGTTTTCAGTGCCAACCTGCTCGGCCTCACCCTTGGTTCACTGGCGGTTACGCCGCTGGCTGACCGCTTTGGCGTACGACGGATTCTGCTCGCTTGCGTACTGATCTACGCCACGCTGACCGTGCTGATGGTCTTCGCAGACTCGCTCAATACGTTGATGATCGCGCGCTTTATCTGCGGCATCGGCATGGGCGGGGCGATGCCCAGTGCTATGGCGTTGATGTCGGAATATTCGCCACCGCGCCTGCGCACCTTGATGGTGACGCTGGCGGCCTGTGGCTTCTCGTTCGGTGGCGCAGCCGGTGGTTTCGTCGCGGCAGGCTTCATCGACCAATTCGGTTGGCAAGCGGTGTTCCTCGCCGGTGGCGTCACGCCGTTGCTGCTGTTTCCGTTTCTCTGGTGGATGCTGCCGGAGTCGTTGCCGCGTTTGCTGCGTGATGCGCCACCGTATGCGCGACTGCGCAAAGTCACCGCGCGGATGTTGCCGGATTGGCAACCGCCCGTTGCCAGCCTCGAACAGAACGAGCGGGAGCAGGGCAGCAAACTGACGGTGGTCGAGTTGTTCCGTAATGGCTACGCGCGACCGACATTGCTGATCTGGGCAACGTTTTTCGTCAGCCTGATTCTGTTGTATTTCATGATCAGCTGGCTGCCGACGCTGCTCCTGGAAAGCGGCCTGAAACTCAACGAAGCCAATCTGGTGACGTCGATGTTCCTGTTCGCCGGCACCTTGGGCGCGATTTGCATGGCCTGGTTCGCTGACCGCTTGAAACGCAAGGTGCGGTTGTTGTCAGCGGTATTGGCAGGGGCGGCGCTGTGCACGATCCTGCTGGGGCTTAATCACGACAATCCGCGATATCTGGTCGCCTGCGTGTTCGCCGCCGGGTTCTGCATCATTGGCGGGCAACTGACGCTGAATGCGTTTGCCAGCAATTTCTATCCGGCGCATGTGCGTGCGACCGGCACCGGTTGGGCATTGGGCGTGGGGCGTTTCGGTTCGATTCTCGGGCCGCTGTTCGGCAGCCTGTTGTTGGCGATGCATATTCCAGTGGCGCAGATTTTCTTCTTCTGTGCGATTCCGGCGGTCATCGCCGCGTTGCTGATTATTCAGGTGCGTTCGCCCACCGACACAGTGCAATCTCCTGTGGGAGCTAGCCTGCTAGCGAAGAACGATAACGCGGTTTAACTGAAAGACCGAGCCGCCTGCTTCGCGAGCAAGCTCGCTCCCACAGTGATGTGTGCCGAGCCGATAATTTAGGTCCACACCAAACCTGTGGGAGCGAGCTTGCTCGCGAAGGCCGTGTTTCTGTCACTACATTCGTTGCCTGACACACAGCCATCGCGAGCGTATTCAGTGGACGACGGAGTTGGGCGGCAGGTGGCTGAGGCGTTCAGTCAGGCGCAGGCGCTGAATCGGGTCGTCGCTGAGCATCAGCGCATGCTCCAAATCAAAGCGCTCGGCATTCGGGCAGTCGAGCCGCTGATAAAGACTGGCCCGTGCCAGGTAATCGACGGCGCCAGCGTCACCCAGTTCGAGCACGCGTTCGGCGTCGATCAGCGCGGCGATAAAATCATCATGAGTCAGGTGCAGCTGGCGCAGGTTGCGCGACAGGCGCTGGAGCATCTGCTTGGGGCTGGCGGTCAGCAGATGCTCGGCGGTCAGCTTCATGTTCGGCCCGTACTGGCGCTGCAACAGTTCGCGACAATCGTTTGGGTACAAACGCCGGCCACCGCACGGATCCAGCAAGTGATCAGCGCCGGGCACCCGCAACAGGAAGTGTCCGGGGAAGTTGACCCCGACCAGCGGAATCTCCAGGCCACGCGCCAGCTCCAGGGCAATCAGCGCCAGTGCCAACGGCTGGCCGCGACGGGTCTGCAACACTTTGTGCAACAGCGCCGCTTGCGGGCGCAGCGGCAGGAAGTGGTCCTGGGCAAAGCCCAGATCAGTCATGCGGCGCAACAGGGGCTGCGCCAGTTCACTGACCGGCAACATCGGCAAGCCGTAACTGACTCGTTGTTGCAGGTCTTTGAATTCTTGTAACAGCGCGTCGGGATCGACCGCTTTTTCATGCTCGGCCGCCATCCACAGCGCGGCTTCGAACAGCGCGGGCGGTGAACGGTGCAGGCATTCGAAAAAACGTTGACGCGCACTCATCGAAATCTCCGGGGAATGCCTCGTTTTAGCCCCGCCCGCAAGATTCGTCCAGTCCCCTGCTGCGCAGGTGTCGGGTTATGCCGCAAAACCGTTGTCGGCGCGGGCGCTTATTCCGGCGCGCTCCAGCAATTTTCAGGCGCAGGCCTATACTGGCGTTCTACAAGAAGTGATTCGGGAGCCCAACGATGTTTGCGCTCATGCAAAGCACTCGCCTGGAATCGCTGCACCTTAGCGTTGATCCGGTCACCGGGTTGAAGGCGGTCATTGCCATCCATAACAGTCGCCTCGGGCCAGCCTTGGGCGGATGTCGTTATCTCGCCTATCCCAATGACGAATCCGCCGTCGAAGATGCCATTCGCCTCGCTCAGGGCATGAGCTACAAGGCTGCGCTGGCGGGGCTGCCGCAGGGCGGAGGCGTGGCAGTGATCGTGCGCCCGGCTCATGTGGAAAACCGTGGCTCGCTGTTCGAAGCTTTTGGCCGTTGCATCGAACAGCTCGACGGTCGCTACATCACCGCCATCGACAGCGGCACTTCGGTGGCGGATATGGATTGCATCGCCCAACAGACTCAGCATGTCACCAGCACCACCTCGGCCGGCGACCCCGCTCCGCATGCCGCGATGGGGGTATTTGCCGGCATTCGCTCAACGGCCATGGCGCGGCTGGGCAGCGACAACCTCGAAGGCTTGCGCATCGCGATTCAGGGCCTGGGCAATGTCGGCTTTGCTTTGGCCGAACAACTCCATGCCGCCGGGGCTGAGTTGCTGGTCAGCGATATCGATCACGGCAAGGTGCAACTGGCGATGGAACAACTCAACGCTCACCCGATCGCCAACGACGCGTTGCTCAGTACGCCGTGTGACATCCTCGCGCCGTGCGGTCTGGGCGGGGTTTTGAACAGCCATACCGTCACGCAATTACGCTGTTCGGCAGTGGCAGGCTCTGCCAATAACCAGCTGACACATCTGGATGTGGCCGATCAACTGGAACGGCGCGGGATTCTGTATGCGCCAGACTACGTGATCAATGCCGGTGGCTTGATCTACGTCTCGCTGAAACATCGTGGTGAAGAGTTGTCGACGATTACCGCGCATCTGTCGAAAATCAGCTCACGGCTGACCGAAGTCTTCGCCCACGCGCAGGCGGAAAAACGTTCGCCGGCACGAGTGGCGGATGAGTTGGCGGAGAAAGTTTTGTATCGCTGAGTTTCACAGGCATGAAAAAGGCCCTGAGCCATTCGACTCAGGGCCTATTCAATTTGGGCTGGATTACTTCGCAGCCTTCGCCACTTTGGCTGGCTTCGCAGGCGCTTCAGCAGCTTCCGCCGCTTCACCATTCTCCATCGGTTCGGCCGGTGCGTTGATCAGCTCCGACAACGCATCCGGCTGGCTCTTGAACGCCCGGGCGAACACATCGCGATTCTTCGCCATGTAGATCCCGGCTTCTTCCACTTGCTGTTCAGTCAGGGACGGAACGGCTTTTTGCAGGACATCGGCCAGATATTCGGCCAGTTCGAGCATTTTGTCATGACGGTCAGCTTCGGCTTTATCCATGAACAAGCGCTCCAGATCTCGGCTGCTGCGGTATACCACTTCGACGGCCATTCACCACCTCACATGCCTTCACATTAAGTTGTCTTGACGACTACTGTATCCATATACAGCGAAAAGGATAAGCGAATCCCTGCGCCATGGGTAGTGGCTTTTCAATGTAGACCGGATTTCGGGTTTGTCAGGCGACCGTGTCGCTGCATTCGCGAGCAGGCTCGCTCCCACAAAAGCACAGCGGTGCGACCAAACGCCACGGCGCGGGTTTGGCGGCGGCTCGCCATGATGGCGTGGCCTCTTTTCTGCATGAAAACCGTTACGTGCAGAAAACCGTCACGTCCAACACGCATCATCCGCTCGCATTCGAGCTAAGGAACATCATCGTGAAAATCAACTGGGCCGAGAAACTGCGGCAAAACGTGCATCAACTGGCCGAGTCCCTGGGCAACCTGTTCGTCGAAACCTTCCACTATCTGGCGTTGTTCGCCATCGGTGCGGTGACGGCATGGGCGGCGGTGATGGAATTTCTCGGGATGCTCGAGGAAGGCCATATCAAGATCGATGACATTCTGCTGCTGTTCATCTATCTCGAATTGGGGGCAATGGTCGGGATCTACTTCAAGACCAACCACATGCCGGTGCGCTTCCTGATCTACGTGGCGATCACCGCGCTGACCCGTTTGCTGATCTCCAACGTCTCGCACCACAATCCGCCGGACATGGGCATCATCTACCTGTGCGGCGGCATTCTGTTGCTGGCGTTCTCGATTCTGGTGGTGCGTTACGCCTCGTCACAATTTCCTTCGGTGAAGATCGAGAAACCGCAGCGCAAACTTGGCGCCGGTTCCAGCGAGCATCCGGAAGTCGAGAAGGGCGAGCTTTAAAGCCCGGCTGCTTGCCCGGGCTGGCCGATGATGCGTGGTGGTGGCGGGGTGAGCCCGTCGCCGCTGGTCATCGCTTCGAGGATTGCCATGGCGCTGTGGCCTTGCTCGATGGCAATGCCGAACTGGATGCTTTGCACCAGGCGCTTGAGGCGCACGGGGTCGTTGCGCTGCTCGGCGCTGATCATGCGTTTGGCCACGATCCGGCCGCTGTTGGACAGGGTCAGCATGATGCTGCCGTCCAGGCCTTGAATGCTCAGGTTGATCTGATAGTCCGGCGCAAAGGCATCGGTAATGATCTGAAAAGGATTGTCCATGATGCGTCACCGCCTGATTGAACGTGCAGTTGTTGACCGGCCGTGATCGGGTTGGTTCGCCCAACCGGATCATCGGCCATTCCGTGGCCTGTATTTGTTGCTTCATGTAGGAGCTGTCGAGGAAACGAGGCTGCGATCTTTTGCTCTTCAGTGTTTTGATTTCGGTCACGAAGAGCAAAAGATCGCAGCCTGCGGCAGCTCCTAAAGCTATGTAGCAAGGGCTGTGCCGGGAAAATTGTCGAACAATGAACACGGGGATAAAAAAGGCGAGCCACGTGGCTCGCCTTTTTTAATGGCCCGTTTTCAGGGCAGAACCGAGTAGATGATCGCTGACAGTGCAATCAGGCCGATCAGCACCACAAACACGTTGGACACCTGGCCCGAATACTGGCGCAAGGCCGGCACGCGGCGGATGGCGTACATCGGCATCAGGAACAACAGGCAGGCAATCACCGGCCCGCCGAGGGTTTCGATCATGCCGAGGATGCTCGGGTTGAACGTTGCCACGGCCCAGCAACTGAGGATCATGAACACGGCGGTCGCACGGTTCAGCCAGCTCGCTGACATCACCCGGCCACGGCTGCGCAGGCTTTTCACGATCATGCCCTGGAAGCCTTCACTGGCGCCGATGTAGTGGCCGAGGAAGGATTTGGTGATCGCCACCAGCGCAATCAGCGGCGCAGCGTAAGCGATGACCGGGGTCTGGAAGTGGTTGGCCAGGTACGACAGGATCGAAATGTTCTGCGCCTTGGCCGCTGCCAGATCCGCCGGCGACAGCGCCAGCACACAGCTGAAGCAGAAGAACATCACCGTGACGACCATCATGCCGTGAGCCATGGCGAGGATGCCGCTGCTCTTGCGTTCGGCCTGCTCGCCGTAGCGCTGTTTCTGCTCCACCGCGAACGCGGAAATGATCGGCGAATGGTTGAACGAAAACACCATCACCGGAATCGCCAGCCACATTGTCTTGAAGAAAGCGGACATTGGCATGGCTTCTTGGGCACTGGCAAAAAACGCACCGTTCCAGTTTGGAATCAGGCTGAGCGCCAGTAGCAGCAATGCGGCAACAAATGGATAAACCAGCACGCTCATGGCTTTGACGATGACGCTTTGACCACAGCGCACAATCGCCATCAAACCGAGGATCAACACCAGCGAGAGGATCGCCCGTGGTGGCGGAGCGATGTGCAATTGGTGTTCGAGGAAACTGCTCAGGGTGTTGGTCAGCGCCACGCTGTACACCAGCAGAATCGGGAAGATCGCGAAGAAATACAGGAGCGTGATCAGCTTGCCGGCACCGATGCCGAAGTGTTCTTCGACCACTTCGGTGATGTCCCCGGAGCGGCCGGACAACACGAAACGGGTCAGCCCACGGTGGGCAAAAAACGTCATCGGGAAAGCCAGTACGGCGAGAATCAGCAAAGGCCAGAAACCGCCGACACCGGCATTGATCGGCAGGAACAAGGTGCCAGCACCGATCGCAGTGCCGTACAGACCGAGCATCCAGGTGGTGTCGAATTTGTTCCAGCCCTTGTGGGCCGTTTCTGCATTGCGTGTGCGGTCTACAGCGGGATTTTCGGCAGCAGGTGTACGTACATCGGTCATCGGTATCGCCTCGTTATTATTTTTGCTCGGGCTCACGGTTGGCAGGCGGCTTCGTGCGGCCTGCCGGGGCGGTCAGGGAATGGGCCTCAGCATTCCACCCAGTTCACAGCCAGGCCGCCCCGTGAAGTCTCTTTGTATTTGTCGTGCATGTCGGCGCCGGTATCGCGCATGGTGCGGATCACCCGGTCGAGGGAAATGAAGTGTTTGCCGTCGCCGCGCAGGGCCATTTGCGTGGCGTTGATCGCTTTCACGGCGGCGATGGCATTGCGCTCGATGCACGGCACCTGCACGAGGCCGCCGACCGGGTCGCAGGTCAGGCCAAGGTTGTGTTCCAGGCCGATTTCGGCGGCGTTCTCCAGTTGTTCCGGGGTGGCACCGAGCACGTCGGCCAAGCCAGCAGCGGCCATCGCACAGGCCGAACCGACTTCGCCCTGGCAGCCCACTTCAGCGCCGGAGATCGAAGCATTTTTCTTACACAAAATGCCGACAGCCGCCGCGCCCAGAAAGAAAGCGACGACATCATCGTCAGACGCGTCCGGATTGAATTTCATGTAGTAGTGCAGAACGGCCGGGATGATTCCGGCTGCACCGTTGGTCGGTGCGGTGACCATGCGCCCGCCGGCGGCGTTCTCTTCGTTGACGGCGAGGGCGAACAGGTTGACCCACTCCATTGCCGACAGAGTGGAACTGATCACGTTCGGCTTGCCGATCTCCAACAGGCTGCGATGCAATTTCGCGGCGCGGCGCGGCACGTTCAGACCACCGGGCAGAATCCCCTCGTGGCGCAGGCCTTGTTCGACGCATTCGCGCATCACCGACCAAATGTGCAGCAGGCCCTGGCGGATTTCCGCGTCAGTGCGCCACGCGCGTTCGTTGGCCATCATCAGTTCGGACACGCGCAGGTTGTGCTGTTTGCACAGCGATAGCAGTTCGGCGGCGCTGGAGAAATCGTACGGCAACACCACTTCACTCGCCGGGGCGACACCGGACTCGGCTTCTTCCGCTTCGATGATGAAACCGCCGCCAACCGAGTAATAGGTCTGCTCGAACAGCTCGGCCGTTTCGCCAAAGGCCGTCAGCGACATGGCGTTGGGGTGGTAGGGCAGGCTCTCGTCCAGCAGCAGGAGATCACGTTGCCAGTCGAAGGCAATTTCTCTCTGACCGGCGAGGGACAGTTGGCCTGTCTCGCGCAGTTGCTGGATACGTGGATCGATGGTCGCCGGATCGATGCTGTCCGGCCATTCGCCCATCAGGCCCATCACCGTTGCGCGGTCGGTGGCGTGCCCGACGCCGGTGGCCGACAGTGAGCCGTATAAACGGATTTCCACACGACGCACATCGTTCAACAAACGTTGATCAATCAGCGCCTGAGCGAAGGTCGCGGCGGCGCGCATCGGGCCTACGGTGTGGGAACTGGACGGGCCGATGCCGACTTTGAATAGATCGAAAACACTGATAGCCATGCTAAACCCTTACAAGCAATGGAGTAGGAATCGCTGCCATTTTTTGTAGGACAAGCGCAATGTCGGCGATACTGCCTACCTCGGTCCAACGTGACTAACGAAACTTCCTAAGTAAGCCTTTAGCAGGACTAAACGATGAGCCGTCAATTGCATGCCCAGACCTATGTCTGGCTGCAGGTGTTTTCCTGTGCCGCACGGCACCTGTCGTTCACACGTTGTGCCGAAGAACTGCACATCACCCCGGGGGCGGTCAGTCAGCAAATTCGTCAACTTGAAGAACGACTTGGTTTCCGTTTGTTTCATCGGCGCGCGCGTGGTGTGGAGCTGAGTGCGGAGGGGCAGCGGCTGGCTATCACGGTCAACGAGGCGTATGGCAGCATTGATGCCGAACTACGTCGACTGGACGCCGGGATGATCAGCGGGATTTTGCGTGTGCGCTCGATTCCGTCGTTCCTCAGCAAGTGGCTGACGCCGCGCTTGCCACGCCTGCAGCAGCGCTATCCGGACATTCAGTTGCGCTTGGTGGCAGAGGACAGCAGCGTGCCCTTGCACGAAGGCGATTTTGATCTGGCGATCGATTTGAACGACGGCAGTTACCCGGGATTGTTATCCACAGCCTTGCTCGACGAGCAGATTTTCCCGGTGTGCGCACCGAGCCTGTTGCGCGGGCGACCACCGTTGCACGGGCCGGCGGATCTGGTGCATTTCCCGGTACTGCACGACATCACCGCGTGGCGTGGCAGTTATGAATACGCAGAATGGGAATTTTATTTGAACGCGATTGGTTTTGAGGGCGCCGACGTACGGCGTGGGCATACCTTCAATCGCAATCATCTGACCATCGAAGCGGCGATTGCCGGCATGGGCGTGGCGATTGCCCGCCGCACCTTGCTTAACGATGAATTGGAGCGAGGGACGTTGATTGTGCCGTTTGGCCTGTCGGTGCCTAATCACAAACGCTATGTGTTGCTCTATGCGCCGGGGGCTTTAAGCCATCCGGGTGTGCGTGCGGTGCATGATTGGCTGGTCGAGGAGGCGGGGATATTTCGCAGTTTGCACCCGTTGAACGACGGGCAGTTGTGAGCAAATTTTGCAACATTGCCAAGCGACCCAACTCCCGACCTTACCAGTGCTTTGCCCGGTTGTCCGGCTTTTTTTGCGAATGAATATTTATCTTTTTTCAGGGGTTGAAATGTTCGGCAGTCGGGCCGATTGTTGTAACCAGGAGGTCAGGAAATTCAACTCAAGGCCTCTCACGAGCTAGCTGAAATAAGGGATGAACTATGCAAATCCAAGTCAACAGCGATAACCATATTCAAAGTAGTCAACGACTGGAGGAGTGGGTACGTACAACCATTGAGAGCACGCTCGAACGTTATGAAGAGGACCTGACCCGTGTCGAAGTCCACCTGAGCGACGAGAACGGTGACAAACCAGGTCCCCATGACTTGCGCTGCCAACTGGAAGCGCGGCCAAAAGGCCATCAACCGATTTCCGTGACCCACAAGGCCGATTCGCTGGAACAGGCAATCGACGGCGCTGCCGAAAAACTCGAGCACGCCCTGGAGCATCTTTTCGGCAAACTGCGAGGTAAGCCACGTGCCGCTGTGGTGCCAATCGACGGCAAAGCCAATGACAAACTGCTGGCGGAAGAGTTTGACGAGAACGAACAGGCAGCGATCAACAGTTGATGCGCTGATTTTATAAGCCAGCCAATGAGAACGGGCCTGCGAATGCAGGCCCGTTTTTTGTTTGTAGCAGAAAAGCCCCTCACCCCAGCCCTCTCCCGGAGGGAGAGGGAGCCGACCGAGGTGTCTGAAGAGGTACGTCGACCTGAAAAACTACGTTGATTATGGATTCGACACAGTTCTTTCAGGTCGATGAATTTCTGAAGCATCCCGCTATCAGTTCCCTCTCCCTCTGGGAGAGGGTTAGGGTGAGGGCATTTTTCGATTCGCCGCAATTCTTATGATCTGCTCCAGCACGTCATCCATCTGCTGAAGTATTTCCAGGTTGTTGAAACGTATGACTTGAATGCCTCGCTGGTACAGATGGTTTGTTCGGCGCTGGTCGTATATCAATCCCGGCGTTTCAAAGTGCTGACCACCATCCAGTTCAATCGCCAACTTCAGCTCATCACAATAAAAATCCAGCACGTAAGGCGGACAGGGAAACTGCCGACGAAATTTCAGATTGGCGATCTGGCGGGAGCGGAGTTTTTGCCAGAGCAGGTGTTCACAGTCGGTTTGGTTGACGCGTAACTGGCGGGCGAATTGGGCGAGGGTGGGGCGAGTTTGCATGCTTCACGATCCTTGTGAAGTTGGTTTGATATTTCACTGTAGCCCATTCCCCTCACCCCAGCCCTCTCCCGGAGGGAGAGGGGGCCGACCGAGTTGTGTTACGTGATACATCGACCTGAAATGCCGAGTCGATTATGGATTCTGCACAGCACTTTCAGGTCGGTGTATTTCTCAAGAATTCCCCGATCAGTTCCCTCTCCCTCAGGGAGAGGGCTAGGCGGGCGGCGTTCCGATGAGGGCTTCTCAATCCTCAGAACGCCACAGAAGTCTGCACATAAACCGTACGCGGCTCACCCACATACTTGCCCTTGTTGTTGTCATCAAACGAGCGCGTGAAGTACTGCGTGTTGAAAATGTTCTTCACGCCCACCGCCACATTCAAGTCCGACAACTGCGGACCGAAGTCATACCCGGCGCGGCTGCTGAACAGCATGTAACCGGGGATCTTGCCAGTGCTGCCATCAGCACTTTCCTTCGAGGTGTTGGCGTTGTCGGCGAACTGGTCGCTCTGGAAGCTGCTGTCGAGATTAAGCTTCCACGGTCCTTCGCTGTAACCCACACCAATCGTGCCTTTGTGTTTCGACGAGAACGGCACGCGGTTGCCCTTGTTCGGTCCGTCTTCGCGGATAGTCGCGTCAACATAAGCGTAAGTGGCGTAGACATCGAAACCGGCCAGCGCCGGGCTCAAGTCATCCAGCGCGTAATTGACGCTGGTTTCGATCCCTTGATGACGGGTTTCGCCTCGGGCGATCACCGAGTCGTTGGTCTGATTGCTTTCGTACTGGTTGTCGAAGTTGATCAGGAACGCGCCGATCTCCGCGCGCAACGCGCCGTTGTCATAGCGCGTGCCGAGTTCCCACGTACGCGCCTTCTCCGGTTTTACTTCGCCGCTGGTCACCCGGTTGGGCATCTGGCTGTATTGCACACTGCCGAAGGAGCCTTCGGTGTTGGCGTAGAGGTTCCAGCTGTCGGTCAGGTGATAGAGCACGTTCAACGCTGGCAGTGCGGTGTTGTAGTCGCCCTTGTATTTGACGTTGGTCAGGTTGTTGGTCTGCTGCGACTCGATCATCTCGTAGCGCACGCCCGGGGTGATCGTCCATTTGCCGATGTCGATGCGGTCGTCGACGAAGAACGCATTGGCCTCGGTGCCGCCACGGGTGTCGCGGTCGTTGCGGCTGGCGGTGGTCGGGTATTGGTTGCTGCTGATCGGTGTGCGATAGCGCAGTTCGTGACCGGCCTCGTTGATGTAGCGATAGCCGACGCCGACTTCATGGCTGGTCGGGCCGAGGTCGAAACCTTGGGCGAATCGGGTTTCCAGGCCACGCACCCAATACTCGCGCGGTGACAGCGAGAGGAAGGTGCCCTGATCGAGATAACCGCTGCGCAAGGTCTTGGTGAAGAACGTGTTGGCAGTGAATTCGCGGCGATCTTCCTGATAGCGATAGCCGAAATTGAACATCGTGCGACGGCCCCAGAACTGGTCCTTCGGGCGCGTCGATTGATACGGATCGGCGTCGTAATCGGCCACGTTCAGACCGCCGGGCATGTCAGCCTTGCCTTCGTAATACTGGGCCATGGCGTTGAAGCTATTGGCTTCGTCGAGCTGATATTTGCCCTTGAGGATCAGGTCGTCGATTTCAGTGTCGCTGTGTTCGCGCCAGTCGCCGCCGCGCGTCCCGGAGTAGAGCAACGCACCGCCGAGGCCATTGGCGTTAGTGCCGCCGGCCAGCAGGTTGGCGCTGGTCTTGAAGCCGTCGTGGCTCGACGATGGGCTGGTTTCCGTCTGGAAGCCGCCCTTGACCGTTGGCTCGTCAGGAATCGCCCGGGTGACGAAGTTGACCACGCCGCCGACGTTTTGCGGGCCGTAACGCACGGCGCCGCCGCCACGCACGACGTCCACGGCATCCATGTTGCCCATGCTGATCGGCGCGAACGACAGTTGTGGCTGACCGTAAGGCGCGAACGGCACCGGGATGCCATCCATCAACACGGTCGAGCGCGCGGCCAGTCGCGGATTCAAACCACGAATGCCGAAGTTCAGCGCCATGTCGTGGCTGCCGGTGCCGTTGTTTTCCGGGGCGTTGACGCCGGGGATGCGGTTGAGCACATCGCGCGCCTGCGTCGCGCCCTGACGCTCGAACTCTTCGCGGCGGATCACATCGCGCGCACCGGGATGTTCGAACACATTGATCTGCGCAGCATCGCCGAGCCAGTCGCCGACGACAGTCGAGGTGTCCAGCTCTAGCGCGGCATCCGCCACCGGTTGCAGGCTGAACGCATTGTTGCCCTCGGCGCGTGCTTGCAGACCGCTGCCTTCGAGCAATGCGTTCAAACCTTGTTCTGCGGTGTAACTGCCTTCCAGGCCACGGCTTTGCACGCCGCTGGTGACTTGCGAACCAAACGAAATCAGCACGCCCGCTTCACGGCCAAACTGGTTGAGGGCGTTTTCCAGTGACGACGGCGCGATGTGATAAGCCTTGGCTTCAGCGGCCAGTGCGGCGGGCAGGGCGCTGAAACTCAGACTGGCGCCGAGGACGAGATTGCGCAGGCTGCGGGCCAGTGGCGTGAGGCGGGTGGGGTGCATGGTGGATGATCCTGAGAAGGTTGAATCAAGGGGGCTTTCCTTCTCTGTCACGCCAGATCTGAAAAACGGCTCATTTATTTTTGAGTTTTCAAACCCGCGCTTCGACGGTCACCCAGTAGCGGGTAAAACGCCTCACTTTCACCGGCAAACTGATTTCCAGCAGATCAAGAATCCGCTCGCTGTCGTCCAGCGGGTAAGTTCCGGAAATCAACAGGTCGGCAACGTTCCGGTCGCAATTGAGCTGGCCGCGACGATAGCGGCCGAGTTCATCGAGGAAGTCGCCGAGACGCATATGCGCGGCCACCAGCATGCCGTCGGCCCAGGCGCCGCTGTTCGCGTCCAGAGGTTTGGCCTCGCTGACGGAGGTCGAGGTAAAACTCAACTGACGCGCGAGCGGCAGCAACATCGGCGCGCGTCCATTATCGCTCAGTTCGACGCGACCTTCGAACAGCGCAACCTGCGTGCGATCGGCAAACTGACGCACATTGAGGCGCGCGCCTTGGGTTTTCAGAAGGCCCTGAGCCGTGCGCACTTCGAAAGATTGCGCGGCAGTCAGGAGGATTTCGCCTTCGAGCAAGCGGATCAATCGCTGCGCACCGTCGACGTCCACGGCACTGGCGGTATTGAGTTGCAACTTATCACCGCCACCCAGGGAAATTTTGCGTCGCTGCCCCAGCGGGCTGCGGTAATCGGCGAGCAGCGACGGCACAGGATTGTGCTCGCGCATGCCCCAAGTGACCGCCGTGCCCGCGCCAAGAATCAGCAACAGCTTCAGCGCCTGACGACGACTGCCGGACTTCGCCCCGTTCAATGCCGCATGCGCCAGCGGCGAAGACACACCGCGCAAACGCTGATTGACCCGCTGAATATGCTCCCACGCCCGCCGGTGTTCGCTGTGTGCCTCCAGCCATTGTTGCCAGGCCTGTTGCTGGCGCGGGGAGAGCGTGCCCTGCTGCATTTCCATCAGCCAATGCACGGCCTGTTCAGCCACTTGGGAAGAGAAATCCGGCACGCGGTTCATAAGGCGAAGTAGCAGCGCATGGCGGCTTTGTTCAGATGACGTTTGACCGTGGCCACGGATATGCCCAGTTCAGCGGCGATCTGTGGATAAGTCAGGCCATCGACCTGCGCCAGCAAAAAGGCGCGTTTGACCTGACGCGGCAAACCGTCGAGCAACTGATCCAGCTCCATCAGGGTTTGCAGGATGATCGCCTTGTCTTCTTCCGACGGCGCGACCATGTCCGGCATCTGCGCCAAGGTGTCGAGGTAAGCGCGTTCGACATCCTGACGGCGGTAATGATTGAACAAAACCCGCTTGGCCAACGTCGTCAGAAAGGCGCGCGGCTCGATAATCACCGGCGGTTCGCGGGCGGTCAGCACCTTGATAAACGTGTCCTGCGCCAGATCCGCTGCGCTGTCCGGGCAGCCGAGTCTGCGCCGCAGCCAGCCGGTGAGCCAGCCGTGATGGGCCTGATAGAGCGATTCGACTGGATGGGCGGACGACAACGGTATTACTCCGGGCGCTTGGTGGCGCGGTAGAGAGTATGCGTTAGAGAACAAGAACGGTTCGCATTGTAAGGGGCGAAACGCTCAACCGGCAATCAGATGCTTTTGCGTATGAGAATATTTATCATTAATATTGCTCGCCTGTAGGTTCGGCTGATCGGCCGGACGTTTTTCGTTTCAGGGTCGAAACATGAAAGGCAAACTCGCCACACTTCCCATGTCCTATCGTCTGGCCGTCACCTCACGGGTGTTGGCGGCGGTGTTTGGCGGCTATCTCGTCGCGGCGCTGGCCAGTGTCACCCTGACGCTGTGGCTGCCGTTGAGCCGCGCCGAAGCGGTGGTGACCGGCATGACCATTTCCTTTCTGGTCTATCTGGTGGCGGTGCTCTGGTGTTTCGCCTGTCGTACGGCGTGGTCGGCCTGGGTCGGTTTGCTGGTGCCAAGCGTGATTCTGGCGACCATCTCTGGCGCAGCACGTGGATTGGGCCTGGCATGAAAGAGGGCTTTCGTCAGGCGATGGCCTGGCTGCACACCTGGGCCGGACTGCTGTTTGGCTGGTTGCTGTTCGCGATTTTCCTGACCGGGACGCTGGCCTATTTCAAAGATGAGATCAGCCACTGGATGCAGCCGGAAATCCCCGCGCGATCGGTGAGTGCCGAGACGAGCCTGACGCTGGCCCAGGATTACCTGCAGCAACACGCGGCCGGCGCCTCACGCTGGCTGATCGATTTGCCTGATGCCCGAGATCCCGGCCTGACCGTGCGTTGGCAGCCAGCGCCGGCCAATCCCGGTGAGCGCGGGCGTTTCGAGTCGAAAACCCTCGACGCGCAGACCGGCGCCGAAGTGCAGGGTCGCGACAGCATGGGCGGCGAGTTCTTCTATCGCTTTCACTTCCAGTTGCAAATGCCTTATCCGTGGGGCCGCTGGCTGGCGACGATTGCCGCGATGGTGATGTTCGTTACGCTGATCACCGGGATCATTACCCACAAGAAAATCTTCAAGGACTTCTTCACCTTCCGCCCGCGCAAGGGTCAGCGCTCCTGGCTCGACGGGCATAACGCGGTGGGTGTGCTGGTGTTGCCGTTTCACTTGATGATCACCTACAGCAGCCTGGTGATTTTCATGTCGATGGTCATGCCGGCGAGCATCGTCGCTTCGTACGGCAGTGACGTGCGCACGTTTTATGATGAAGTGTTCCCCGCCTCGAAAACCCCGGAGCGCGCCAATATCGCGGCACCGTTGGCAGCCATGGCGCCGCTGTTGAGCAAGGCCAGCGAGCAATGGTCGGGCGGCCACACGGCGCGTCTGTCAGTGAGCAATCCGGGGGATGCCAATGCCACGGTGGTGCTGTCCCGTGCGGGGGATCGCGTGGTGCATGATTTCGGCCGCGCCGTGACCTTCAACGGGGTGACCGGGCAAATGCTCGGCAGCACACCGGAGCAGCCAATGGCGATGGCGGTGGGTGGTGCGTTCTATGGCTTGCACATGGGCCACTTCGCCGGGCCGCTCCTGCGTTGGCTGTATTTCATTTGCGGATTGGCCGGCACGGCGATGATCGGCACCGGGCTGGTGATCTGGTTGGGCAAGCGTCAACTCAAACATGCCAAGAGCGGCGTGATGCCGTTCGAACTGCGGCTGGTTGAAGTGCTGAACATCGCCAGCATGGCCGGTTTGGTTGCGGCGGTGGCTGTATTCTTCCTGGCCAATCGTCTGTTGCCAGTGAGCCTCGCCGAGCGCGCAGATTGGGAAGTGAATGCGTTCTTTATCACTTGGGCTGTGAGTGTGCTGCACGCGCTGCTGCGTCCGGGACGAAAGGCCTGGGTTGAGCAACTCACCCTGAGCGCCGCCCTGTTTGTCGCGGTGCCGCTGGTCAATGCGCTGAACACCCCTTGGAATCTCGGCGTTACCTTGATGCAGAGGGATTGGGCATTGGCCGGTTTTGATCTGACGTGCCTCGCAACCGGTTTCTTCCTGGCTTGGGCCGCGTGGAAAATGCAGCGTGCCGGCAGCACCGTCAGCATTAAAAAGCCCCGCCGCGAACAGGCCCGGCCGATCACCCTTGAACAAGGGGCGAACTGATGCTCTTGCCCTTGTTGCTCACCTACACCGGATTCACCGCGTTGTGCCTGTCGATGCCTCGCCACCACGATGAATTGCTCGGTCACAAACCCTCCACGCGTCGCCGTCAGGGCCTGAAAGTCGGCGGATGGTTATTGCTGTGTTTGTCGCTTTGGGCGGCGGTGAAGGCCAACGGCTGGAGCTTCGGCCTGGTCGACTGGTTCGCCGTGCTGATGCTCAGCGCCTTGGCGTTGGTCTTGTTGCTGCCGTATCGCCCGCGTTTCGTATTGGCGCTGGCCGGGGTCAGTCTGCTGGCCAGCCCGGTCGCCGCATGGGCGCAGTGCTGAAGTGCTGATCGGTCTGCCGCCGGAATCCCGCGACGACGAGCCGCGGGGCGCGCGTGCGCATTTTCTTCAGGTGTTCCTGTCCCAGCGTTCGCAAATGGAAGCGCTGGTGAACCGGCGCGTCGGTTGTCGGGCGACGGCGGCGGACCTGGTGCAGGATCTGTTTCTGCGTTTCTGGCGGCGGCCGCTGGTGCAGGTCGAAGAGCTCAGTACCTATCTGTTGCGCTGCGCCAGCAACATCGCCATCGATCATCTGCGCAGCGAAGGCACGCGCACGCGGGTCAACGAAGGCTGGCAACCGGACGAGCCGCACAGCCACGGCAGCGAACCGCAAGCGGCGCTGGAAGCGGGCAATGATCTGAAACATGTCGAAGCGGCGTTGCGCGCCTTGCCCGAGCGCACCCGGCAAATCTTTTTGCTCAATCGCATTCACGGCCGCAAGTATGCGGAAATCGCCAAAGCCATGGGCCTGTCCCAAAGTGCCGTGGAAAAACATATGATGCGCGCCCTCGAGGCCTGCAAGGCCAGCCTGCGCGAACCCGCGCCACGCCTGCCAGGGAAAGCACCGTGAAGCCCGCCGATTCCGTTATCCCCACGCCCGCGCAGGAGCAGGCCGCGTTTGCCTGGTTGAGCCTGCTGCATGATCGGCCGAGCGCCGGCGATCAACTGACCTTCAGCCAATGGCTGCGTGCCGATCCGGCGCACGCCGAAGCTTACGCACAGGCTCAGGTTGTGTGGGAGTTGAGTGAAGGCCCGGCGCGAACATTGGCCGATGAAGAAGCCTTCGCGTTGCAGGGTTACCTTAATGCGATGGACCGCCCGCGTCGTTCGCCCGTTTTGCGCTGGTCGGGCGCGCTGGCGATGGCCGCGTGTCTGTTGCTGATGGTCAGCCTTGGCACCGGTTGGCAGCCGCAGCGCTGGATTGATGATCTGGGCGCCGATTATGTCTCGGCACCCGGTGAGATCCGCACGGTGACACTGGCCGATCAATCGCAAGTGACGCTGGATGGCGACAGTGCGATTGCCGTGGATTTCAGTCGTGGCGAACGGCATGTGCAATTGCGTCGCGGTGCCGGTTTCTTCAGCGTCACACATACGGGGGATCCGTTTGTGGTTGCGGCGGAGCAGGGTGAGGCGCGGGTGCTCGGCACGCAATTCGAAGTGCGCCTGCAAACTCACGGTGCGCAGGTTACGGTGTTGTCGGGGCGCGTTGGTGTGACGGCGGATCGTGATGCTGAGCAGCAAATTCTTACGGCCGGGCAGCAGGTCGCTTACGGTGACGGTACGGCAGAAAAACTGCATACGGTGGACAGTGAGACGCAGTTGGCCTGGCGTCAGGGCTGGCTGACTTATTACAAGTCGACACTGGCTGATGTGGTGGAGGATTTGCGCCGTTATTACCCCGGGCGGATTGTGTTGCTCAACGATGAGCTGGCGGCGCGCAAGGTCAGTGGCAGTTTTCCGAGCAAGGATCCGCAGGCCGTGTTGAGTTCGCTGCAAGGGGTGATGGGGTTTGAGCAGCATCAGGTGTTGGGTCATCTGATTATTTTGCGTTGAAGCTGCTGGCCTCTTCGCGAGCAGGCTCGCTCCCACAGGGGAACGCATTCCAAATGTAGGAGTGAGCCTGCTCGCGATGGAACCCGATCGAACACCACAAAAAATAATTTTCAAATGTTGGTGAGGTAAACCTCAGCCCCATCCGTGTAGTGACTGAAACTGCGAGTCATTCGCATCCGTTGCGGTTCTACACAGGTCATTGAGCAATGAAGTCCAGGGCAAAATCGGGTTCGGTCAAACAATGGTTAGGCGTTTCGGCACTGAGCTTTTCGGCATTGGCGCTGTTGCCGCTGAGCGTCGCGCTCGCCGCTGAAACCATCAGCAGCCAGGCGCAAAAGCAGTTCAACTTTTCCCTGGTCGCCAAACCGCTGCCGCAAGCCTTGAGCGACTTCAGCCGCGTCACCGGGCAGAGCGTGGTCTACACCGACGAAGCGCCCTACGGCCTGACAGCTCCGGCCGTCAATGGCCAGATGAGTGCCGAACAGGCACTGCAACGTCTGCTCAGCGGCTCCGGCCTCAACTTCCGCCGCACCGATAGCCACACGCTGGCGCTGGAGCCTCAGCCTACTGAAGGTGCGCTGAATCTCGGCGCCACGACCATCACCTCGACCCGCGATGAATCGATGAGCTACCAGCCACCGGAAACCAGTTCGGTGATGCGCTCCTCAGCTTCGCTTCAGGAAATCCCGCAGACCGTCAACGTCATCCCGGCGCAAGTCATCCGCGATCAGGCGCCGCGCAATCTGGATGACGCGCTGGCCAATGTCAGCGGCATCACCCAGGGCAACACCTTGGGTAGCACTCAGGACTCGGTGATGACCCGCGGTTTCGGTGACAACCGTAACGGCTCGATCATGCGCGACGGCATGCCGATCGTGCAGGGCCGTGGCATGAACGCCACGGTCGATCGGGTTGAAGTGCTCAAAGGCCCGGCCTCGTTGCTCTACGGGATTCAAGACCCGGGCGGTGTGGTCAATATGGTCAGCAAGAAGCCTGAACTCACCCAATACAATGCGCTGACCTTGCGCGGCTCGACCTACGGCGAGGGCAAGAACGGCAGTGGCGGCACCTTCGACAGCACCGGCCCGTTGGGCGATTCCGGGCTGGCCTATCGCATGGTGCTCGACCACGAAGACGAAGATTACTGGCGCAACTTCGGCACCCACCGTGAAACCCTGATCGCCCCGTCGCTGGCCTGGTTCGGCGAGAGCACCAAGCTGTTGTTCGCCTACGAGCACCGCGAATTTCTCACGCCGTTCGACCGTGGCACGCTGATCGATCCACGCACCAATCATCCGCTGGACATCTCGCGCAAGGAGCGTCTGGACGAACCGTTCAACAACATGGAAGGCCGTTCGGACCTGTATCACTTCGAAGCGGATCACGAAATCAACGACGACTGGAAAGCCCACTTCGGCTACAGCTGGAACCGCGAAACCTACGACGCCAGCCAGGTCCGCGTGACCGCCATCGACACCAAAAAGGGCACGCTGACCCGCAGCATGGACGGCACCCAGAACGCGATCAGCACCGACCGTTTCACCACTGCCAGCCTCGAAGGCAAGGTCAATGTGCTGGGCATGCAGCATGACCTGGTGTTCGGCGTCGATGACGAGTACCGCAAGATCTACCGCGAGGACTTGATCCGGCAGAAAAGCCTGACCACCTTCAGCTACCTCAATCCGGTGTATGGCCGCGAAGTCGCCGGTACGACGGTCAGCGCTCCCGACAGCGCGCAGACCGATGAACTGCGCAGCGATTCGGTGTTCCTGCAGGACTCGATTCACCTCAACGAGCAGTGGATTCTGGTCGCTGGCGGACGCTTCCAGGAGTACGACCAGTACGCCGGCAAAGGCGTGCCGTTCAAGGCCAACACCGACAGCAACGGCCAGAAGTTCGTCCCGCGCGCAGGTCTGGTGTATCGCTACACCGACGCCTTGTCGTTCTACGGCAGCTACACCGAATCGTTCAAACCCAACTCGACCATCGCCCCGCTGAGTGGCAGCAGCACCGTGCTCGACGGCAGCATCGCCCCGGAAGAAGCCAAGTCGTGGGAGCTGGGTGCGCGGCTGGACATGCCGGGGCGTGTCACCGGCAACATCGCATTGTTCGACATCAAGAAACGCAACGTGCTGGTGGCCAATTCCGAAGGCCCGACGACGATTTACAGTGCGGCCGGTGAGGTGCGTTCGCGCGGTCTGGAAATGGACCTGACCGGTCAGTTGAGCGACCACTGGAGCATGATTGGCAGCTACGCCTACACCGATGCCGAAGTGACCGAAGACCCGGACTACAAAGGCAAGCGCCTGCAAAACGTAGCGAAGAATTCCGGTTCGTTGTCGGCGGTGTATGACTTCGGCAGTGTGATCGGCGGCGACCAGCTGCGTGTCGGCGCCGGGGCGCGTTATGTCGGTGAGCGTGCGGGTAACGCGGTGAATGATTTTGATCTGCCGAGTTATACCGTGGCGGATGCGTTTGCCACTTACGACACCAGGGTTGAGGGGCAGAAGGTTAAGTTTCAGCTGAATGTGAAGAACCTGTTTGATCGCACGTACTACACCTCGGCGGCGAGCCGGTTCTTTGTGTCGATGGGGGATGCGCGGCAGGTTTCGTTGTCGAGTACCTTGGAGTTTTGAGAACAGTGAAGTTAATGCGCTTTTCGGCGGCTCTTTATAGATATTTTCGTTCTCATCTACTGCATGGTAATTGTAAAACGATCTAAGTGCCTGTCAGTTATGACAGGTGCTTTGCGGAGGATTTAAATGTGTACTGTCTTCTCAATGTCTTTGGAAGAGAGTATTGCCATGTCAAATGATTATGTAGCTGGAGCCGAGGGTTATTTTTTAAAGCTCATTGCGAAAGAAGACTTCAACGGTGTGAAGCCTGATTCACCGGAGAGATTTTCGAGTCTGGATCTTGAACATTTTTCTCTACAAACGCTCGGTGGCGAAAACGGCGCTTCTATGTCGACGATTTTGTTTGAGTCGGATCAGCGTTATGTGGAGGGTCAGTTCGAGGGGACCGGGATTCAATGCAGCGGTGACCACCAGAATGAAAATGATTCTGCCGAACTTCGGATTGTTCTGAAACCTGAAAAAGTTCACCGTTTGCGCTTTGCATTAGATGTTTTTGCGACCCAGAATGTATCGCATATCGAGTTTTACGAACCATCTGGAAACGTGTTGAAACGCTTCGAAAACAAGCTCGGGTGGATCGATTGTCAGGTACCCCTGCTGGACAAAGAAATAGCGAGTATTGCGCGTGTTTCTATCTACTATAGGGTCTATTTTGGGACACCGTATATTGATTCGTTTGAGCTGTGGCGATGGCAGAGCTTTGAGTAATTGCGGAATAAGTCATCGTAAAAACGCCTGTCGATACTCGCCAGGTGTTCCTCCCAAAATCTGTTTGAACCGATTGGTGAAATGACTGGCGCTGGCAAACCCGCACGCCAGCGCAATCTCACCCAACGGCAACGCCGTGCCGCGCAACAACTCCCGCGCCCGGCTCAGGCGCCGCGCCAGCACATATTGATGCGGCGGCAGGCCGAAACTGGTACGAAACATCCGCGCAAAGTGGTATTCCGACAGCGCACACAATCCGGCCAGTTGACCGAGGCTGATCGGTTCGGCCAACTGGTTGTCGATGAACTCCACCAGTTGCCGACGCTGGTGTGGCGCCAGTCCGCCCTTTAAACGCAGACCCTGACGCGCGCCTACCTGACTGAGCAAGGTGTGGCTGATCAACTCATGGGCGAGGCTGCTGGTCAGCAAGCGTTCGGCGGGTTCGTCCCAATTCAGCGTCAGCAGTTGCCGGAAGCGTTGCGCCTGTTGCGCGTCTTCGAGAAAGGTCTGCTCGCGCAACTGCATCTCGCGGGGTTCGCGATCGAGCAGCGTGACGCAACCGAGGGCGAATTGTTCGGCGCTGAAATACAGGTGCGCCAAGCGAATATCACCATTGATCACCCAGCCCGATTCATGATCGGCCGGCAGGATGCACAACTTGTCCGGCCCGCCTTTTTGCCCGGGTTGATCGCGACGAAAGGTGCCGGTGCCACCGGCAATGTAGCAGGACAACGTGTGGTGGCTTGGCGCTTCGTAATCCTGTGCATCGTGGTGGTTGGTCCACAAAGCGGCAGACAAGCCGTCACCGAGCTCGGCGCTGTGCACCAGGCGTGCGTTCGGCGAGCTGTTCAACGCTTGAAAGACTTGCAGGGTATCGATGGCGGCCATGGTCGGTTCTCTTCAACGCCTTGCATCCTACTCCGTAGACGCCGCGCTGCCAGCCTGCCGCCAGACAAAAGCGCAAGAATCTGCAAGTGCGCAGAGCGAGCGTGGGCAGATACTCAAGGCCTATCGAGGAGTGTGTGCCATGAACCTGTCGTTGTATTTGTTGACCGTGCTGATCTGGGGAACCACGTGGATTGCCTTGAAATGGCAACTGGGCGTGGTGGCGATTCCGGTGTCGATCGTCTATCGCTTCGGCCTCGCCGCGCTGGTGCTGTTTGCGCTGTTGCTGCTCAGCCGGCGCCTGCAACCGATGAACCGCCGTGGGCATTTGATCTGCGTGGCTCAAGGGTTGTGTCTGTTCTGCGTCAACTTCATGTGCTTCCTGACCGCCAGTCAGTGGATTCCCAGTGGTCTGGTCGCGGTGGTGTTTTCTACCGCAACACTGTGGAACGCGCTGAATGCGCGAGTGTTCTTCGGTCAACGTATTGCGCGCAATGTGCTGATGGGCGGTGCGCTTGGGTTGTTCGGCCTGGGCATGTTGTTCTGGCCGGAATTGGCCGGGCATCAGGCCAGCCCGCAAACCTTGCTCGGTCTGGGCCTGGCGTTGTGCGGCACCTTGTGTTTCTCGGC
Organism: Pseudomonas sp. 3B-A001-10F; assembly: GCF_056313565.1. Lineage (NCBI taxonomy): Bacteria > Pseudomonadati > Pseudomonadota > Gammaproteobacteria > Pseudomonadales > Pseudomonadaceae > Pseudomonas > Pseudomonas sp. 3B-A001-10F. The sequence goes on from NZ_JBQYFW010000031.1 coordinate 70,170, forward strand.
AGGCAACATGCTCTCGAGTCTGCAGCAGAAGGCCGGTCTCAAACCGCTGACTACCAACGCTTGGGGCATGGCCTATGGCGCAGCGATGTTGTCGGTGTGGTGCCTGGTCAAAGGCATTCCATTCGACATGGACTGGAGCCCGCGTTACGTCGGTGCGCTGCTGTATCTGGTGATCCCCGGTTCCGTCATTGGTTTCACCGCGTATCTGACGCTGGTCGGGCGCATGGGGCCGGAGCGTGCGGCTTACTGCACGGTGCTGTTTCCGGTGGTGGCGCTCAACGTTTCGGCGTTTGCTGAAGGTTACCAATGGACAGCGCCGGCGCTGGTCGGTCTGGTGTTAGTGATGCTGGGCAATGTGCTGGTGTTTCGTAAACCGAAAGCAGTGGTGCCGCCAGTACAGGGAAAGTTGGCTTGAAATAAACGAGCGCTGAACGTCAGCGCTCGACTTTCAAGGTGATGTAAATCATCACCGGGAAGATGAAGTCAACGATATGCCGTGCCCAGTCCTTGGCATTCCATGATTGCGAAGTGTCCATGTCGAACCATTCCACTCCAACTGTTTGCAGGCACACGTAATAAATGAAGATGGCGGCGAGTATGCCCATGATCGAGAACTTCTTTGCCTCATGGAATACCTCGGCAGGGGCATTGATATGGCGCAATAACTGATAGGTGCCCATCAGGCATAGCACGGTATAGGTGACTTCCAAAGTGATGATGAACCAATAAATCCGGTGATGAATCATCGGCGATTCGATGGCCCGATACTTGATGGTTTCGCTGGCAGTGGTGGTGTCCATGCTCAGGATATGGGCCACGTAAGTGTAGTTTGAGTCATAGTCGGTGAAGTTGTGGATCATCACCAGCAGGCCAAAGAAACTGATGTAGGCCATCAATATAACTTTGCTGTAACGGATAAGTTTGTCGGTGGTCAGGGTGTTCAAGGTTTTGGCTCTCCATAGCGCTTGTCGATTATTCGGCAGCCAGGCAGAGCTTATAACGCTGTTGTTTGAATTGGTTTGTTGTTCAATTTCAAGTTGTGTATGGCAATAACTAACGGGCAAGTGCGATGTTGCACTTGCCCATATTTTTTTATCCGCGCCAGACTTGCGGGTTGACCAGATCCTGCGGGCGTTCGCCGAGCAGGGCGCTGCGCAGGTTGGCGAGGGCGCGATTGGCCATGGCTTCGCGGGTTTCATTCGTCGCCGAGCCGATGTGCGGCAGGGTCACGGCGTTACTCAACTGGAACAGCGGCGATTCGGCCAGCGGTTCTTTTTCGTAGACGTCGAGACCAGCGCCACGAATGCGTTTGTTTTGCAGGGCTTCGATCAACGCCGGTTCATCGACGACCGGGCCACGGGAGATGTTGACCAGAATCGCGTCGGGTTTCATCAAGGCCAGTTCGCGATGGCTGATGAGGTGGCGGGTCTTGTCGCTGAGCGGCACTACCAGGCAGACGAAATCGGCTTCGGCGAGCAGTTGATCGAGGCTGCGAAATTGCGCGCCGAGTTGTTCTTCGAGTTCGGTTTTGCGACTGTTGCCACTGTAGATAATCGGCATGTTGAAGCCGAAGTGGCCACGGCGGGCGACGGCTGCGCCGATGTTGCCCATGCCGACGATGCCGAGGGTTTTGCCGTGGACGTCACAGCCGAACAGTGGCGCGCCGACGCTGGCTTGCCATTGGCCGGCCTTGGTCCACGCGTCGAGTTCGGCGACGCGGCGGGCGCTGCTCATGATCAGGGCGAAGGCCAGGTCGGCGGTGCTTTCGGTGAGCACGTCGGGGGTGTTGGTGAGCATGATCCCGCGTTCGTTGAAGTAGGCGAGGTCGTAGTTGTCGTAGCCGACGGAGACGCTTGAGACCACTTCCAGTTTTGCGGCGTTTTCCAGTTGTGCGCGGCCGAGTTTGCGGCCGACGCCGATGAGGCCGTGGGCGTGGGGCAGGGCTTCGTTGAATTGGGCGTTGATGTCGCCGGCTTTTGGATTGGGGACGATGACGTCGAATTCTTGCTGGAGGCGTTCGATCATGGGCGGGGTGATGCGGCTGAAGGCCAGGACAGTTTTTTTCATCGTTTTTGGCTCTTGTTCGGGCTTGATACCAAGCACGCTAACATTTTTGTTTTGGGGTGTCTTGGCGGCCTTTGGGCCGACCATGTTCTTGGGGTTTTGGGGGTATATCCGTTGCTTCGGGGGCTGCGGCTGGCGGTTTCGCCCTTACGGCGACTCACTTTTTTACAAGCGCCTAAAAAAGTAAGCAAAAAACGCTTGCTCCTACGTGCGGCCCGCTCGCTGGGGCTCG